>CAYXAS010000058.1:0-12105 GCA_964461665.1 uncultured Gaiellales bacterium
CGGGAGGCTCGGACGCGATCAGGCGTCTCGAAGGTGTGTGGTTAGTCCAGCTAGAGGTCGTTGAGGGCGCTCGCGGGGCGCCTTCCCGCGAGCGCGTCCGCAACCGCTTCCGCGGCCCGGCGGAACAGTTCCTCGTGCGCGTCGGCGCTGTACCAGGCCGCATGCGGGGTGACGATCAGCCGCGGCGCGGTGGGTGCGGGGGCTTCGGGCGTCGGTGGTTCGACGTCGAGCACGTCCACCGCAGCGCCCCCGATGCGCCCCGACGCGAGTCCGTCGAGCACCGCGGTCATCTCCACGATCGGGCCACGCGCGACGTTCACAACGTATGCGCCGTCCGGGAGGAGCGAGAGCCGCTCGCGGTCGAGCAGGCCGCACGTCTCGTCGGTCAGAGGCGTGTGCACCGACACGGCGTTGCACCAGCGCAGCAACCCGTCGAGTGGGAGCGGGCGGACGCCTGCCGCACGGATCTCGTCGTCGCCCACGTAGGGGTCTGTCGCGGCGACATCCATTCCGAGTGCGAGCGCTCGACCAGAGAGCGCGCGCCCGATCCGGCCGAACCCCACGATTCCGAGCCGGATCTCGTCCACGCGTCGCAGGACTCCCGCCGGGGTGTGGGTCCAGCCACCAGCGCGGACGCTGCGGTCGAGTTCTGCCACCCCACGCGCGAGCGAGAGAAGGAGTGCGAGCGCATGATCGGCCACCTCGCGGATGCAGTAGTCGGGCACGTTGCAGGCCCAGACACCGGCCGTGCTCGCGGCCTCGAGGTCGAGATGGTCGAACCCGACACTCGGAGTGACGACCACGCGGAGTTGCGGCAGGCGACCGATGTCCGCGGCGGTGACGGGGTGCTCGAAGGAGACGACGCCGACGACATCGTCCCCCGTCCATGGCGGTTCGGCGGTGACGGCCTCGACGTCGGTTCCGGCGAGCGCCTTCCGGATCGGTGCGAGTGGGAACGACGGCTCGCAGAGCACGCGGCTCATCCTGCGTCCCCCTGGCGGGCGTCCCCGTCCATCTGACGCAGCCTACGGCGCGGCGAGACCGCAGAAGCGGATCGCAGCGACCGCTATCCCCTGCGCGCAGGCAACGAGGTCGGCGACCGGGACGCTCTCGTCCACGGTGTGCGCACGGTGGATGTCGCCAGGGCCGAAACAGACCGCGGGGATCCCCGCCTCGACGGTCAGCGTCGCGCCGTCGTGCCAGTTATCGAGACCGCCGAGCGGCGCAGTCCGACCGAGGCTCTCCTGCGCCGCGACGAGTGCCCTGACGAGGGGGTCGTCCTCGGCGACCTCGGCGGGTGGCACCTCCCCCGCGACCCAGTCGATCCGGGGCGGATGTTCGCGAAGCCAGGGATCGGCGGCGGCCGCCGCGGCGATCCACTCGGCGAATTCGGTCTTCACACGCGAGCCCCACCCGTGCTCGTCAGCCCACTCCGGGAGGTACTCGAGATGGACGTCGAGCACGCAGCGTGCCGGGTAGGAGACGAGCCACTCGCCCCCCTGGATCATCGTCGGGACCGCATCCGCGGGCGAGAGATACGGGTGGCGCGGTCGCAGCGCCCACTCGTCGCGCAGCCGGCGGATCGCCTCGAGCAGGATCGCGGCCTTCTCGATCGCGTTCACGGGGCCACCTTCGTCGGGTGGCAGCGGTGCGATCCCCGCGTGACCCGCGCGCCCCACGACATGAATCCGCGGAAGCAGAGAGCCGCGACAGGCGACCCACACCGCGAGGCTGCTCGGCTCGGGGACGATGGCGCCGTCGGCCTGGAGCGATCGCGCCGATGCGAGACCGCCCGCGCCGGTCGACTCCTCCTCGGTCACGGTGTTCACGAGGAGATCCCCAGCGAGGGGGATCGCCAACCGCGCCAGCGTCTCCGCCGCGAGCACCATCGCGGCGACGCCCCCCTTCATGTCGCACGCCCCGCGTCCGACGAGCGAGCCGTCGCGTAGTTCGGCGACGAACGGGTCACCCGTCCAGTCGCCACGCGGCTCGACCGAGACGACATCCACGTGCCCGTTGAGGAGAAGCGTCCGACCGCCGCCACGTCCGCGCAGGCGGGCTACGAGCTGTGGCCTCCCCTCGAACGAGAGCCCGTCGGGGACCATCGGGTGTGGTCGCAGGGCATCCGCGTCGGGTGTGACGAGAGCCGTCTCAAAGCCGCCTGCGTCGAGCCGGTCGGCAAGCAGGCGCTGGAGCCGCTCCTCGTCGCGCGGGCCGTCGCCAACCGCATGGGTCGTGGTGTCGAAGGCGATCAGCGCGCTTGCGAGTTCGATGAGCGCCGCCTCGCGTCCCGCGATCTCGTCCACGACGCGCTGTTCGAGCGCGGTGAGCGTCACTGCGCCGCGATCCGCCTCGCCGCGAGCGTCCCCTCGAGGATCGCCTCCTCGATCGAGCGGGGGGAGAGACAGTCGCCCGCTTCCTCGACCGGGACGCCCAGGGTCGCGAGCGCAGGGGCGAGTCGATCTTCCGGGACACGGCCTGCGGAGACGACGAGCAGGTCGCATGGGATCGTCCGCTTGACCGATGCGGCGAACACGTTGCGGAACCGCGCGGCGCCCGACTCTGCGCCCGCGAGCGCGAGGTGGTGCTCGACGGTGGCACCCGCTCCGTAGAGGCGCTTGAGGGCCTGCGTGCGGAAGTACTGGTGGACGCTCTCCCCGACGGCGACCGACGCAACGACGAGCGTCACTCGGTGACCCGCCGCAATCAGTGTCTCGGCGGCAGCGAGACCTGAGGGGTCACCGCCCCAGTCGGCGACGACGACATCGAGCGTCGCGTCGCGAGGCGGTGCGGCGAGCACGTCCCAGGCACGGGCGACGGCGACGCCGTCGAGCGCGACCGGTGGCGCGTACGGGCTGGCGCCCGTCGCGACGACCACCGCATCCGGGTTGAGCGCAGCGACCGTCTCCGGATCCGCCGTGACCCCGAGTCGGACGTCGACGCCGTGACGTCCGAGCATGTGCTGGAAGTTCGCCGCGAGCGCGCGTGCCGTCTCCGCGTGCCCCGGGGAGGCGGCGGCGAGCGCGGTCTGCCCGCCGATCCGGTCTCCCCGTTCGAGCAGGACGACCGAGCAGCCAGCAGCGGCGGCCTCGGTCGCGGCCGCGAGTCCTGCGGGGCCAGCGCCGACGACGACGACGCGTAGCGGCCGTGTGGCCCGCGGGGTCACGGGGACCTCGTTCTCGCGCCCGGTCCGGATGTTGGCGGCGCAGATGATCCCGGTACCCGCGTGGTAGTGGGCGATACAGGCGTTGCACCCGATGCAGCGCACGACGTCGGCCCTCCGGCCGGTGCGGAGCTTGGCGACGAGAGTCGGATCGGTGATCAGCGCCCGGTTCATTCCGGCCGCGTCCGCGCGGCCGCTCGCGATCAGCTCCTCCGCCGCCTCGGGTTCGACGATGCGGCCATTCGCGACCAGCGGGAGCGCCGTCCGGAACTCATCCACGCGAGCGACGATCTCGTTTTCGGGGACGGGCGGGGGTGGGACGATGAGCGACGAGCCGACATAGCTCGGCGAGTCGCCGAGCGTGACGGAGAGGACATCGACGCGCCCCTCGAGGAGGCGCGCAACCCCCGGTGCCGTACCGGCTGCGGGGTCGGCGGAGAGCCGGATCGAGATCGCGAGCTCGGGCGCAGCGGCGCGCACCGCGTCGATCACCGCGAGCAGCAGCCCTGGCCCCGCTGCCCACTCGTCGTCTCGCTGGTTGAGCGACGGGGTGAAGAACGCGGCGAGGAGATAGGAGTGGGCTGCCGAGAGCTCGACCCCGTCGAGCCCGCCCTCGGCAGCGATCCGCGCGCCGGTGGCGTATCCCTCGATCAGCTCGTCGATCTCCCCGGCTCGCAGCGCGCGCGGCTCCGTCCGGAACCGCTGGCTCGGCACCGCCGAGGGGCCGACGACGGGGGCGCGTGGTGCGCTCTGGATCTGCTCACGACCGCCGTGGAACAGTTGGACGAAAAGCTTCGTCCCGTGCGGGTGGACGGCATCGGCGACGCGGCGGTACCCGTCTGCCATCCGCGGCTCGAACCCGGCGAGCGTGTGCGGGGTGAGGAGTCCCGAGGGGTGGATCGCGGTCGCCTCGAGGACGATGAGCCCCGTCCCGCCGCGCGCACGCTCCTCGTGGTAGGCGACGAACGCGCCCGTCGGAAGGTGGTCGTGGACGAGTGTCGTCTGGTGCGCGGTGGAGACGACTCGGTTCGGGATCGTCACCGGACCGAGTTTGAGGGGGGAGAGGAGATGCTCGAACATCGCGAGGGACTATCCCACGGTGGCGCCCGTGGCGGTCGGTGGTTCCGCGCAGAAGGGCCGCTCCCACACGGCTGGACCGCAGCGGGGAGGAGTCCCGGCTTGCAACGGGAAGCACCAACTTGGATTCTCGACCGGAATGCGAGAAGATGGCGCCTTCCCTGTACACACCGGACGAGCTGCCCACCGGTCAGGCAGAGCGGTCCACAGCTTCGGAGGTCCAAGTGTCAAACAACTCGGTCGATATCAGCGGCCGTGCAGATGTTCAGAAGTTGAAGGGCGGCTCGCTCGGGCTTACGTCGGTGCTGTTCCTCTGTGTCACCGGCTCCGCTCCGCTCGCCGTCTTCATGTTCAACTTCCCGTTCATCGTCGGCGCAGGCAACGAGAAGTACGCGCCAGCCGCGTTCCTGTTCACCACGATCGTCCTGACGATCTTCTCGGTGGGCTACGTCCAGATGGCGCGAAAGTTTCGAGCGGCTGGCGGCATGTTCACCTACGTCAGCATCGGGCTTGGCAGGTCGCTGGGGCTGATGTCCGGCCTCATCCTGTCTGCCGCGTACATCCTGTTCGGTGTCTCGCTGATCGGTGGCTTCGCCGCGTTCGCGCAGTCGAAGGTGGCGGAAGTGACCAACTCCGATCCGATCCACTGGATCTGGTTCGCGCTGATCGGGATCGCGGGGATCGCGCTGCTCGGCTTCTTCGATATCCCGATCTCTGCGAAGGTGCTTGGAGTCGCGCTGCTCGCCGAGCTCGCGATCATCATCATCTTCACGGTTGGGATCTTCGGGCAGGGCGGTAACAGCGGTGTCTCGATCGACCCGGTGCTCCCGTGGAACGCGTTCAAGGGCGTCGCCTTCGGGCTCGGCATCTTCATCGCGTTCTGGTCGTGGGTCGGGTTCGAAGCGGCGCCGAACTATGCGGAGGAGTCAAAGGACCCGCATCGCGTGATCCCGATCGCGGTGTACGTCTCCTGCGTGTTCGTCGGCCTGCTCTACACGCTCGCATCGTGGGCGGCGGTCAGCTCATACGGTCCCGCGAACGAGGCGTTCGATGCGCTGAGCGCTGGGGTGACCTCCGTGTGGGGCAGCGAAGTGGCCGTCGACTACATGAACTTCAACGTCGTGGCCGCCGAGCAGATGATCGGACCGTGGCTCGGTGAGTTGATGGAGATCTTCATCATCACCGGCGCGTTCGCGTGCGCGGCCGCCCTCAACAACGCCGGGCTCCGCTACACGTACGCGCTCGGCCGCGAAGGGCTGCTTCCCTCGAGGCTCGGGCGCACGCATGCGAAGCACGGGACGCCGCACAACGCGGTCGTCGTCCATGCCATCGCTGGCGCTGCGGTCTGCGTCGTGTTCGCTCTCGCAGGCCGGTCGGGGCTCGACGTGTACTACTGGATCGCGGTGCAGGGCGTGATCTGGATCGTCCTCGTCCAGGCGCTGACGTCGCTCGCAGTGTGGGGGCATTTCCGTCGCCAGCCCGCCTCCGAGCAGCACTGGTGGAAGACGACGGTGGCACCCTGGATCGGCTTCGGTGCCCAGATCGTGGTGATGTACCTCTGTTACAAGTACCTCAGTTCGCTCGCTGCTGGCGATGTGCTCTACGTCAAGGAACTCGGCCAGATCGGGCCGTGGGGCGGGTTCGAGATCGACATCACGCTGCTCGGGATCATCGGCTGGCTCGTGCCGATCACCGCGCTCGCGTATGCGCTCTACCTCCGCTCCACCAAGTCCGCCAAGTTCGAGCACGCCGGGCGGTTCATCAACGAGGGTGACTCCGCGTAGCACCTGGGGTCAACGGACGACGCGTGGGGGGAGCCGACCGGCTCCCCCCACGTCGTTCCAGGGAGTTGTGCGGTGCGGAGTCGCTCAGGCGGCCGAGCGGAGGCCGAGTAGGAACTCCTCGATCCCGTCCGCAAACCCGTCGACCTCGGTCTCGGTGAGCGGGAGCGACAGCGCGACGAACCCGCGGCGCGCGTACGTGTAGCCGCGTTCGAGCAGATGCAGGTGGAGGAGCCCCTCGAGGAGCGGCTGCCGTGGCGCATCCGACCGCCGGTGCAACGGACCGCGGGCGAAGTGGAGGCCGACCATCGACCCGTGGCCGGTCACGCAGAAGACGTGGTCGTGGGCGGCGGCGAACGCGTTGAGTCGATCGCGAAGTCGGTCGCCGAGCGCGTTCAACCGCGTGGCGGCAGCCTCGTCGTAGAGCTCGAGCCCGGCGACACCTGCGGCCATCGTGAGGACGGCGTTGTTGAACGTCCCCGCGTGTGGGAGCGCCCCGGGGTTCGTCGGGTCGTAGCGCGCCATCAGATCGGCGCGACCACCGAACGCCCCGAACGCGAACCCCCCGCCCAGGTATTTCCCGACCGTCGTCAGGTCGGGTGTGATCCCGAGCGCCCGCTGCATCCCTCCGGTCGAGAGCCGCGAGGTCATCACCTCATCGAAGACGAGGAGCACCCCGTGCCGCGCGGTCTCCTCGCGCAGTGCCTCGAGAAACGCGGGGTGTGCGGGGAAGACGCCACCCGCCCCCTGCACCGGCTCGACGATCACGGCCGCGAGCTCGTCGGCGTGGCGCTCGATCGCGGTGGTTGCTCCGTCGATGTCGTTGAACTCGGCGACGACGAATGGGATCGGCACGTTGACGGGCGAGCCCGCCGCGGTCTCGAACATGAACACCCCGCCGTGGTACCCGCCGGCGAACACCATCACCGCCTGCTTCCCGGTCGTGACCCGCGCGAGCGTGAGCGCGAGCAGGTTCGCCTCGGTGCCGGAGTTGCAGAAGCGGACGAGCTCGAGTGAGGGGAACCGCTCGCAGAGCATCGCGGCAAGCCTCCCCTCGTGGACGTTCGGGGCGGCGAACGTCATCCCGTCGTCGAGCGCGGTGCGAATCGCTCCGAGCACGACGGGGTGGGAGTGTCCGTACAGGCCCGCGGTGTACTCGCCGAGCAGATCCACGTATACGTGTCCGTCCGCATCGGTCACGTGCGCGCCTTCGCCGCGGACGATCGTGAGCGGGAACGGCTCGACGTGGATTGTCGTCCGCGTGTTTCCGCCGGGCATCACGCGCACGCGTTCGGCGTGGAGTCGCGCGGACTCGGGGTTGCGCGCGATATAGCGCTCGCGCGCGGCATCGGCGAGCGCCGCGAGGTCAGCGGCCGGCAGGCCTGCGGGTGTGCTCTCGACGCGCGTGCTCACGTCCTCGCGGCGATCCTACTTCCGAGCGGGCGGTGGAATCGGATTACGCCCCGGCTGCCGAATCGACGCGGCCTGCGTCGCGCTCAGCGCGCGGCGAGCGTGAGCGGCGTCTCGGCTGCGATCCCCGTGAGGCGTTGCTGCAACGCGGTGAGGTAGCCCGCGCGCGTCTCGCCATCGACGCTGTTCGCCGCGAACGCCATGAAGGGTGCGAGCACCTGCATCCCCGTGTACGCGAGGGTGCCGTAGAGGATCGGGAAGAGCACCTGATCGACCGAGCCTGCGCGGCCGGGGACGAAATCGTCCTCCGCATAGGAGCTGGTGAAGATCGGGAGCACCCGCTTGTCCTGGAGCGGGCCTGTCCACGGCGGCGTTCCCGGATAGTCGTATGCGACGCCGTTTGCGAACACACGGTCGATGAACCCTTTCGCGATTGCGGGCATCGAGAACCACCAGAGCGGCTGCACCAGGACGAGTAGATCGCAGGCGCGGAGGCGGTCGATATACGGCGCAAGATCGGGCGCGAACGTCCCGGTTCGGCTCGCGTGGGCCTGCTCGTCCATCGGCTGCAGGCGCTCGGGCGTCGCCCGTTCCGTGAAATCCGCGGCGGAGAGGCGCGGCTCGAACCCGTCCGCGTACAGATCGACGAGAGGGGTGCCGAGAGATCCCGCAGCAGCACGGGCGAGCGCTGCCGCGAATGACGACGGCTCAGGGTGCGAGAGAACGACGAAACTGTGCAGGCGGCGCACGCTACCGTCAGCATCCGACTGCGCCAATCCAACGCGACGAGGAGGGATCCGATGGGCGAGGCAAGAGCGACACTCCACCGCTGGGACGCGATGCCGAAGGAGCTCGTGAAGCCGGGTCTCGAGCGCCGGCTGATCACGGGCGAGCGCGTGATGCTGACGCAGGTGTATCTCGAGAAGGGCGCGATCGTCCCGCAGCACTCGCACGAGAACGAACAGGTCAGCTGGATGCTGGAGGGCGTGTTGCGGTTCTGGCTCGGCGAGGACGAATCCGAGGTCGTGGATGTCCGAGCGGGCGAGGTGCTGCACATCCCATCGTGGCTCCCGCATCGCGCGGAGGCGTTGGAGGCGACGCTCGACGTAGACATCTTCTCGCCGCCGCGCCAGGACTGGCTCGACGGGTCGGACGCCTACCTCCGTCGGACCTGAGCGTCGGCGCACTTCGAGACGCTGACGCGGCGGGTGGAAGCGATGTGCTGGTCGCGCGGCCACGCCCTGTCCCGTTCCGTTGAGAAGGGCGGTCGGTCATGGCGTTGCCGTACCGTCCGAGGCGCTGACGTAGAAGGAGTGTGGAGTTGAAGACTCGTCTCACCGCGTCGGGAGACTCGGCCGCGATCGGCAATCCCGCGCGGCCGCTCGCCCCGGACGCGTTTACCCGCGAGGAGACCTACCGCGCAACCCGGCTCCCGGTCGAGTACGCCTCGACCCTCATTCCCGACGCCTACGTCTCGACCGAGTTCCATGCGCTCGAGCAGGAGCGGGTGTTCGGGCGTTCGTGGGTGCCCGTGTGCGTGACCGACGAGGTCGCGGAGCCCGGACAGTTCGTCGAGGTCGAGGTTGCGGGTCGCTCGCTGATCGTGTGTCGCAACGCCTCGGGTGAGCTTCGGGCGCACCACAACGTGTGCCGCCACCGGGGCGCACGCCTCGTGGAGGGAAGCGGCTGCGTCGAGCGGTTCTTCCAGTGTCCCTACCACGCATGGGCGTACGACCTCGACGGCGCGTGTCTCGGCACCCCGCTCTTCACCCCCGAGGCGGGGATCCCCGACGACCAGCGTCACCTGTTCGACATGTCGACGGTGAAGGTGTTCGACAAGGCCGACCACGGTCTCCATCCCGCCCGCGTGGCCGAGTGGGGCTGTCTCGTGTTCGTCTGCCTCGACCCGGGGACCCCTCCGCTCGACGAGGAGCTCGGCGATCTCGTTGCGGGGACTGTTGGCTACCGCCTCTCCGAGAACCGTCTTCTGCGCCGGGTCGAGTACCGGATTGAGGCGAACTGGAAGTTGATCGGCGAGAACTTCATGGAGTACTACCACCTGCCCTGGGTCCACCCGGGACTCGTGAAGGTGTCGCCGATGGCGGATCACCACCGCTGGCAGGGGAGCGGGATGTACGTCGGGTTCTGCACCTCGCCGATCGCCGCCAACACCGAGGACGGCGGCTGGAAAGGGATGCCCGCGCTCTCGACCCTGAGCGAGAACGACGCGACCAGTGCCCGATTCGCGTGGCTCTTCCCGAACATCGCGCTGAACGTCCTCCCCAACCACACGTTCCTGTTGCTCACCCGTCCGACCGCGGCGGGACTGACCGAGGAGACCGCCTACCTGCTCGCGCATCCCGAGGTGATCGAGGCAGCAGGCCCGGGACTCGATGCAGAGATCGATGCGCTCGTTGGCTTCTGGGACGAGGTGAATCGTGAGGACATCGAGATCGTCGAGCGTGTCCAGCGCGGGCTGACCGACCCCGCCTACACCGGCGGACGCATGTGTTACCGCTTCGAGGAGTCGGTGCACCGCTTCCAGAACATGCTCATCGACCGGGTGCTCGGGATCCACCGGATCCCGACCGGCGACACCGAGTCGTAGCGCGCTCGCTGGCGCGGGGTGCGCCGCGTCGGAGCGGCGCCCGGGTCCGACCTGCGCGCTGAGCCCATGAGAGGGAGACGGCAAGGCTCCACGCTGGTCGCTCTCCGCGATAGCGTCCGCGGCCAGTGGCATCCACCGCTCCCGCTGCCATCCCCGACCTCGGAGCACTGCGCGCGGTGTGGCACCCCGTCGCGCGTGCGGACGCTCTGCTCGCGGGACCGATTCGATCCCGACTGCTCGACGAGGAACTGGTGCTCTGGCGCGACTCGACCGGCCAGGCGAGGGTGATGAGCGATCTCTGTATCCACCGCGGAACCGCGCTGTCGCTCGGGCGTGTTTCGGGCGACGAGATCGTCTGCCCGTACCACGGCTGGCGCTACGGGACGGACGGGCGGTGCGTGGCGATCCCGCAACTCGCGGATCCCACCCGCGTGCCGGCCAAGGCGAGGGTTCCCGCCTATCGCTGCGAGGAGCGGTTCGGCCTCGTCTGGGCGGCGCTCGACGAGCCGCGATTCCCGTTCGCCGCTGTCCCCGAGTTCGGGGCGTCCGACTGGCAGTGGATCCCGTGCGGCCCGTACAGCTGGCGCACCGACTCCTCGCGCCAGATCGAGAACTTCACGGACTTCGGGCACTTCCCTTGGCTCCATCCTGGGCTTCTCGGTGATCCCGAGCGCCCTGTGGTGCCGGCGCACACGGTGGACACGGTCGCCCACGTCCTCCACTACTCGATCGTGCGCCCGGAGGCGCCGAACACCGACGAGTTCCCAGTCTTCGCGAACGACGTGAGCGAGGTGCCCGAACGGCGCAGCCGCTACGAGCTGCACCTGCCGTACACGATCGTGCTCCGCGTCGGGTGGGGCGGCGAGCGCGGGATGATCTACCTGTTCGTGTCGCAGCCGGTCGGGCCGAGCGACTGCACCGGGTTTCTGGTGATCGGGCGCAACTACGACCACGACCAGCCGGTCGAGATTCTGCAGCGCTTCGAGGATGTGATCTTCGAGCAGGACCGTGCGGTCGCCGAGTCGCAGCGTCCCGAGCGGGTGCCCTTCGACCTCGCCGACGAGTTGCACCTCGCGTTCGACGCGGTTGCCGTCGCGTATCGTCGGGCGATGCGTGCACAGGGGCTTGCGAGCGGATGACTACCCGCGTGTGTTCCCGATGAACGGACTGTCGACCGCGGTCGTCGCCGACGCGTTCGCGGCGCTGACGGCGGAGGCGTTCGGCCTCCCCGAGGGCGCGGTACCCGCACCGGAGGGGGATCGTCCGGTTGCGTTGATGAACGACTGGCTCGCAACCCGGAACTGGAGGTTCGCCCACGTCAGGGATCCGCAGACCTTCGCGTGGCCCGGGAGCTGGATCGCTCTCGCCGCCGACGAACGGTCATCGACGGGCTGGCGGCCCGTCCTCATGTTCGGCGAGCCCTCTGGCCCGATCCACGATCCGCTCGGCGATGGCCGAGCGCTCGAGATCCAGCAAGGGCTCCTTCCCGTCCCGCTCGATCGGCGTGGGTCGCTCGTGGGGTTCCCCGTCGCGGAACCGGCTCGGACGCAGGGTGGGGAGGTCGTCGCGCTGATGATCGCGGCGCGTGGTTCCGCGGACGCGGTGGCGTGCACGTCGGTTGTTGCACGTCCGGGCGGGATCGACGGCGACCGGTACCAGGACGGCACCGGCACCTTCTCGTCCGACCCTCGGCGCTTCGGTCAGGACATCACGTTGATCGAGGCCGAGGCGCTCGACGAGCTCGAAGCCCGCGGCGCACGGATCTCGCCGGAGCAGGCCCGCCGCAACGTCGTCACCCGCGGCATCGATCTCGACGCTCTCATCGGCAAGCCGTTCCTGATCGGCGAGGTCGCCTGCTTCGGGCGACGTCGGGCTGAGCCATGCGCCCACCTCGAACGGCTCACACCGGGGACGCTCCGTGGTCTCGTCCATCGGGGCGGGATCCGAGCCGACATCGTCGGGGCGGGGACGATCGAGATCGGCGACACGATCCGCGAGGAGTCGCCGCTCTCCTAGCTGTACTGACCACAGACGTGTGAGACGCGGCTGATGGGTGGTCGGGCTGC
>CAYXAS010000059.1:0-11900 GCA_964461665.1 uncultured Gaiellales bacterium
GTTCGCTCCCGGGCAGGTCGAGGTGGATCCGACCGGAACCGAGATCGAGGCACGGGCGAGCCGCTCACAGTCCCCCAGCGCGCCTGCGCCTCCGAGCCCGCGAGGGTGAGCGGCGTGGCCGATCGGGCGAGCACGACGACATCGCCCGCCCGCCAGCCGCGCGGTACCCGTCGAACGTCCGCGACGAGTCCGAGACACCCGATCGCGGCTGTCGGCGGGATCGAGCGACCCTCCGTATCGTTGTACAGCGACACGTTCCCCGAGACGACCGGAATCCCGAGCGCCTCGCAGCCGAGAGCGATCCCCTCGATCCCGCGGGCAAGTTCCCATGCGATCTCGGGCTTTTCCGGGTTGCCGTAGTTGAGACAGTCGGTGATCGCAAGCGGCTCCGCCCCCGTGCACGCGACGTTCCGCGCGGCCTCGAGCACCGCGAGCGCACCACCGGTGAGCGGGTCGAGCGTCCCCACACGCCCCTGGCTGTCCAGCGACACCGCGATCCCGTTCCAGCCGGGCCGGAGACGCAACACCGCCGCGTCGAGCCCGGGGCGTCGGACGGTGCGCGACTGGACGAGCTGGTCGTAGCGGCGCGTCACGAACGCCCGCGAACGGAGCTGCGGGGACGAGAGAAGCGCGGGAAGCGCCTCCGCGACCGGCGGGACACTGGTTGGAAGCTCGGGGATCGGGGCGCGCGCGACCGGGCGGAGGTCGTATCGCGGGCATTCGTCGGTGAGGAGGCGGGCGGGGATCGCGCCGACCTCGTCCCCGTGCCACATCGCGCGCAGCACCCCGTCGTCGGTGACCTCACCGATCACCGCGCGGTGGAGCCCCCACCGGTCGAGCACCGCCTCGACTTCGGCGAGCGACCCGGATTCGACGATCGCGACCATCCGCTCCTGCGACTCCGAGATCATCACCTCCCAGGGCTCCATCCCCTCCTCCCTCAGCGGGACGCGGTCGAGCAGCACGTCGATCCCGTGGTCGGACGCCATCTCGGCGAGCGACGATGCGAGCCCTGCCGCGCCGCAGTCCTGCAGCGAGAGGACGAGACCCCGCTCGACCAGATCGAGTGACGCCTCGATCAGCCGTTTCCCGGTGAACGGATCCCCGATCTGCACCGATGGCCGCTTCCCGGTCGCCGCCGCGTCGAGTTCCTGGCTGGCGAGCACGGATGCCCCGCCGATCCCGTCCCGTCCGGTGGTCGCGCCGTAGAGAACGAGCTGCGCGCCGGTCATCCCCGCCTTCGCGCTCATCAAACGGTCGGAGGGGAGGAGCCCGACACACATCGCGTTGACCAGACAGTTCGATGCGTACCGGTCGTCGAACACAACCTCGCCACCGACGGTCGGCACCCCGACGCAGTTGCCGTAGTGGCCGATTCCGCCGACCGCGCGGGAGAACCGGTCATCGGGGCTGCCAAACCAGAGTCCATCGAGAAGCGCAACCGGCCGTGCCCCCATCGCGACGATGTCTCGAAGGATCCCTCCGACTCCGGTCGCCGCCCCCTGGAACGGCTCCACCGCGGACGGGTGGTTGTGGCTCTCGACCTTGAACGCGACCGCGAGCCCGCCACCGAGATCCACGACGCCGGCGTTCTCCCCGGGTCCCTGGAGGACCCTCGCGCCGGTGGACGGGAGGCGGCGCAACAGCCGGGCCGAATGCTTGTAGCCGCAGTGCTCGCTCCAGAGCAGCGAGAACACCGCAAGCTCGAATCCGTTCGGCTCCCTCTCGAGCAGCGCGATGATGCGGTCGTACTCGCCGTCGGTCAGGCCGAGTCGGCGGTGGAGGCGCTCTTCCAGCGTGGCGCTCAGGGTTCGAGTCTATCGGGGCCACCCGACGCGACCCTCGGGAGCCGACGCCTCACCTCCGTGTCGGTCGTGTCCCGTCGCGGCGGTCGCGCGGACTAGGTTGCGGCGGTGACCCGCCGCGACTGGGCCCTGCTCGTGACGCTCTCGTCGATCTGGGGCGCGTCGTTTCTCTTCATCAAGCTCGGGGTGGAGGCACTCGAACCGTCCGTCGTGGTCTTTGGCCGCCTCGTCGTCGGGACGCTCATTCTCGTGCCGCTCCTTGCGTGGCGCGGTGGGCTCGCACCGCTCCGGGGGCGACTCCGACCGCTGATGGTGCTCGCGGTCGTGAACAACGTGCTCCCGTTCTGGCTCCTCGGCTATGCAGAGATCCGCCTCGACTCCGGGCTGACCGCCGTGATCCAGGCCGCGGCGCCGCTGTTCACGGTGGTGCTCGCGACCCGGATCGACCCGAGCCAGAGGGTGACGGGAACCCGCCTCACGGGGATCGCCGTCGGATTCGTGGGGGTCGCGCTCCTCGTCGGCGTCCAGCGAAGCGCCGATCTGACCGCAGCGCTCGCGGTGATCGGGACCGCCCTCTGTTATGCAGCGTCGGTGCTGTACGCGGGACGGACGGTGCGTGATCTGCCACCGCTCCATGCGTCAATCGGCCAACTCGGCTGCGCGGCGGTGTTCGTGACACCGCTCGCACTCCTCCAACTCCCAGACGACGTGCCACCCGTCGGCGCGCTTGCGGCGGTGGCAGCGCTCGGGGCGCTCGGCTCCGGAATCGCGTACCTCCTCTACTTCGCGCTGATCGCGAGCGCGGGCGCGTCACGCGCAATCCTCGTCACCTATCTCGTGCCTGCGTTCGCGCTCGTCTACGGCGCGGTGCTGCTCGACGAAACGGTCACCGCCACGGCGATCGGCGGACTCGCGCTCGTGCTCGGTGGAACCGCTGCGGCAACCGGAGCGGCGCGGCTCCGCCGGACGGGTGGCGCGACAGCATGAACCGGTACGCAACGCTGATCGGAGTGCTCGCGGCGGTGTGGGGCGCGTCGTACCTCTTCATCAAGGTCGCGGTCGAGGGAGGGCTTCCACCCGCCCCGCTGATGGCAGCCCGCGCGCTCATCGCCGCGACCTGCCTGTTCGCCTATCTCGTGGCAACTGTCGGGGGCCGCTCCGCAATCCGCGACCTCCGCGCGTCGTGGCGCCTCTGGGCTCCGCTCGGGGCGATCGCAAATGCGGCGCCGTTCTGGCTCGTTGCCTGGGGGGAACAGCACATCGACTCGGGAATCGCTGCGATCGCGCAGTCCACCGTTCCGATCTTCACGATCCTCCTCGGACTCCGATTCCTCCCGCACGAGCCGCTCGGAACGACGCGGATCGTCGGGATCGTCACCGGGCTCGCAGGAGTTGGTGTGCTCGCGGGCGCCCGCCCGGAGGGCGGCTGGTGGGTTGTCGCGGGGACGCTCGCGGTGGTCCTCTCGTCGCTCCTCTACGCGAGCGGGAACATCCTCGGACAGCGGAGCGTTGCCTCCGCACCCGGCCCGGTGCTCGCATGTGGCGCGATGACGTCGGCGACGGTCGTCCTCACCCCATTCGCGCTGCTCGAGCTACCAGAGGTCGATCCGACCGCAGGCGCGCTCGCGTCACTCGCAGCGCTCGCGCTACTCGGCACCGCGCTCGCGCAGCTCGTCCTCTACCGCGTCCTCCGTCTTTACGGAGGCCGAAGACTGAGCCTCGTCACGTACCTGCTGCCCGGGGTTGCGCTCGGCTACGGCGCGCTCGTGCTTGACGAACCGCTGACGCTCGCATCACTCGGGGGGCTCGCGCTCATCCTTGGCGGTGTCGCGCTCGGCTCGCGCACCGCGAGCCGCCCACCCGACTGACCTCAGTCGGTCGGCTGGCCGATCTCCTCGGCGACTCTGAGTCCGCTTCGCAGCGCCCCGCCCATGAGCGCCGCGAACCGGCCCGCGGTGTGTTCGCCGCAGACGTGCAAGGGCCCGACAGGCGCCCACGCCTCCTCCGGCGGTGTGGCGCACGAGTACGCACCTCGTGCCCACGGGTCATCGTCCCACGTTGAGAGCACGGCCCCGCCGCACTCAAGGTCGAGATCGGGTCGGAGACGGGCCAGCGATGCGAGCCACCGCTCCGGACCCTGCGCCACATCGAGCGCAGCGAGCGCGGGCGCCGAGCCGGCGAACGCGTGCACGACCGGCTCGAGTCCGTCTCCCCGGGTTGCCGTCCACGTCCAGTACCGCTCGGGCACGGAGAGGACAGCGCTCGGCGGTGCGGGACGGCTGAGCGGGACGAAGAGCTTCGCCGCGTGCCCGACCTCAACCTGCGCGTACGCGGCCGTGAGCGGAGCGGGAAGTGGCGGGTCGAACTCGATCGTGGAGATCACGGCCGCGGGAACCGCAATCACGACCCTGTGCGCCTCGACCTCACCGCATCCGAAGATGACGCGGACGGCTCCGTCGCGCCACCTAACCGACTCGACGGGCGTTCCGAGGCGCACCGAGGCGCCGAGCCGCTCAGCGAGCCGGAGCGCGAGCTGCTGGTTCCCTCCCCTGACCGACGGACACGGAGTCCGGGACGCCGCCGCGACACCCGCGAGCTCCGCTGCGGCGAAGCGGTCGGCGGGTGCCGCGCACGAGACCTCGGCGCGCGCTCGGATCGCCCCACGCGCCGCCGGGGTGAGATCGAGCGCGTCGAGAAACGAGGCTGCGTCGAGCGCGTGACCGCCGTCTGGCAGCGCTTCGAGCGCGGCTGAAACGATCGCCGCCGCCTCGCGAAGCCGTTCGAGCGAGAGCGGCACGCCGCGTGGCTCGCGGTCGCCGTAGAACATCCCTCGGTCGGCGAGCTCCAACCCGAGCCGCGCTGCGTTCGCACGCAGCGCGTCGTCCTCGGGGAGCACGAACTCGGCCCCGTGCTCCACCACAGAGCCGTTCGGAAGCCGCGAGGAGAAGACACGACCGCCGACTCGGTCGCGCGCCTCGAGCACGACGACCTCATGACCCACGCGAGCGAGCGCCTCGGCAGCCGCGAGCCCTGCGAGCCCTGCGCCGATGACGGCGACCGTCACCTCTTCGACGCTACCACCCCCTCCTCAGACCGACGAGCGGTCGGGCTCAGTCTCGCTCGTGGTCGCGTTCGCAGAACTCCGGGCACGTGCACTCGAGTGTCTCCGCTCGCGTCTGCCCGACGCGGTAACTGCGGATTCGAGGCGCCCCTGCCGACTCCGGAGGGCGCGGCACATGGCTCACTGCTCCACGCAGCTCCTGTGACACGACGATCGATGTACCCATCGATGCCATGTTCTGGATCCTAAATCAGGCTTCTTCCTCTGTCAAGCGGTGATTTACGGTGCTTTCGGATCCAGCAGAGCGTTTCTTGGATCCGATTAGCTCCCCCACCGCTCGACGATCGCGCGCGCCTCGGCCGCGAATGCCGCCTCGTGGTGGCGCTGGAACGCCTCCCACGTCATGAACGTTCGCGGATCGTCCACTCGATCGAGGAAGAGGATTCCGTCGAGGTGATCCTGCTCGTGCTGGAAGGTCCCCGCGCTGACTCCACGCACGACCTCGGAGACGCGCTCGCCGTCGAGTGTCGTCCATGACACCTCCACCTCGGCGAACCGCCGCAGCCGACCACGGAGATCGGGCACCGAGAGGCATCCCTCCACCACCTCGAACGTCTCGGCCGAGAGCGGCCGCACCTCCGGGTTGAGGAGCACGTGGAGCGGGATGTTCGGCTTGTACGGGTAGCGCGGGTTGTCGGCGACCTCGACCGCGAACACTCGCAGCGACCTTCCGACCTGCGGCGCGGCGAGCCCTGCCCCATGCGCGGAGCGCATCGTCTCGACGAGTTCCTTCACGAACCGGCGAAATCCCGCCGACGCGAGTTCCTCCTCGCTCACCTCGCGGGCGCGCTGGCGCAGCACCGGGTCACCGACGCTGACGATCTCGAGCGGCACGCGGCGACCCTATCGGGCGAGCGCGAGCGCGGCGATCCCCGCAGCGACGAGCATCGCGCCAGCGATCCGGCCGCGCGAGACACGCTCCCCCAGCACCACCGCCGCAAGCGCCGTCGCGATCACGACGCTCGTCTCGCGCACGGCCGCGACCGGCGCGGCCGGCGCCCGGTCGAGCGCTGCGAGGACGAATGCGTACGCACCGAACGACGCGAGTCCGGCAACAACGGGGATTGGCCGAACGGCGCTACGGAGGCGCGAGCGGCCACGGACGCGGAGGACGAACAGCACGTAGACCAGCGTCGGAGGGATCATGCTCAACTCGAGATACGTGATCGGCGATGCGTGGGCGATCCCGCGCGCATCGATCAGCGTGTACGAGGCGATGCAGCCTGCGATCGCTAGCGCGAGGATGAGCCCGCGGGGATCGGCCCGTCCACCCACCCCGCGCACGAGCACGACGCCGCACGCGACCACGAGCACTCCTGCCGCCTGCCAGCCTGACGCTTCCTCCCCCAGCGCGAGCGTGCCGACACCGAGCACGAGCACGGGTGCGAGCCCCCGCGAGACCGGGTAGACGAGCGACAGTTCGGCGGTGCGGTACGCGGTCGCGAGCAGGCCGAAGTAGAGGAGTTGGAACAGCCCTGTGACCGCGAGGTACGGAATCGCCGCCCGCTCGACGTCGAACGTGAGCGCCGTGACCGGCGCGAACACAACGACCGCCGCCACAAGCGCGACCGCCGTCGCCGCTTCGACATCGCGCTCGCGCGCGAGAAGCAGGTTCCACGCGGCGTGGAGCACCGCCGCGGCGAGCGCGAGCACGAGCGCGGTCGTCCCCATCGCCTGCGTAGGCTACGCGGGCGATGGGCGGGATGCGGGCGCTGATCTTCGACTTCAACGGGACGCTCTCCGACGACGAGCCCATCCTCTACGAGGTCTATCGCGCGTTGTTCGCGGAACACGGCCACCCGCTCTCGGAGGACGAGTACTACACGCACCTCTCGGGGCTGTCGGAGGAGGCGCTGATCCAGCGCTGGCTCGACGTTGAGGGCACCGCGCTCGACGCGCTCGTCGCCGAGCGGATCGCGCGCTACAAGGCGCTCTCGTCAGACGGCTCGACGATCCGCGAGCACACACGCGAGGCGATCCGACACGCGACAACTCGCGTGCCGCTCGCGATCGTTTCAGGCGCCGCGAGCGAGGAGATCATCCCGGTCGTCGCAGCCGCGGGACTCGATGGATGCTTCTCGCACCTCGTCGCGGCGGACCACGTCACGAACGGGAAGCCGCATCCGGAGGGCTATCTCCGCGCGCTCGACCTTCTTGGCCTCACGGGTGACCCGGGCTCCGTGATCGTCTTCGAGGACACCGAGGCGGGTGTCGCCTCCGCGAAGGATGCGGGTCTTGTCTGCTTCGCGATGGCGACGACGTTGCCGCCGGAACGCCTGCGCCGCGCGGACCGGATCGTCCCGCGGATCGACATCGCACTCGTCCGCGAGGTGCTCGGCTGATCGTCGTCGCGCACCGCGGCGCCTCGTACGACGAGCGGGAGAACACGCTCGTAGCCTTTGAACGGGCGATCACGCTCGGTGCGGAGTGGATCGAGTTCGACGTGCAGGCGGCGCGCGACGGGACGCTCGTCGTCTTCCACGACCGGACGCTCGAGCGGCTGACATCGCTCTCGGGGCCGCTCGCCGCCCGCACCGCGGCCGAACTTGCTGCGGTCGAGGTCCCAACCCTCGATCAGACACTCGAGCTCGCGGCAGGACGCATCGGGGTGATGGCGGAGCTCAAGGATCCGTGGCTCCATCGACGCCACGACACCGTCCGCAGGACAGTGGAGCGGCTCCCTTCGGACGCGGTCGTCGTCTCGTTCTCGCACCGCGCGCTGCTCGAGGCCCACGGGCTTCGTCCCCGGCTGCGCAAGGTGCAGCACGTCGGATACGGCACCTCGATCCGCGCAGCGGCGCGATTCGCGTGGGCTGCGGGCTTCGACGACGCGCTCGTCACCGCCCGCGGGATCGCAACCGCGCACGCCTCGTCGCTACGCGCGCTCGTCTACACGGTCAACGATCCGGGCCGGATGCTCGAGCTCGAACGGCTCGGAGCCGATGGCCTCTTCAGCGACCGTCCGGATCTTGCGCTCCGGACGCTGGCGCGCCAGGCCGCTCCTCGAGGCTGAGCAGCCGCGGTGCGTCCGCGGGGAACGAGGCGCGAACCCGCGCACCGACCGCGAATGGCTCCGCCCGGAGACTCGGGAGGTCGGCGGTGAGCGTGATCCCGCTCGCCGCATCGGTCACCCTGACCCGGGTCACCGAGCCGAGGAAGATGTGCGAGGAGACCTCGCCGACCACGAACCCGGCGCCCCTCTCGGCGCCCGTGTCCGGCTCGACCTCGACCGTCTCGGGTCGCACGAGGCAGAGGACCCGCTCGCCTCGCGGTAGCCCGCGAGCGGCGTCGACCGCGAATGCGACGCCTTCGGACTCGAGGATCCCGTCGCCAGCGACGGTCGCGACGAGCCGGTTCGTTGTCCCGACAAACTCGGCGACGAACGGGGTCGCAGGGCTTCCGTACATCTCGGCCGGGGTTCCGATCTGTTCGATCCGTCCACTCGCCATCACCGCGACGCGGTCGGAGATCGCGAGCGCCTCCTCCTGGTCGTGGGTGACGTAGATCGTGGTGATCCCGAGCTCGAGCTGGATCCGGCGAATCTCCTCGCGCAGCGAGCCCCGCACCTTCGCGTCGAGAGCGGAGAGCGGCTCGTCGAGCAGCAGGAGCCGCGGCTCGATCGCAAGCGCGCGCGCGAGGGCGACCCGCTGCTGCATCCCGCCGGAGAGCTGATGCGGGTACCGGTCCCCCGCGTCCGCGAGACCGACGAGGTCGAGCAGCTCGAGCGCGCGGGCCTGCCGGGCGGCGCGCTTCTGCCCCCGGATCAGGAGGCCGTACTCGACGTTGCGCTGCGCGGTCATGTTCGGGAACAGGCTGTACGCCTGGAACACCATCCCGACGTCGCGCCGGTTCGGCGGCACGTCGGTCACGTCCTTGCCGTCGATCAGGACGCGGCCGGCGGTCGGACGGTCGAAACCCGCGACGAGCCGGAGCGCTGTCGTCTTCCCGCATCCGGACGGGCCGAGCAGCGCCACGAATTCCCCGCTCGCCACGTGCAGGTCGATCCCGTCAAGCGCGGTGACCGACCCGAACGTGCGGCGCAGCCCTTCGAGTGTCAGGTCGGCCATCTAGACCACGCCTCCGATCGGTCTGCGGCGGTCACGGCCGACGGCGAGCAGTGACAGCATCGCCGCCCAAGTGAGTCCGAACGCGATGAGCGTCAGAGCCGCCGCCGGATACGCCCGGTTCTGGTTGATGTACTGGATGAAGACCGAGAACGTCTTGAACTGCGACAGGCTCGCAATCGTGAACTCCCCGAGCACGATCGCGAGCGTCAGGAACGACCCGCCAAGCGCGGCCGCGCGGAGATTCGGCAGGATCACCCGCCCGAGCGTCGAGACCCAGCCCGCGCCGAGACTCTGCGACGCTTCGGTCAGCGTGTGGACATCGATCGCGCGGAACCCGGCCTCGAGCGAGAAGTACATATACGGGAAGGCCAGCACGACGTACGAAGCGGCGAGGAAACCGTACGGCTGCCCGTAGAACCAGAACGGTGTCCCCTTGAACACCGCGAGGAGACCGACCACGAGGATGATCGGCGCGACCACGAACGGGACGAGCGCGGCGAACGCGAGCGCGGAACGCAGCCGTGGGAACCGGAGATGGACGAGGTACATGGTCGGGACGAGCAGCACGAGTGTGAGCGTGATCGTCTCGAGCGCGACGATGAGCGAGAGCTGGAGGGTCGCGCGGAAGTCGGGCTCGCGGAGCGCGATCCCGTAGTTCTCGATCGTGCAGCAGAGTCCCGTCTGCCCGCTCTTCAGGCTGAACAGGAGCGTCGCGACAAGCGGGACGAGGAAGTATGCGGCCCCGAGGAACAGCCAGACGAGCGCGGACGGCGCGATGCGGCGGCGCGGCGCCATGTCAGCGCATCCACCGTGACGCGCGCCGCTGGAGCGGGAGGTACGCGAGCATCATCAGCCCGAGCACGACGAACATCCCGAACGCGAGCGCCTGCCCGAGATGGGGGTCGTCGAGCACGTCGCCCGAGAGGAAGTAGCCGATCGTGATCGGGACCAGGCTCACACCGCCCGCGGTCAACCCGTAGGCGGTCGCGTAGGCCGAGAACGAGTTCCCGAACAGGAGCACCATCGCGCCCAGCAGCGACGGCGTCAGGATGGGGATCCCCACATGGCGCCAGTACGCGAACGAGCCGGCGCCAAGGCTCGATGAAGCCTCACGCCACTCGCGCCGCAGGCCGTCGATCGCGGGGGCGATGACCAGGATCATCAGTGGGAGCTGGAAGTACAGGTACGCAAGTTCGATGCCCGTCTTCGAGAACAGGGTGAAGCCGTGGTCGTACGGGTTGAACCCGAGCCCCATCAGAAACTGCGTGAGCACCCCGATCGTCCCGAGCGTCGCGATGAACGCGAAGGCGAGTGGGATGCCTGCGAAGTTCGCCGCAACCCCCGAGAACGTGGTGATCACCGTCCGCACCCACCGTGGCGTCCCATCACGGAGCGCGGCGTACGCGACGAAGAGGCCGAACACGCCCCCGAGGAGCGCCGTAACGACGCTCACCTCGATCGAGTTGCGAAATGCGGTGCGGTACGGCTCGTCGAACAGCATCCGCACGTTCGAGAGCGTGAAGCCACCCTCGTTCGCCTCGAACGCGCCGACGAGCACGCTGGCCGCAGGCGCGAACAGAAACGCGGCCGTGTAGAGCGCAAACGGCAGGATCCCGAGCCACGCGAGCGGGATGCGTCTCCGGCCGGGGTGAGCCGGCCGGAGACGATCCGCGGTGAGGGGCCGGTCGCTCAGCCGACCTTGGCCGGCCACTCGGCCTTGACACGGGCCCGGTTGGCAGTGACCTGCGCGCGGTTCGGGAACTTCACCTTCGCGTAGGCGTCCGGGCTTGGCAGAGCCGCGATCAGCGCCTTCGGGACGACGTTGCGCTTCACGAGATCGTCGAACAGCGCCGGATGCGAACCGCCCTTCAGCCAGATCAACTGCCCTTGATCGGAGTACAGGAACTCCTGCCAGAGCCGCGCCGCGAACGGGTGCGGGGCGGTCGCGTTGATCGCCTGGCAGTAGTACTGACCGTAGACCGCATCCGATGGGACGACCGTCTTGATCTTCGCCGCAGGGAAGTTCTTCCCGTACGCGTAGTTCAGGTAGTCCCAGTCGATCGTGATCGGGGTCTGACCCGATGCGATCGTCTGCGGCGTCGCCTGCACCGGGAGGAAGTTCCCCGCTGCCTTCAGCTTCGCGAAGAACTCGATCCCCGGGCCGACGTCACCGATCGAACCACCGTTCGCGATCGAGGCGGAGACGACACCCGCAACGGCGGATCCCGACGAGAGCGGGTTGCCGTTGAGCGCGATCTTGTTCTTGTACTCGGGCTTCAGCAGGTCTTTCCAACTCGTCGGGACGTTCGAGACGACTGCGGTGTTGACCCCGAACGAGACGACGCCCCAGTAGTCACCGACCCAGAATCCACGGCCGTCCTTCATCGAACGCGGCACCTTGGCGAAGTTCGTCGTGAAGTACTTCGCGTAGAGACCCTCGTTGGCGCCGTCCATCGCGAACGAGATGCTGACGTCGAGCACGTCCGGTGCGCGTGGATCGCCCTTGAGCGACCTGACCGTCTGGTTCTCCTGCGCGGACGAGAAGTCCGGCTCGTTGTTGACGACGTTGAGTCGGTACTTGGCACCGAACGTGTCCATCATCTCGCCGTAGTTCGCCCAGTCACGCGGGAGTGCGATCGTGTTGAGCGTCTGCTCCCGCTTCGCCTCCGCGATCAACTCGTTGAGCGACATGTCCTTCGCGCGGAGCGGCGGGTCTGCGAGCGCACGCTTACGCGCTGCGAGCGCCGTCCCCGAGAGGCTCATCACCGTCAGGCCCACGCCTGCCGCAAGCCCGCGCCGTAGGAGGCGGCGACGATCGATCCGCTCCTCCTCCGCCCTGCGCCAGAACTCGTACTGAACCGCTCCGGGAAAGATGCAGGCTCCAGTCCTTGAGAGGATGGGGTCATG
>CAYXAS010000060.1:0-11143 GCA_964461665.1 uncultured Gaiellales bacterium
ACTAGGCGGCCGGGGCGGAAGCGGCAACCACAGCGAAGCCGTACCAGAGTCCGAAAGCGAGGCTGATCACGGCGAGTACGGGAAGCGCGAGGCTGGGACGGCGTCGATTTGTATGCCGCGCCACGACGTGTCCGAAGCCGCTCGACAGCAGTGTCATCGCGGCGGCCGTGAGGAGAGCAAAGAGGAGGAGTGCGCCGAGCGCGAGTCCGCGTGACGCAATCGATGAGAGGAGGAGCACGCCGATTCCCGCCGAGCCGCCGATCCCGTGCACGGCGCCGATCGCGAATGCCCCGAGGGGCGTGCGGACGCGCCGCTCCGCCAGACGGTGTGCGTGGATCGCGTCATCCGCTGCGTGCCGATGGGCATGGGCGAGTCCCTCCGCGTGAACGTGCGTGTGCGCATGCCAGTGTCCGCGGCGCCACCGTACGAGCAGCCGCACCGCGAGTCCGACGATCACGAGCGCGATCGTGCCTTCCACGAGTCGCTGGAGTGCCTCGGGGAGGTACAGGTCGAGAAGCACGATCGGGACACCCAGCGCCGTGAGCGCCGCCGCATGACCGAGGCCCCAGGCGAGCCCGAGTTGACGGGCCCGCCGCACCGACGCAATCCGGTCGCTCGCGACGAGCGCTGCTACGGCCGCCAGGTGATCGGGATCCGCTGCATGGCGAAGCCCGAGCAGCACCGCGACGGCGAGAACGACCCACAGCGACGCGCCCTGGGAAAACTCGGCGATTCGTTCGTCGAATCCGAACATGACTCTGCGCTCCCTCGCTCTCCCAGATCAGAGAGTCCTGCGGTTTTCCTTCGCGTTGAGGTACAGCATCTCTCTCGGGATGTTCGGAATCAACTTCTTGCGATCCCGCTCTTGCCGTAGATCGCACAGAGCCCCACGTTGCGCACAGCTGTGACGCGTAGTTCTCTGATGAACCGATCGGTGTCGAGGATCTCCGACGACGCGGACCCGCCCGGCTCCCGTGTCGCTTCACGCACAATTGCAGGACAATCGCACTTCCCGCCGCCTCGGCGCGCGCCTCGATCGAGCACCCGCGACTCACGCATCTCCATTCGGTGGACCGCAGACGGACCACCCCTATACTCCCGCGGATGACCGATCCCGAGCCGGTTATCGAGCCCCAAAGGCTGGATCGACGGAGTTTTGTCCCGTTGTACTACCAGCTTCAGGAGGTGCTCAAGGAGCAGATCGAGTCCGGGGTCTGGACGCCTGGCGACGTTCTCCCTTCCGAGCCGGAGTTCGCCCGACTGTACGGCGTGAGCCGGGTCGTCGTCCGGCAGGCGCTCGCAATCCTCGAGGATGACCACCAGATCGTCCGGATCCGCGGACGGGGGACGTTCGTCGCCCGGCCGAAACTCGACTACCGAGCGGGTGGCCTGTCGCGGCTGCTCGCGACCGAGCGGGACGACGACGTGACGATCCAGGTGCTCGACAGGCGAACGGCACCGGTCGAACGGAGCATTCTCGACGGCCTGAAGGTCACACCCGGCGAGGCGATTCTGCGCATCACCACCCTCCTCTCACTGAGAGGCCGCCCCCTCGCGATCTCGTATTCGTTCTTCGCCGAACGCGACGTGCCCTGGCTCGCCGCCGCGGCGCAGGTGGGACGCAACCTCCCGGGGACGCTGACCCTCGCGCAGCACGGCGTGACGCTCGCCCACTCCCGTCTCTCGATCGAGGCAAGCCAGTGCGGCCAATTCGAGGCCGACCGCTTCGGCATCCCCCACCGCTCCGCGGTGTTTCTCGTCCTCTGCACCGAGCACCGTGTCGACGGGGACACGACGGTGCCGTTCGAGGTGGCGCGCGCCGAATACCGCGGAGATCTGCTCCAGTTCCGCCTCGACGCGGCGGCGGACGGGGCGGACATGACCGCGCGCTACGCGCTCAACGCGGACGCCTCGCCGGCCACCTGAGACGAAGCCCGGACCCCGCTGGTGCGGAAGACCCGAACCGTCGGCCCGTCAGGCAAGCGGCCGGTAGAGCCCTGTCTCGATCAGCGCTCGGCCCTGCTCGGTGGAGCGAAGATCCCACGCGCTGACCCGCTCCGGGCGAAAGCGGATCGTGATGTCGTCGGTCGCGAGATAGCCGCCGACAGGCCCAAGGGCGAGCCCCTCCTCGGTGACGTATTTCCGGTGGATCCGGGCGTTGGCCTCACGCGCACCCTCGCCGCGGGCGATCTCGACGCTGCCCACGAGAGTGACTCCGCGGAGGTCGAAGCCGCCGCGAGAGTCGTCGACCATGATCGTCGCGCGTGGGTCGCGCTCAAGGTTGCGCGCCTTGCGGGTGGTGTCGCTCGTGGGGATCAGGAGAACGCCGTCCTCATGGAGGAACCACATCGCGACGAGGTGGATCGACCCGTCGCGGTTGAACGTCGCGAGGTTCGCGATCAGCCGCGCTTCGAGCAGTTCGGCGACGAGGTCCGCGCTCAGAACGTGTCCGATTTCTCGGCGACTTCCTGGTACCACCTGACGCGGGTACCGATGCGCGCCCGGAGTTTCCACCGTCGCGTCTTCGGTTCGTCGTCGATCATCTGCTCGAGCTCCGCGATGCGCGCATTGACCACGTCCCACTGGCCGTCATTGAGCGTGCCGTACTCCACGCCGAGGCTCTGGAGCTTCGAGAGATTCGTCGTCACGGTGTAGAAGAAGCCCCAGTCGTCGCCGAGGACCTTCGCGATATACCGCCCGTCGATCAATTCGCGATCGCCCGACCCGAGCGGGTGCTCCAGCAGGACGACGAGCGTGTCCTTGATGTCTTTCGCGTTGATCTCGACGATCTGCATCTTCTCGAGCACGAGGTCGGCGAGGGTGATCGTCGGGTCGTCGAGCGACAGACGGTCGCGGAGGGGGATCGGGTGGCAGAAGAACAGCTCGTCGAAGAACACGTCGACGCCCAGCGCGGAGCCCGGATCCTGAAAGAAGTACCGCTTTCCCTCCGTCGAGACGAGGATGTCGTTGTCGATCACGAAACCGAGTTCCTCGAGAAACGCACGCACGGCCTTCCGTTCGTCGCCCCGCGCGGCGAAGTCGACATCCGTGAGATCCCGTTTCATCTCGTCGAACAGCGCGAGATTTGCGGGACAGTGGAGCCGGTACGCGAGCGACCCGAGAATGCGGAGCGACAGGTTCCGCGCCTTCGCCTGTTCGACCAGCACCAGCGCCCGATCCACAAAATCCAGGTTGGCGACGGTCATCAGGCGTATCTCCTTGTGTAGGCGTCGACGGCAGCAGTGAACGGTTCGAGCGGCGCACGGAAGCTGCCCGCCCCGATCTGGCCCCCCATCCGTCCAGCAATCCCGATGTCGAGCACTGGGGTGATCCCCGTCGAGACGACGCGATGGATGTCGATCCCGACCGGTGTTCCCCGGAACCCGAGATACGGGATCCGGTACTCGGGGTGCTCCACGAGCGTGATGTCGTACATGGCGCGGTTGGCCTCGACCATGTGGTCGGCCGACCCACCCTGGTAGTCCTGGAGTGCGAACGCCGCTGCCTGCGCGAAGCCGCCGAGTCCGACCGTCTCGATCATCGTGCTCTCGCCACCCATGAACTCGATGTCGTCCTCGACGAAGCCGTCGAACAGCTTCGCGCCGTGCCGCGTCGGCAGGGGGCCGCGGAACCACTCGTCGCCAAGTCCACTGACGCGGATCGCGAAGTCGCGGCAGTTGAACACCATCCCGGTGACGACGCTCGACCCTTCGACGCCGTGCGCTGCGTCGGCGGTCGCCTTCGCGGCCGCCATCGTGGCCCGGAGGAAGAAGTAGTCACTCGAGCTGAGGTAGTCGAACACGCGCGTCACGGCCTCGCGCCGCGTTCCGGCGAGCCCGAGGAGCACCGGAAAGAGCTCGCGGGTGAAGAGCAGCGTCGCTGCCGTGTTGCGGCTGTGGAGTTCGTCGCCCATGTTGAGGGCGCGGCGCATCAGCGATCGCAGCGGAACTCCGCCGGCCTCACGCACAGCCTCGCCGAGCAGCGGCCCCACCACCTCGCCGAGGTACGTGAGGTTGCTGCGGACGTCCTCGTTCCAGACGCCGTAGTTGAGGCGCGACGGCGCAACGCCTTCGAACAGGTTGCAGAACGCCCGCTGGCCGCCGCGCGGGCTCTCGACGACGAGTACCGGCATGGACGGCGTGTAGATGCCCGCGAGCGAGCCGACGCACCCGAATTCCTGACAGGGCCTGACACGGATCGCGCCACTCCTGATCGCCGCGTCTGCCTCCTCCGCGGTCGCTGCAAGCCCCTCGAAAATCGCCCCGCCGATTACGCCCGTCCGCTGCCCACCGTGATACGCGTCCCACGGCAGCGACGCACCCGAGGTCAGCACGGTCTCGGCCGTCAGCCCTGGGACGACCTCGATCGCAGGCCTGACGTCGACGAGCACCGGCTCGGCCTCGCAGATGCGCGCGACCACGTCACCGTTCGCGCGCTCCCGCAGCGCCGACCCGGCGGTGTCAGGGGAGCGGCTTGTCATACCCCTCCTTCGCGAGTTGAAGCTCCTGCCAGCCGCGATCCACGGCCGGGTAGAAGCGCTCGGGATGCTCGGCAGCCCAGATCTGCGACCGGATCAGAAAGTTGTCGGGATCCAGCTCGAGCGCCTCCCGCCACAGACCGATCGATTCGTCCTGTCGGCCCTCCGACGCATGGCCGACACCCCGGGCGTAGAGCTCCATCGCCGCCACGCTCATCTGCTCACCCTCAGACGGGGACTCGGTCGGTTCGCCCGCGAGAAACCGGTCGAGGTTCCAGCCGACACGCGGGTCGGACACGTCGAAGTCGGCAACGTGCCGGTAACGGATGATCCCGCCCGCATCGACGAAGAATCCGCTCGGAACGATGCGAAAACCGAGAGCGGCTCCGAGCGTGCTCGCCCGGTCGATGAGCACTGGAAAGGACACGCCGCTCTCCTCGACGAGGGGGCGGACACGCTCCTCACCCTGGGCGTCCTGCGCCACCGCGAGAAACTGAAAGCTCTTCCCCCGCGTCTCCCATGCTCGCTGCCACCCGGGCAGTTGCTCACGGCACGTTCACCAGGTTGCGAAGCAGAAGAGGACGTACGCGGAGCCTCGGAGACCCGATCCGGTCCAGACCCTGCCCTCGAGATCGGGCAGGGCGAAGTCCGGAATCAGATCCCCGAGGCTCGCGTGTTCTGTCATTCGACAGGGAGCTCCTTGAACGCGAGATCGATGTTGACGCCCTGACGCCGCCGGATCGCCCACATGATCCAGTAGATGCAGAACGCTCCGACGAACCAGCAGATCAGCACGGTCATGCTGTGTCGGGCGTGACCGGCCGCGAAGTCGTCGAAGAACAGGTTGAAGAAGAAGAAGAACGTCGCTGCTGCACCGAGCAGACAGGCAACGCTCATCACCGGTAGGCCGAGGATCCGCTTGTTCGCGAGCGGGCTCTTCCCGTAGATGTCAGGCCTTCTGTAAGGGAAGAACACCCCTGCGAGAAGCACGACCGCCCACGCCAGCACCGCGACCTCGATGAAGATCACGAGCTGGAAGAACGTCGTGAACGACAGCATCCCGACGAACGCGATGCCACCCGCGAGACACAGTCCGATTGCGGGGAGCGGCGTGTGCGTGCGGGAGTTCACGGTGCCGAGCGCATCCGGCGCCACCCGGTCGAGCGACCAGGCGACGAGCGCCCGTGTCGGGTAGAGGATCTGTGTGGGGATCCAGAGCCAGATCCACGCGATGAACCCGAGCGCGATCAGGATCGTCAGCACCACCGAATTCATCCCGAGTCCCGCAAGCAGCGTCGGGAACGGGGTCACCGGTGTGGCCGCACCCTCGACGCCGTTGAGGCTCGAGTACGTCACGGCGCCCAGGAAGTCCTTGCCCATCGTCCTGAAGATGAGCGCGAACGAGATGAGCCAGACGACGACCGAGCCGATGATCGCGGCGATGATTCCCACCGTCTGACCGCGAGCCACCTGCTTGATCTCGCCCCCGATGGAGATCGAGAACGCCGCCCCGATCAGGGGGAGGAATGCCCAGTTGGCGAGCTTGACGGTGTCACCGAGGTCGAATCCCGGGTTCGACCAGCCACCGGCGGTCGCTGCGGCAATCACACCCTGATAGGCATCGTCGCCCACGTCCAGCCGCCCACCCATCACGCCGTTGAAGTTGGCGATGAAGTCGGCCCGTGAGGTGAACAGCAAGCTGCCCAGGAACACGAGCGTGCCCGCAACGGCGATCGTGAACATCACCTTCTGTGAGAAGAAGAAGCGCCGCATCCCGCTTGCAAGAATCACCGCGCCCAGGATCAGGGAGCCTGAGCCGACCAGGAACGTCCCCCAGCCACCGGCGAGGTCGGCGCCGAAGCTCTCCAGCCCCGCGTTGTCAGTGAGGATCCCGATCGCCGTGATCGAAGGTGCGATTCCCAACTGGTTGAGGTACACGGCACCGAACGCTCCGTAGAAGAGCCATGCGGTCACCTCGACGAAACTGAGGGTGAACGCGAGCGGTGGCCACATGCTCCGGGTGCCGAAGTTGTAGATCCCTCCCGACCGTGGGATCACGATCGTCCAGGTCAGCATCCCAAGCCCGACAAGAAGCATCGCCGCGCCCGCGATCAGCGTCGCGACGAACAGGTCGCCGCCGAGATAGACCGACGGCCCGAAGAAGAGCAGGAAGCCCAACCCGAGACCGATCGAGACAAGCCCGAGGTCGTAGATGAGAACGTCGGTGTTCGACGCCGACTTGATCAGACCCGACGCCTTTCTAAGGAATACGCGTTCGCCTGCTGGTGAGCTCATGCCTCCTCCTTGTCAGCCTTGTGTGAGGTGCACGTCGCGCACCTCTCCCTTGCGGAGCCGGATCAGAGAGCCGTTCAGCACGCCCTCGCTGTAGTTCGACCCGGGGTTGACACACACCGTCCGTGCGAGGCGTGCGATTCCCCGGCCTTCGTGGATGTGCCCGTGGAGCCCGAGCATCGGCTGATGCGTCTCGATCAACGCGCGCACGGCAGTCGAGCCGGCTGACGCCATCACCGGGTTGCCGCCGACCGACACCGGCCGAAGCTCGTGGTCGAGCTTCGGACACTGGTCAAGCGCCGTTCCGTGCGGTGGGACATGGATGTTGAAGATCGCGTGCTCGGGCCGCTCCAGCTGCCCGATCATCCCCTCGATCATCACCCGAAGCTCGCTCTCGGTGGTCTCCCGCTCGGTCTTCCACGGTGTCTCGTTCGACCACCCCGTAGTAAGGATCTCGACGCCGTCGATCTGCACCACGCGGCCCTCGAGCAACTCGATCGCCCCCGAGTTCTCCAGCAACTCGTCGACGAAGAACCCGTCATCGTTGCCGGGCGCGGCGAAGCACTTGACACCGTGCTCCTGGAGCCGGGGTCGCGCAAACGCGATCCACTCCTCGAGCCGCCCGCGGATCAACTCGTGGAACAACGCGTCCTGCCGCGCGGGGTCGTCCCGGATCTCCTGGAACTCCTGCTCGGTCATGACCTTGGGGTAGAAGCCCATGTCCGAGACCTGCTTCCCGAGCGCGGCCGCCTCCTCATCGGTCGAGAGGCGCAACTCGTTGCCCGCGAACGAGGTGAGGTAGCCGCCCTCCTCCTGACGGGCGATCGGGACGATCATCTTTCCCGTCACATCGCCGCCGAGGATGAGCACGCTTGCGCCGTAGAACTTCCCCGCGTTGATGAACTTCTTGAAGCACGCGGTCGACCCGTGTAGATCGGTCGCAAAGAAGATCGTCAGCTCGTCCCCGGAATCGCGCTTGCCGAACATCTAGAAGAAGGTGAGGTAGCGCTCGATCTCCCAGGTCGAGATCGTGTTGTGGTAGTCCCACCACTCGCGGGTCTTCAACTCGACGAACGACTGCTTCAGATCCTTCCCGAGCACCGTCTCGATGAACGGGTCCGCATCGAAGGCCTCGACCGCCTCGAGCAACGTGCGCGGCAGCGTGCTCACACCGAGCTCCCCGAGCTGCGCGTCGTCGAGCGCGTACATGTTCTGCTGAAGCGGATCACCGGGATCGAGACCCTGCTCGATCCCCTCGAGCCCCGCCTGCAGGTAGCCGGCGGCGGCGAGATACGGGTTCGAGGTGGAGTCGATCACGCGGCTCTCGACGCGCGGGCTCGTCATCGGGATGCGAAGCATGTGCGTCCGGTTGTTTCGCCCGTAGGAGATGAAGATCGGCGCCCAGGTGTACCCCGTCATCGAGCCGGACTTGACGAGCCGCTTGTACGAGTTGACCGTGGGAGCGGCGAGCGCGGTGAGCGCCGGCGCGTGCCGGAGCACCCCCGCGATGAACTGGTATGCGAGCGGCGCGAGATTGCAGCCGCGCGGGTCGGCCGGGTCGCCGAACTGGTTCTCCCCGGTCTCGATGTCCGCGAGCGACATGTTGAAGTGACCACCCGTCCCCGTTCGGTTCGAGAACGGCTTCGGCATGATCGTGAACTCGAACCCGTGCTTGCGGGCCAGTTCCTTCATCATCATCCGGAAGAGCGTCTGGCGATCCGCCATCGACATCACGTCGGTGTACGAGAAGTCGAGCTCGAACTGCGAGTTCGAGTCCTCGTGGTCGAACGAGTGGACGTCCCAGCCGAGGGCGTTCATGTAGCCGACCGCCTCGTCGAGGAACGGCATCGTGGCGAGAAGATCGACGATGTCGTATGCAGCCTTCTCGAGCACATCGCCGGGGTTCGCCGGCGCGATCGAGTTGCCGTCGCGGCGCACGAGATAGAACTCGGTCTCGATCCCCAGGTTGAACTTGAGACCGAGCGCTGCGGCTCGATCGACCGCGCGCTGGAGCACCACGCGGCTGCACATCGGCCAGGGCTCGTCGTGGTAGTACAGGGCGCCGGGCGCCCAGGCGAAGTCGGGCCGCCACGGGAGCTGGACGATGCGGTCGAGGTCGGGACGGACCGAGAGCTCGTCGTCGGAGGGCCCCTGGCCAAGCCCGTCTAGTGCCGCGCCGGTGAAAAGCTCAGAACCGCTCATCATCTCGCCGAGGTGGTCGATCGGAACGCATTTCGCCTTGCCGACGCCATGGACGTCGGTGTAGGCGGCGAGGAGGTACCGGACGCCGCGGCCGCGGAGCTCTTCCCGCTTCGCCGCGTACTCCGGCCGGTCGTCGCCGTGCGTAGGGATACTTGTCTCTACAGCCATCTGCCTCCGCCCCTCGTGTCGCGTCTCCCGCACCAGCCGCCCAACCGTAACAGGGTCCCCTCAAGAACGGTAGTGCCCGAGACGGATTGCACGCAACCCCTTGCCTTGCGTCTGTCGAGTTGTTATTACAACACTGGAAGCGTCAATGCAAGGCCGACCGAGGAGGAAGAGCCGGTGTCCGAGGACGTCGATCCGCACGAGAGCTCGCCCTACCGTGGGATGCGGAACATCCGACGCCTCGCTGACATCACCGACCGGAAGCAGCGGGAGGCGGTTGAGCGTGGGCTTGAACTCGGGCTTGAGGCAGCGCCGTCCGTCAACGACCGGACGATCTCGACGTTCGTGCGGGGCCACCAGCCAGCGTTCGCGGGGATCAACACCTTCCGGAAGGCGCCGTACCTCGAGAACGTCCACGAGGTCGGGAAGCACGAGGTCGCGATCATCGGTGCGCCGTTCGACATGGGAACGACGTATCGCGCTGGCGCCCGGTTCGGCCCGCAGGCGATCCGCCGCATCTCCGCGCTCTACGACTCCTACTCGGTCGACATGGCGGTTGATCTCGAGGAGGAACTCGACCTGGTGGACCTGGGCGACATCTTCGTGATCCCGTCGAATATCGAGAAGAGCTTTGACCAGATCGACAGGGCGGTCGCCCACGTGGCCCGCAACGGTGTGTTCCCGGTGATCCTCGGCGGTGACCACTCGATCGGGTACCCGAACGTCCGCGGAATCGCGCCGTACGTCGAGGGCCGCATCGGGATCATCCATCTCGACCGCCACATCGACATCCAGGAACGCGACATGGACGAGCGGATGCACACGACGCCGTGGTTCCACGCGACGAACATCCCGAACGCCCCGCCGACGAACCTCGTCCAGATGGGGATCGGCGGCTGGTACGGGTCGCGGCCGGGCGTGAAGGTGGCACGCGACCGGCGGACGACCGTCCTCACGATTACCGACATCGAGGAGATCGGTGTCGCGAAGGCTGCCGAGGTCGCGCTCGAGATCGCGTGGAAGGATGCGGACGCCGTCTTCCTGAGCTTCGACATCGACTCGGTCGATGCAGGGTTCGTTCCGGGCACCGGCTCACCCGAGCCGGGCGGCCTGCTTCCCCGCGAGGCGCTGAAGCTTCTGCGGTTGATCGCGCGCGAAGGGCTGTGCGGGATGGAGGTTGTCGAGGTCGCCCCGCCGTACGACGTGAGCGATATGACCGCCCAGCTCGCCTGCCGTGCCGTAATGGACGTGCTCGGCACCCTGGTGAGTGAGGGGAAGCTCGGCGCGCGGAAGGACGCCGAGCAGCGGGACGACGGATCGGCGGAAGCCCCGCGCGAGGAGTAGGGCGCCGGGAAGCCGCGTGGCGCGGCTGTTCTGCTCCCGCGGACCGCACTGGCGCGGTCGCCCGCAGTAGGCTCCGGTCGGAGAGATGGCGAGCGTTCCGGACAATGTTCGGTCGGGATCGGGCGGGGTCGCGCTCGACCGAACGGATCACGAGATTCTCCGCGTGCTCCAGAACGATGCGCGGATCTCCAACAAGGACCTCGCGGCGCGGGTGCACCTCGCCCCATCCACCTGTCTCGAGCGCGTCCGCCGACTGCGCGAACGCGGAGTGATCCGCGGGTACCACGCGGATGTCGATCCCGCCCTGCTCGGGCGCTCGACCGAGGCGCTGATCGCGATCCGCCTCCGCGTCCACAGCCGCCACCTGATCGACGACCTCTACCGACACCTCCTCGCGCTGCCGGAGTCGCTCACGGTTCTCCACGTGACCGGCGCTGACGACTACCTCATGCACGTCGCGGTCGAGAACACCGAGCACCTGCGGTCGCTCGTCCTCGACCAACTCACGGCGCGCCCGGAGGTCGAGCACGTCGAGACGCGCCTGATCTTCGAGTCGGTGCACAAGCGCGTGATCGAGCCGCTCCGCAGCGCCCCCGGTTCGCCGGGCCGCTAGCCGTCCCCCGCACCGCGCCGTCGTTCTGGCGGCGTCAGTCGCCGAGCAGC
>CAYXAS010000061.1:0-10925 GCA_964461665.1 uncultured Gaiellales bacterium
CCCGCGACGTGGCCCGCCCCTGCGGGCCGCGTCTTGCGGGAGCGAGCTTCAGGGATCTGCCCCGCCGCAGGCGGGGATCCCGCGACGTGGCCCGCCCCTGCGGGCCGCGTCTTGCGGGAGCGAGCTTCAGGGACCTGCCCCGCCGCAGGCGGGGATCCTGCGGGTCGGCCCGCCCCCGCGGGCCGACCCTTGCAGGGAAAGAACGACTCTCAGCGCGTCTGCGGGAAGCCGAGATCGACCTTGCTCGTCGCGGGGTCGGGCCAGCGGCTCGTGACGACCTTGCCGCGCGTGTAGAAGTGGATCGACTCGGGACCGTATGCGTGGCTGTCGCCGAACAGCGATGCCTTCCACCCGCCGAACGAGTAGTACGCGACCGGGACGGGAATCGGGACGTTGATCCCCACCATCCCCGCGTTCACGTCGAACTGGAACTGGCGGGCTGCGCCGCCGTCACGCGTGAAGATCGCGACGCCGTTCCCGTACGGGTTGTCGTTCACGAGGCCGACGGCCTGGTCGTACGTGTCGGCGCGGACGACGGAGAGCACCGGGCCGAAGATCTCGTCGCGGTAGCAGTCCATCCCGGTGGTGACGTTGTCGATCAGCGAGACGCCGAGGAAGAAGCCGTCGCCCTCCGGGGCGGTTTCGCGACCGTCCTCGATCACGGCCGCACCCTGTCCCTCTGCACCCGCGAGGTACGAGGCCACCTTGTCGCGATGTTCGCGGGTGACGAGTGGACCCATCTCCGACGCAGGATCCATCCCGTCGCCGACCTTGATCTTCGGGATCCGCTCCTGGATCGCTGCGATCAGGGGCTCGGCGACATCACCGACGGCGACGAGCACCGAGATCGCCATGCAACGTTCGCCCGCCGAGCCGTAGGCGGCCGACACGGCGGCGTCCGCCGCCATCGCGACATCGGCGTCGGGCAGCACGATCATGTGGTTCTTCGCACCGCCAAGCGCCTGCACGCGCTTCCCGTGTCGGGTGCCGGTCTCGTAGATGTAGCGCGCGATCGGCGTCGACCCGACGAACGAGAGCGCGGCGACATCCGGGTGCTCGAGGAGCGCGTCGACCGCGACCTTGTCTCCCTGGACGACGGTGAAGACGCCGTCGGGGATGCCCGCCTCCTTCAACAGCCCCGCGACGAAGAGCGCTGCCGTCGGGTCCTTCTCGGACGGCTTCAGGATGAAGCAGTTTCCGCACGCGAGTGCCGGAGCCCACATCCACATCGGGACCATCGCCGGGAAGTTGAACGGGGTGATCCCGGCGACGACGCCCACCGGCTGGCGGATCGAATAGACATCGACGCCGGTCGAGGCCTGCTCGGAGAAGCCTCCCTTCAGGAGCGTCGGAATCCCGCACGCGTACTCGACCACTTCGATCCCGCGGGCGATCTCACCCTTCGCGTCCGAGAGCACCTTGCCGTGCTCAGCCGTCAGAATCGCGGCGAGCTCGTCGCGGCGCTGGTGCAGGAGCTCGCGGACCCTGAAGAAGATCTCCGCGCGGCGTCCGACCGAGGTAGCCCGCCAGGCGGGAAACGCGGCCTTCGCGCTCGCGACAGCCGCCGCAACATCGGCCACCGACGCGAGATCGACCGCGCCTGTCTGGATCCCGGTGGCCGGGTTGTAGACGGGACCGACACGACCCGAGGTTCCCTCGACTCGCCGCCCGTCGATCCAGTGCGTGATCCTTGCGACTGCTGCGGCCCCGTGTGCTGCGGGCGCCTCTGCGAGCTCCGTCATCGTCCATCCCTCCCAGGAGAAAGCGTTTCACCGGAGGGTACCGCCTCTCCCCCGACCATGAGACCGGGGCGGAACAACGCCGCAACCGCGCGCACCGCCTGCCCCAACGGTGTGGTGGGTGCTCGTCGGTAGGTTGCGACGCGACCCGATGCGCACTGTCGATCCACCCGATCTCCAGCTCGTCCCGACGCTGAAGAACCTTTTTCCGCTGTGGTGGGGACAACGGCGGATCGTCGGTCGAGCGCTCGTGCTCTCGACCGGATTCACGGCCGCGTCGATGGCGATCCCGATCCTCATCCAGCGATCGATCGACGATGCGCTCGGACACGACGACCGCGGTCTGCTCGCGCTCTACCTCGCGGCGATTGTCGCGGTCGGCGCGATCCGGTTCGTCCTCAACTTTTTCCGCCGGTACGCGACCGCGCGGATCGGGATCGCGGTAGAGGCACAGCTGCGCGGGATGCTGTACGCGGCATACCTCCGCTACCCGCGCGCGTTCTTCGACCGCCACGCGACCGGCGAGGTGATCTCGCGCGCCACCAACGACATCTATCCCGTCCGTTACTTCATCGGCTGGGGGGTCGTCCAGGCGATCCAGAGCCTGATGATGTTGGTCGCCGCTGCAGTCGTGCTCGCGACCGTCGATCCCTCGCTCGCGCTGACCGCGGGCTCACGATGCCGCCGATCGCCGCACTCACCTGGTGGTTCGCACACCTCGTCCACCCGATCTCGCGGCTCGTGCAGAAGCGGAAGGGGCGGCTCACGGAGGCGTCGGACGAGGTGGTCGTCGGGATCGAGATGGTGCAGGCGTTCGGCCGGGAGGATGACGTTCGCGACCGATTCGCCGACCGCGCCGAGGATGTGCGGCACGAGACGATGCGTCAGGCGGGGATCGAGGCGCGGTTCCTCCCCGGCCTCATCTTCCTCCCGACACTCGGGATCGCCGCCGTCCTCTGGTTCGGGGGCCGAGACGCGATCGCGGGCGAGCTCACGATCGGTGAGTTCACGCTGTTCGTGACGCTCCTCCTCCAACTCGTGTGGCCCCTCGAGGCGCTCGGCTGGATCATCAACCTCGCCCAACGGGCGACGGCTGCTGCGTCTCGGAGCTTTGCCTGGCTCGACGGGATCGATCCGCTCCCCGAGCCGGAGCGGCCGGTGGCGGTCCCGGCTGGTCCGCTCGCCGTCCGCTTCGAGCACGTCCGGTTCTCGTACGACGTCGGTGCCGAGGTGCTCGCGGATGTCGAGCTCGAGATCGCGCCCGGCGAGATCGTCGCGGTCTGCGGAACGACCGGCTCCGGAAAAACCTCTCTGCTGAACCTCGTCACGCGGTTCTACGACCCGGACGATGGCCGGGTTCGGCTCGGCGGCGTCGATGTACGGGAGATCGCACTCGCCGACCTGCGCCACACGGTCGGGATCGTCACGCAGAAGCCCGTGCTCTTCTCGGTGCCGCTCCGCGAGAACCTCCTCGCCGCAAGACCGGATGCCGACTGGGCCGATGTGCTCGCAGCATGTGAGGCAGCGGGCGTCGCCGACTTTGTGGACGAGCTGCCAGACGGGTACGACACGCTGATCGGGGAGCGCGGCGTCAACCTCTCCGGGGGACAGCGGCAACGGGTTGCGCTCGCGCGAGCGCTCGTCTCGGGAGCGCGGATCCTCGTGCTCGACGACCCGATGTCCGCGGTGGACACCGAGACAGAACGCCACCTCGTGGAGCGGCTCCGCCCCGCGGTCGCAGGGAAGACCGTGCTCATCGCCGGGCAACGGCTGTCGACGGTGCTCGTCGCCGACCGCGCGGTCGTCCTCGTCGACGGACGGATCACCGAGTCGGGAACGCCAACCGACCTGATGCGCACCGGCGCGACCTTTGCGGCGCTCTTCGGAGACGAGACCGTTGCCGCGTAGAGCACGGAGCCCACGCGTCGGCCTCGGCCGCCTCTGGCGCTACACCGAGGGCGGGCGTCGGCGCGTCGTCTTCGTGATGACGCTCGCGGCGGTTGCGGCTGCGGCACCCGTGGCGGGGTGGCGCATCGTCGGCGACGCGGTGGACGAAGGGATCCACGCGGGCGACACGGGACGGCTCACGATCGACGTGCTCGCGTACATCGGTGTCGGACTCGTCGCATGGGTGCTCGGGACGACGACGTGGCTGATGCTGGCGGGGATCGGGCAGCGGATCGTGCTCGACCTCCGCAGAGACCTGTTCGAGCACCTGACGTCACTCTCGCTCAGGTATTTCTCGCAGCAGAAGGCTGGCTGGATCATCGCGCGGCTGACCAGCGATGTCGATGCTCTCTCCGATGTCCTCAACCAGGGACTCACGACGCTCGTCGTGAACTCGCTCACACTCGTCGCGGCGGTCGGCGGGCTCTTCCTGCTCGACTGGCGGCTCGGACTCGTCGCGCTGCTCGTGCTCCCCCCCCGGAATCCTGGTGACGCGCTGGTTCCAGCGTGCAGCCCATACGGCGTTCATCGATGTGCGGACCCGGATCGCATCGGTCACCGCGCAGCTCGCCGAGTCGGTCGCAGGGATGGCTGTGATCCAGGCGTTCAGCCGCGAGCGCGCGTTCGAATCCGAGTTTGCGGAGTTGAACGAGGCGAACCGCGTGTCGAACCTCCATGCGCAGAAGCTGTCATCGTTCTTCTTCCCCGCGATCGAGTTTCTGGGCGCTGTCGCGACCGTCGCGGTGCTGTACGCGGGTGCGCTCCTGATCGGAGGCGACAGCCTCCGGATCGGGACGCTGATCGCAGCGGTCGGGATGCTGCAACTCGTCTTCCAGCCGCTCCAGGAGCTCTCCGAGCTCTACGGACAGGTGCAGTCGGCGAGTGCGGCGATGGGCAAGATCTCGACGGTGCTCGATGCCGAGACGGACATCGCCGACGCGCCCGGCGCGCGGGTGCTCGCGCGGATCGAGGGTCGGCTCTCACTCGACGACGTTGTGTTCGGGTATCGCGACGAGCCTGTCATCCGCGGGCTCACGATCGACGTCCCGGCCGGTGGCTGTCTCGCGCTCGTCGGTGAGTCAGGGGGCGGCAAGTCCACCACCGCGAAACTCATCGCCCGGTTCTACGACCCACGCACGGGCACGGTCCGGATCGACGGCCATGACCTCCGCGAGGTGACGCTTCGCTCGTACCGCCGCCAGCTCGGCGTCGTCCTCCAGGACCCGTTCCTCTTCAGCGGCACGATCGCCGACAACATCCGGTTCGCCCGGCCGGAGGCATCGGACGCCGAGGTCGCGGAGGCTGCAGCCGCAATCGGGGTCGACCGCGTCGCCGCACGATTCCCGGAGGGACTCGAGCACCCCGTCCGCGAGGGCGGTGCTGGCCTTTCGGCGGGCGAGCGCCAGCTCATCTCGATCGCACGCGCACTTGTCGCGGATCCGCGCATCCTGATTCTCGACGAGGCGACGTCGAACATCGACCGCCCCGCCGAGGTCGCAATCGAGCGCGCGTTCGACCGCGTGCTCCAGGGCAGGACGTCGATCATCATCGCGCACCGACTCGCGACGGTCCGACGCGCCGACCGGATCCTGGTTCTCGACCACGGGCGCATCACCCAGGACGGGACGTACGACGACCTGATGAGTCGCGAGGGGCCGTTCCGGCGACTCGCGACCACCCTGCACGGATCAGCCGCGCAGGCGTAGGGCCTAGTCCGAGAGCACCCAGGCGTCGTCGCGGATCACCGCGGTCGCCTGGCCGTCGGCGTCGAGCCCGTCCACCTCGACCTCGGGACCACCGACCATGAAGTCGGTGTGGACGTTCGAGATGTTCACCCCGAGAGCGAGCTGCCCCTCCGCCGAGAGACCCTCCGCGCCGTCCACCGCGAACGGGAAGCCGCAGCCGTACGCGACGTGGCACGTCGCGTTCTCGTCGAACAGCGTGCTGTAGAAGACGAGCCCCGTCTTCCGCACCGCCGAGTCGCCTGTGACGAGCGCGACCTCACCGAGGAACCGAGCCTGACCGTCCTGGTCGAGCTGATTCTCGATGTATGCGGCGCCGCCGCCCTCCGCCCGGACACCGGTGATCCTGCCTCCGGTGACCACGAGTTCCAGCCCGTCCACGCGGGCGTTGACGCCCGGCACGACGAGCGGGAGTGTCGATCGCACTGTCCCCTCGGCGCGGCGCCAGTCCGGCGAGGTGAAGACCTCCTCGGTGGGCATGTTTGGAACGTGGGGAATCCCGTCGCGCGTCGCAAACTCCGTGCAGAGCCACCGCGACGCGGGCAGCAGTCCGATCGTGAGATCCGTTCCGGGACCACGGAACCGGATCGCATCGAAGCGACGCTCGGTCATCTGACGGGCGCGGGCGGCGAGCATCGCGATGTGCTCGCGCCACGCCTCGACCGGGTCGAGCGCATCGAGCCGGGTGGTGGTGGCGACCGCCTGCCAGAGCCGCTCCAGATCCGGCTCGCCAAACACCGTCTCCGCCCAGCCCGCGTTTGGCGCCGACACGATCACCCAGTTGGTGATCCGATCGGTGATGAGTGGTCGGTAGTCGCGCCGAAGGCCCGACTCCTCCGCACGCGCCACGAGCTGCGGGTCGAGACCCGCGAACAGGTTCGGGTCGGGTTGGCCCGCGAGCATGATGATCGCCGGCTTGCGCTCGAACCAGTCGACAATGCGTGCGTGCGCCCATGCCCCGGACTCGCCGAGCCGCTCGGCAGGACCGTGCTCGATCGCGGCGCGGCGGATGTGGAGATCCGAGTACCACGGATCCACCCGACCCGCACCTGCCCGGTACGCCGCACGGGCGATCGCCCGCACGATCGGCGCGTGCTCGACGAGACACATCACCACAACGTCCTGCCCCGGTTGGACGTTGGCGCCGACCCGCACCGCGAGTTCGGCATAGCGCTCAAGGCGCTCGTCAAGCGGTTCGTTGCGCCCCATGTGGTCGAGACCGGCCAGAGCGCCAGGCGTCGGCTCAGTCGCCCCAGTCGAAGTCGCGGGACTGCGACCAGAGATCGTCCGCGAGCGCTGGGCCGTCGGTGTTGTTGTCGCCCGGCCAGGGCAGCGTGGCACCCGTAGGCTGAACCGCAGGCTGTGCCGCAGGCAGGACCGCCGCAGGCTCGGCAGCGATCTGGGCAGCGGGCTGGGTCGCCGACTCGGCTGTCTCGAGTGTCTCCTCAAGCCGCGCCTGCTCCTCCGACTTGAAGAGCGGGTGGTTCTCGAACGGGTCCTGCGTCTCGTAGCGGTCGAGAGGCATCCGCTCTCCGAGACCCGCGTTCCGCGCCTTCAGCGCGAGGTGCTCTTCGATCACGGACTGGAAAGTGGTGGGAAGCTCAGTGGCCATCGGTCTCGCGATCGGGTGCGACGCCGCTGATCATACCCCTCCCCACCGTGCTCCCTCCCGGAATGGAGCGGCGAGATCAGGAAGCGCCGAGCGCGCCCCTGACGATCCTGTCCTGCTCGCGCTGGTGGGCGGTCGGATATCCCTCACTCGGGCTCGCCTTCCAGGAGCGGCCAACGTACTCGACCTCGCCCACGCGGGAGTGGCCGCGCGCGGCCTCGTCGAGTCGGTGACGGATCGACCGCCACGCACCCATGTTCTGCGGTTCCTCCTGCGCCCACACGATTTCCGTCAGACCCGGATACCGGGCGACGAGCGCGGCTGCGTCCTCCACCGGGAATGGATACACCTGCTCGATGCGTGCCACCGCAGCGTGTGCGGCTGCTGCCCGCGCCTCGTGCCCAACGATGTCGTAGTACACCTTCCCCGCGCAGAGGACGAGCCTGGTGACGTCCTCGCGCCGCACGCTCGCGTCATCGATCACCGCCTGGAAGCTCCCGGTGGCGAGATCTTCGAGGGATGAGGCGGCTGCCCGATGGCGGAGCAGCCCCTTCGGGGTCATCACCACGAGCGGGCGTGCGACCGCGTCGAGCGCCTGTCGGCGCAAAAGGTGGAAGAACTGCGCCGGGGTCGTGCAGTTCGCGACCCTGATGTTGTCCTGTGCACCCTGCTGGAGGAAGCGTTCCATGCGCGCGCTCGAGTGTTCCGGGCCGTTGCCCTCGTAGCCGTGGGGCAGCAGGAGGGTCAGCCTCGAAGTCTCCCCCCACTTCGACCGTCCGGCGGCGAGAAACTGGTCGATCACGATCTGGGCGCCGTTGACGAAATCGCCGAACTGCGCCTCCCAGAGGACGAGTGCATCCGGCGCGGCGACCGAGTACCCGTACTCGAAGCCGAGCGCCGCGTACTCCGAGAGCGGAGAGTTGTAGAGCTCGAACGACGCGGCCGCACCCGGGAGGCGCTGGAGCGGCGCCACGGTCTCGCCGGTCGATGGATCGTGCAGCATCGCGTGGCGGTGCGCGAAGGTGCCGCGCTCCGAATCCTGGCCCGAGAGCCGCACAGGGATTCCGTCCTCGAGGAGCGAGCCGAAGGCAAGCGCCTCGGCCTGACCCCAGTCGATCCCTCCCTGTTCGAGCGCGTCGCGTCGGCGGTCGAGCTGCCGCGCGAGCTTCGGGTTGACGGTGAACCCTTCGGGCACCGCGAGCAACTGCTCGTTCAGCGCGCGCAGCCGTTCCTCGTTGACGGCGGTGATGACGACGTCCCCGGTCGCGACGGGTGCCGATGGCGGCTCGACCGGTGCGACGGTCGATGCGCCGATCTCGGCCCGCAACCGGCCGTGTGCCGCACGGAGCGTCGCGGTCACCTCGTCGATGAGCGCGGTGGCGTCATCCGCCACGACCACACCCTCGTCCGCGAGCCGAGCCGCGTAGCGTTCGCGCACCGTCGGCTGCGACTGGATCCGCTCGACCATCAGGGGCTGGGTGTATGCCGCCTCGTCCTGCTCGTTGTGGCCGAAGCGCCGATAGCCGACGAGATCGATCACGAAGTCGTGCCCGAACTCGACCCGGTACGCGAGCGCGAGCCGGATCGCCGCGAGGGCGGCCTCGGGGTCGTCGGCGTTGACGTGCACGATCGGGACGTCGAAGCCCTTCGCGAGGTCGGATGAGTACCGGGTCGAACGGCTCTCCACCGGATCGGTCGTGTACCCGACCTGGTTGTTCGAGATCAGGTGCAGCGTCCCGCCAGTCGAGTAGCCCTCAAGACTCTGCAGGTTGAGCGTCTCCGCGACGACCCCCTGACCGGCGAACGAGGCGTCGCCGTGGATCAGGATCGGGAGCGCGACCGCAGGATCGTGGACGCCAGCGCCCGACGAGCGGTCGGTCTGCTTCGCACGCGCCAGCCCCTCGACGACCGGATCGACCGCCTCGAGGTGGCTCGGGTTCGGTGCAATCCGCACCTCGATCTCGCCAGTGGCCGTTGCGCGGATCCCTGCGGCGGGCAGGTGGTACTTGACGTCACCACTCCCCCCTTCCGGGTCAACCATCAGCGCGTCGTCCGAGCGCTCGCCCTCGAACTCTCGGAGGACCGACTCGTACGGCAGGCCGACCGTGTGGACGAGCGCGTTGAGGCGCCCGCGGTGGGCCATCCCGATCACGACTTCCTGCGCCCCCGCCGAGGCCGCGAGCTCGATCGCCTCGTCCAGCATCGGGATCAACGCGTCGAGGCCCTCGAGGGAGAACTGCTTCTGACCGAGGAATGAGCGGCGTAGGTACTGCTCCAGCCCCTCAACCTGGGAGAGGCGGCGGAGCAACGCCCGCTTCCCGCTGTGGTCGAGCGGCACGGCGAACCGGCCGGATTCGATCGCCTGCCTGAGCCACACGCGTTCGGCATGGTCGGAGATGTGCTCGATCTCGTATGCGACCGAGCCCGTGTACACCTCGCGCAATCGCGGGAGCGCGTCGAGCAGCGTCTCGCCAGGCACGTACAGGCGGAGGAGGCTCGCCGGGATCGCGGCCTGCAGTGTCTCGGTCAGCGCCGGGATGAGACGTGACTCGTCGAGCGCCGGGTCGCCTGTCGGCTCCGAGCCGAGCGGGTCAAGACGTGCCGCGAGGTGCCCGTGCATCCGGTACGCCTTGACGAGCGACACCGCCGCCGCGACGGCGCCGAGCAGCTCACCGTTCTGCGGAACGGCGGCGCCGGGTGGCGCCGCGCTCGCAACTGGAGCGGAAGGAGCCGATGCGACCGACGGGTCGGACGGAGCCCGCGTCGGTCCTCCGACAAGCTTCTGGAGGCCTGGGAGCGCGCGGAGCACGACCTCGGGGTCGCTCTCGAACACGCGCCGCCATTCGGGCGGGACGCTCTCGGGCGACTCGAGGTAGTCCTCGAGCAGTTCCGCGACGAGCCCTGCGTTCGGCCCGGAGAGGTCCGTCGCGCTCATCGAAACTTCCCGATCGCGTCTGACACGGGCACGGTCGCTAGAGGAGCGGCGCCTCGGTGAGCACCGCGATCGTCATCCCGACCACGAGGGCAAGTGCCGCAAGCATCGCGGCCCGAAGTGAGGTTCGAGCGAATCGGCGGCTCATGAGACCGGAGGTGACGGCGAGCACGATCGCGACCGGCGTGATCCGTGCCGGGTGGGCGTCCACCTGGAGCAGCAGCCCGCCACCCATCGCGAAGGCCGAGAGCACCGCCGACCCCGCCGCTAGGAGGCCGGCCACCACGTCGGTGGCGTTGAAACGATCGTCGCCGTGTTCCACGGCGCTCACCGTACCGACGCCCGTGCGCGGACGCGCCGGTGAGGCGTCAGCTGCGGCCGCCGCTCCGGGCCGTTCCGTCCGCCGCGCCACCCGGTTCTCAGGAGCGGCTCGGGCGCCGGTGAGAGCGGGGTGTCCGGGACCCGCGCGGGCTCGGCAAACTCCTCGCGCTGTGGCTCGGCGCGGATCGCCCACCAGACGACGAGCAGCACGAGAACGACCGGGATCTTCAACACGACGAGCAGGAAGATCGCCTCCCACATGACGCGGCGGAGTCTATGCCACGTGCCTCCCGCTCCCGGTTGACGATTGACCACCACTCCACTGACGCCTGATTGACATGCGCGCAGCGCCGCCGGATACTGGCCACCACAACCAAGCGAGGGGGGGCGGGCATGCGGTTCACATCTGGGGTTGCCGTTATCGCAGTTGTGATGCTCGTCGGCGGTGGCGTCGGAGTCGCAAGCGGTGCAGTGAGCCGCAGTGCCAACGCACAGCCCGGCCAGCCCTGTACCACCGAGGGCTCACAGCCCGGTCCAGGTGACGCGCTCACCTGCACGCGTGACGCCTCGGGGGCACTCGTTTAGGCGTTCGGTGGCGGTGGCGGCAGCACCGCGGGTGGTGGTGGTGGTGGTGG
>CAYXAS010000062.1:0-10657 GCA_964461665.1 uncultured Gaiellales bacterium
AGCCCGACCACCCATCAGCCGCGTCTCACACGTCTGTGGTCAGTACAGCTAGACGGCTTCCGCCTCCCGGAGAAACGCCTCCACCAGTGCCCTGCCCTGCTCCATCCAGGGAGGCAGCAGCGTGGTGGTTGCCGTGCGCATCTCACCCTCGGGCACGGACAGCTCGGCGGCGCCGAGGCGGATCCAATCGTCGAGCATCGACTCGTTGACTTCGGGGTGGAACTGCACGGCCCACGTTCGGTCGCCGAGCCTGAAGGCCTGGCGACACGACGCGCTCGTCGCGAGAAGTTCCGCGCCCTCAGGCAACTCCCAGGTGTAGTGGTGCCACTCGAGTGCAGTGAAGCGTTGCGGGAAGGCGCCGAGCACCGGATCGCGCGCGCCCTCGGGTGTGAGGACAACCTCATGCCATCCGACCTCGCTGGTCGCTGCGGGCCCGACGCCTGCATCTGCAGCGCGGGCGACGAGTTGCGCTCCGAGGCAGACGCCGAGGAGTGGCACACCGTCGCCAAGCGCTTCCCGAATGAACGCCACCTCCGGACCGAGCCACGGATGCTTGTCGTCCTGATCCGGATGCATCGCTCCACCGAAGACCATGACCGCATCGAAATCGCGCGGACTCCCAGGGAGGTCGCTCTCCGGCACGCACCACACCGTGAGCTCGTGGCCGAGAGCGACCGCTGCGGCCTCGAACTCGCCCCCACCGGACGACCACCCTGGCTCGTGGGTGATGGAGAGGACGCGCACCGCGATCGACTCTATCGACCGCCGCCGGTGCTCAGAAGAGCGTCGGCTCGCGCGGCGGCGGCTCGGTCGCCCCGATCGCTCCGATCCCCGCCTCGTCGAGCAGGAGCCGGAACGCCCGGGCGCTGCGCGGAGCGAAGTCGTCGCGGTTGTTGTTGAACAGGGCGAAGACCTCGTCCGCCTCTTCGGCGAGGCGCCGGGTCGGCTCGATCCACTCTGCGAGCTCCTCCGACGCGTAGAGCCAGTCGAACCGCTCCGCCGCGCTCCGCGCGCCGCGGATGTTCCAGGTCGCGCTGTTGCGGCCGTGGAAGCGAACGTACGCAACCCGGTGGGTGGCCGCCGCGATTCTGGGCGAAACGTTCGAAGCGCGTGTTGCGGGGCTATCGACCGAGACGTACGCGAGCCCATGGCGCTCGAGAAACGCAAGTGTCGAGGCACGCTCGGACTCCTGGAGCCACGAGCGGTGACGGAACTCGACGAGCGGCACGAGCGGGTCGAGACGATCGCGGGCGAGCGCCAGTTCCACGAGCGCCTCGCGCGTCTTCGTGAAGCGCGGGTGGTACTGCAGGAGGACGCAGCGCAGTTTTCCGGACAGCTCGAGGGGCTCCAGCGCTGCCCGGAAGAGCCGGAACGCTTCGTCGGTCGGTTCGCCGTCGTGCCATGTCATCGCGGCGCTCGCCTTCACATGGAACGTGAATGCGTCGGGCGTCCGAAGTGCCCAGCGCCCGGCGACTGCGGGATCCGGGAGCGCGTAGAACGGCGAGTCGACCTCGACGGTATCGAACCGCTCCGCGTAGAACCGCAGCCGCGCCTCGGCGCTCGAGACGCCACGCGGATACCAGGTCCGAAGCAGCCCCTCGTCCGCCCAGGAACAGGTGCCGATGCGCACCGTTGCGGTCACAGGGATGAAGATACGGGTGGGCGCCCGTCAGGGCGCCCACCCGTATCGGACGCTCGTCAGCTTGCTTCGACGATGTCGCTCGCGGCGATGAATCCACCCACCGTGCCGTTGACACACGGCAGCGGCAACGCCGAGAACTTCGCCGAGCAGAGCTGCTTGTTGTCGCTCCCTGCAACCAGCGCCTCGACCCGGAACAGCGTCCCCTTCGTCTTGACGTCGACGGAGAACGCGCCGTCAGCGCCGACCGTCACAACCTTCGCGAGCTTGAGCGGTCGCTCTGCACCTGCGAACACGAGCACCTTGCCCGCGACCGGTGCACCGCCCTGCGTCACCGAGCCGCTCACCGTGGCGCCATGATCGGTCTTCGCCGCGCTCGCGGTGACCGCACCTGCCGCGACCGCGGCGGGCGACACGACCGTTGCGGCCGCGTTCGCGGTGCCCTTGCCTGCCGTCCACGGCGTCCAGATCGTGACCCAGGCGCCAGCTGCGACCGGCGAGAACAGCCCCCAGACCGTGAGATCCGCGCTGAGGAACTTCGCGCCAAACGTCGCTCCACCGGACGCGACCGGGATGTCCGGCGGCGCGAGGCAGAACACAAGCTGCGTGCTGCCGAGCGCTGCCGCTGCCCCGGAAGTCGGGATGACGTAGGCCGGCAGGTTGATCGTCTGACCGGCTGCCTCGAGCACCAGCAGCAGCGTCACCGTCGGCGACGCCGCCCCGATGCACGGGGTCTGGGACGCGGCGGGGATCGAGCCGGGCGGGGCGACGAGCACCTTGCCCGCGAGCGGCAGCAGTGCGCCGCCGAGCGCGAGGGCGCTCACCTGTGCCTTCACCTTGCCGACCTGTGCGCCGGGCTTCGCCCATGCGACCGTCGTCCCCGCGGGGAGGACGATCGCGACACGCGCCGTCGCGTCGTCCGCCACATCTGCAGCGGCGACGAGGCGGGTCATCTTCTTCGGGCCGTAGCTGACCCCAAGCTTCGGGGACGTGTACCCGGCCGACGCGGTCGCGGCGAGCGCGAGCGTCGCGATACCCGCGAGCGCGAGCATCGTGAGACGGGCGACCTTTCTCATCGGTACCTCCTGGTCATGGTGGTGGATGGGGGAGTGTCGCACGATTCAGTTGGCGGGGAGAAGTCCGCTCGCCTTCACCCACTCCTTGTTGTCGTAGCGGTAGAGGTAGACGGTGTCCACCGCCCGACTGTCGTTCGGCCCGGTCTTGATCCGGATCTCGGGGAGGAGGAACGGGTTACGGGCCGTGTCGAGCGACCGTGCCGCGCGCATCAGGCTCGCACGGGTCAGGTCGCGGCCAGCGAGCTTGAGCGTCTCGACCATCGTCCAGGCGACCAGCACCCCGTAGTAGTTGTAGAGGTCCCTTGCGTTGATCGAGGGCGCGTACTTGGCGAGGATCTCGCGGTACTGACTGACCGCGGCTTCCTTGCTCCAGATCGGGTCGTTCGGGTTCTTCACGAACGCGACGGAGCGTGCGCCCATCGTGAGCTCCGGCGCGTTGTAGCGGGCGATCGCCATGATCCCGGGCTCGATCGAGACCGTGCTGATGTAGAGCCGCGGCTTCCAGCCGAGCTTGTGCGTCGCGACGATCGCCTGGATCACGAACTTCGGGGTCGCGAACAACATCAGCGTGTCGGCACCCGAGGAGCGCAACTTCGCCACCTGCGACGAGACATCGGCAGCGGTGAACTCGTAGGCCTGGCTCGCCACCACCTTCGGACCCTTCTTCGCGATCGCCGCCGAGAGCCCGCGAGCCAGGTCCTTCCCGAGGTCGGAGTTCTCGAGCAGCACCGCGATCTTCGCGCGCTTCGCGTTCGCGACGAGATCGCGGCCGTAGATCGCGCCCTCGGCGCGGTAGGAGGGGAGGAACCCGATCGTCCAGGGGTACTTCGCCGGGTTCGCGCTCAGCGCCTCCGACCCGTCGCCGCAGAACAGCTGCGGGATGCCCTTGCTCGTGAGGTACTCACGGATTGCGAGGTTGTGCGCGGTTCCGACGGTATTGAAGATCGCGAACACCCCGTCCTCCTCGACGAGACGACGGGTGTTCTGCACGGTCAGCGCGGGGTTGTAGGCGTCGTCGTAGTAGATGTACTCGATCTTCCGCCCGTGGACTCCCCCCTGGTCGTTCACGAAGTCGAAGTACGCCTTTGCGCCCGGTGCGACCGCGGCGAACGCCGCCGCCTCGCCGGAGAGCGGGACGGTGCCGCCGATCAGGATGCTCGTGTCGGTCACCCCGGGATCGTTCGCGGGAGACGCGGTCGCGCGCGACGCGGCGAGCGTCGTGGTCGCGACGAGCGTCGCCGCGGCGAGCACCATCGCGCGACGCCTCATCGGGACACCGGGGTGGCGAGGGTGGGGATGGTCAGCGACACGGTGCCGATCGACGCCTTCGCGCCCGTCGTCATCGGGAGATCGAGATAGAGGAGGTTGCCCGGGCTCTGCTGCAACGAGGAGGCGGCGATCGTCAGCACGAGCTTCGTCCCCTTCGGCAGGAACGTCGCCTGGCTCGTGAGACGGATCACATACGACTTCTTCCCATCGGCAGTGGGGACACCGCCCCCTGCGACCACGATCTCCTTGCCCGCGGGGGTGCGAGCCGCGAGCACCGCGACGAGCCGCGACCAGCCGCCGGTTGTCGTCGCGGTCACCTTCACCTCCGGGGCGCCGAACACTTCCATTGCGGCAACTGTCGCCTTCGTCGTCCCCTGCCAGCGCCCCTTCGCATCGATCGTCGCGGCACCGGGGATCGCGACCGTGGTCGAGGCGAGCTTCGGGAGCCCAGTCGACCGCGTCGGCTTCCCGGGCCAGTTCTCCGGGGAGATCGCGACGGTCGCGGGATCGAGCTTCGCGGTGGTCGTCCCGAGGCTCGTGCCGAGGAAGAGCGCGGCCTCGTTGAGCATCGCGGTGCTGTCGGCGGCTGGGAACGATGACGGGGCGTGCCCGTGGAGACCGAACCAGATCCGCTTCGGCCCCGCGAGCTGCTTCCACATCCCCAGCGCCTGCTCGAGCCCGAATGCGAAGTCGCGCCGGCCCTGGAGGATCAGCACGGGTGTTCGGATCCCCTTGAGACGCGGCGTCGATGAGCGCGCTGCGATCCACGGCCTCGCTTCGGTGATCTTCCCGGCGAACGCGGCGTCGCGCACGGTGAACACCGGGGGATCGACCTTCGTCGGGTCGAGTGATGAGAGGAAGCCTGCGACGACACCCGTCTTCGCGAGCGACTGTGGTGCAAGCGCTGCCTCGAGATCGGTCCATGTGATGTTCGCAACGATCGCCGCCCAGGGAACGCCCGCGACGAGCGAGTTGAAGAGCGCGCCACCCCCGTACGACGTCCCGAACCCGGCGATCTTCGTGTCGTGCACCTCCGGCTGGGCCGCAAGCCACGTGACGACCGCCTTCGCGTCTGCGACCTCGTTCGGCCCGTCGATCCCGATGAGCCCACCGGAGGTGCCGTGGCCGCGCGCGTCGTACGCGAGCACGGCGATCGAAGAGGTGAGCGCCATCGAGTCGGCGAGCGCGAGCGAACTCGACCGGTCGCCCCCGAGGCCGTGGAGGATGACGACGGCGGGCCAGCCACCTGTCGGTGCCTCGCCTGGGGGGAGAACGAGCGTCGCTCCGATCGCCGTGCCATCCGCCGAGGTGATCGTCACGTCCTGACCGACCGGGGCAGCCGACACTGCGGCGGCGAGCGCTGCGGCAGCGACGGTCACGGCGACCGCGGCGAAGAGGCGGTGGCGCTGCATCGGGGAGAGGCTACTCGGAGCGGGCGTCGAGATCCAGCCGATCTCGCCGACCGTAGAATCCGCAGGGTGGACGGTCGGCCGATCGGGATGTTCGACTCGGGGGTGGGCGGTCTCGCCGTCCTCCACGAGGTGCTCGTCACGCTGCCGCACGAGGACGTCGTGTATCTGGGCGACAACGCGCGTCTCCCGTACGGTCCGCGCCCGCTCGATGAGATCCGTCGGTTCGCGCTCGAGCTCGGCCGGTTTCTCGAGGCGCGTGGGGTCAAGCTCGTCGTCGTTGCGTGCAACTCCGCAACCGCGGCCGCGCTCCCCGACCTGCAGCGCGCGCTTGCGGTCCCCGTCGTCGGCGTCCTCGGACCAGAGGCGCACGCGGCTGCGCTCGCAACGCGGAACCGGCGTGTCGGGCTGCTCGCGACCGAGGCGACTGTGGCGAGCGGGCGGTACGACGAGCTCGTCCGCGGGGTCGATGCAGGCGTCGTGGTGACCGCCGTCGCGTGTCCGCGGCTCGTCCCGCTGATCGAAGGACATGATCCCTTCGGCGACGAGACGGTCGAGGCGGTGCGCGAGGTCGCGGCGCCCCTCAAGGCGGCCGGGGTGGACACGGTGATCCTCGGGTGCACCCACTATCCGATCCTGCGACCGCTCTTCGAGCGCGTCTTCGGGCGCGGCGTGACGCTCGTGTTCTCGGCGGACGAGACGGCGCGCGAGGTCTCGGAAACGCTCGCCCGAAAGGAGATCGGAAACGATCCCGATCGCGAGGGCGTCTGTGTCTTCCAGACGACCGGTGATCCGGAGGCGTTCCGTGCGATGGGCCGCCGGTTCCTCCAACTCCCGATCGACAGGGTGGAGAAGGTCGCGCTCGCCGATCTCGCCCGGTGGGCGGCATGACGCGCCACGACGGGCGCCAGCGCGACGAACTGCGCGCACTCGACCTCCAGGTCGACTTTCTCGAGCAGCCGCACGGGTCGGTTCTCTATGCGCAGGGAAAGACCGTGGTCCTCTGCACGGCGACCGTGGCCGAGGAGGTGCCCCGCTGGCTGAGGGGCAAAGGCCGTGGCTGGATGACCGCGGAGTACGCGTTGCTTCCCGCCTCGACCGGTGAGCGCACCGAGCGCGCCGTCTCCCGCGGGCGGCCGGACGGCCGCACGGTCGAGATCCAGCGGCTGATCGGTCGTTCGCTCCGGGCTGTCTGTGACTTCGAGGCGCTTGGCGAACGGACGCTCTGGCTCGACTGTGACGTGCTGCAGGCCGACGGTGGGACGCGCTGCGCGGCGATCACCGGCGCGTACATCGCGGCGCGGCGCGCGCTCGACCGCTTCGGGCTGACACGCGCGCTCCGAGGCGGGATCGCCGCCGTCTCGGTCGGGGTCGTGAACGGGGTTCCCGTGCTCGACCTCGATTACGTCGAGGACTCACAGGCGGACACGGACATGAACGTGGTCATGACCGCAGACGGGCGGCTCGTCGAGGTGCAGGCGACCGCCGAGAAGGAACCGTTCTCGCGAGAGGTGCTCGACGCGCTTCTCGATCTCGCGGCCGGTGGGATTGCGCGGCTCGACGAGGCACAGCGCGCCGCGTGCGAGACGCCGTTCGCGTAGCGCTGTGCGTCTCGTCCTGGCGACCTCGAACTCCCACAAGCTCGTCGAGCTCGCCGAGGCGCTGCCGGGCTGGGCAGTCGAGGCGCTCGACGGGCCTGTCCCGCCTCCCGAGACGGGCTCGACGTACCTCGACAACGCGCGGGCGAAGGCACACCACGCGCGGACGCATGGCCCCGTGGATGCATGGGCGGCTGGCGAGGACTCGGGGATCGAGGCCGTTGGCCTCGACGGCGCGCCCGGTGTGCGGTCGGCGCGATGGGCGGTCGACGGTGTCGGCCAGATGCTGTTCTCACTCGACGGGATCGCCGATCGGCGAGCGCGGTATGTCTGCGCCCTCGTCGTGGTCGATCCCGATGGGCGGGAGATCGTGGTCGAGGGCACCCTCGACGGGGAGATCGCCGACAGGGCACGCGGTGACGGCGGATTCGGCTACGACCCCATCTTCATCCCGGTCGGCGAGACCCGGACGGTTGCCGAGCTCGGGGACGCCTGGAAGCGCGCTCACTCGCATCGCGCACGAGCCGCCGCCGCGCTTGCCGCGCTCGTCGGGACGGGCTGATCCAGACCTGGGGGCGGTGACCGATCCCGACCCGCCCCGGGGTCTGGCTGTACGGCGCCGTCCACCACGCATCCCGGCACCGTCGGCGCTCCAGCCGAACCTGTCGCCGTGGTTCTGCGGTCGAGCGGCGGGCGTGGTTGCCGTGCAAAGCGCACAGCCGACGCCGGTCCTACTGTTCATCGCGCTCTTGCGGTTGTCGCACAAACCGCGTTGACTATCCGACGGTCGGGTTCATCCTGTCGATGAAGGAAGAGCGTTCATGAGTGCAGTGGATGCGGCAAACGGCGAACAGGGGTTGGCGAAGCGCGCCCTCGGGTTGCCGCAGATCCTGTTCTGCATCGTTACCGGTGCAGCGCCGATCGCCGCGATGATGTTCAACACGCCCGTCGCGGTTCTCGGAGCCGGGTACGCGGCGCCTGCCGCGTTCATCATCTCGACGGTGACCCTGCTGATCTTCTCGGTGGGGTACATCGCGATGGCCCAACGGGTGTCGGCGGCGGGCGGCTTCTACAGCTTCATCACCCACGCCTTCGGACCCGTTGTCGGCCTCGGCACGGCCGGTCTGATCGCCTCGTGCTACCTCATCTTCGTCAGCGCGGTCGTGGGGATCACGGCGTACTTCGCCAACACATCGATCCTCGACTGGTTCGGGGTCGATATCCCCGCCTGGGTGCTGATGTTTGTGGTGATCGCGATCGTGGCCGCGCTCTCGTACTTCCACATCGAGTTGACGGCACGCATCCTCGGGGTGCTGCTCGTCACCGAGGTGCTCGGTCTGCTCGTGCTCGCGTTCGCGATCCTCGTCACCGGCGGCGACTCCGGGATCGGTCTCGACCCGGTCAATCCCGCAAAGGTGTTCTCTGGCGACAACACCGCGCTCATCGCAGGAGCCTCTGGGATCGCGCTCTTCGGTGCGTTCTGGTCGTGGGTCGGCTTCGAGATGGCGCCGAACTACGCCGAGGAGGCCCGAGAGCCGAAGAAGGCGATGGGGCCGGCGATGTACGGCTCGGTGATCGGGCTCGGCATCCTCTACACGTTCGTGACGTGGATGTTCGTCAGCGGCTGGGGTCAGGGCAACACAGCCGCAGCCGTCGACTCGCAGTTCGCGGGCGAGTTTGCCTCGGCGTTCTACCCGCTCACCGACCGGTACGTCGGGGGCTGGATGACGACCGTGTTCCAACTGCTCATCATCACTGGCAATTTCGCCTGCGTGTTCGCCTTCTTCAACACCGCGTCGCGCTACCTGTTCTCGATGGGGCGCGAGGGCCTGATCCCGAAGGCGTTCGGTCGGACGCACCCGCAGCACAAGAGCCCGTACGTCGCGAGCCTCGTCAGCGCCGGGATCGTGGCGGTCTACGTCCTCGGGTTCGTCCTGTACGACTCGAGCACGCTCGGCGCCCTTGTGAAGCTGGGGACGTGGAGCCCACTGCTCGGTGTGTGCGGGATCCTCGCGATCCAGGCGCTCGTCTCGCTCGCGGTCATCAAGTACTTCCTGAAGGAGGCTCGGGACGGGTTCCACTGGTGGAAGACGCTGCTCGCCCCCGCGATCGGGGCGGTCGCGCAGGCGTACGCCGTGTACCTCCTGCTCAAGTACCGCGGCGACCTGTCCGCGGCGGCGGGCGTGCCGTACATCAAGCTCCTCCCGTGGATCGTGCTCGCGATCTTCCTCGCCGGGGTTGTGGCTGCGCTGGTGTATCGGGCGCGGTCGCCAAAGCGCTACGAGGCGATCGGTCGCTTTGTCCACGAGGACATCGCGGGCTAGGAGCGCATCGCTTCTGCGAGAGGACACAGCGACGATGACGCATGCTCTCGACACGCTCGCGAGCCTCGACATCGCCAGCCCGGAGCTGTACGAGGAGGGCGTTCCGCACGAGCGGTTCGCCCTCCTCCGCTCCACCGATCCGGTGCACTGGCATCCGTGGCCGGGCAAGGGTGACGGCTTCTGGGCGCTCACGACACATGCGGATGTCGTCGCGGTCTCGAGAGACACCGCGACGTTCTCCTCCGCGGCGGAGCACATCTACCTCTGGGACCTGGAGCCCGACGCGCTCGAAGCTCGCAGGTCGATCATCGAAACGGATCCCCCGGCGCACAGCCGCCTGCGCCGCATCGTGAGCGCGGCGTTCACACCGAAGAAGGTGCAGGAGTACGAGACGTACACGCGAGCGATCTGCGCCGAACTGCTCGACACCGCGCTCGAGGTCACGGGCGAAATCGATCTCGTCGAGGCTGTCGCCGCGCCGCTCCCGATCAACGTCATCGTCACGATCCTCGGGATCCCGGACAGCGACGGCCCGTTCATGGTCGAGCTCTCGAACGAGCTCGTCGCCGGCACGTCCGACCGCCCCGTCGATCCTCGCGCCTACGGGAACACCACGGAGCTACGGCTCCTCCCGTTCAACAGCCCCGCGTCGTGGGCGCTGTTCGAGTACGGGCGGGCGCTCGGCACCGAACGCCGTCGGGTTCCGGCGGACGATCTTGTCTCGCGCCTCGTGCACGCCCAGGTCGAAGGTGACCGCCTGACCGATACCGAGTACTGCAACTTCTTCCAGCTCCTCGTCTTCGCCGGCAACGAGACGACACGCACGGCAATCTCGCACGGACTCCTCGCGCTCATGGAAAACCCCCGGGAATGGCAGCGCCTCGCGGACGATCCGGCGCTCGTCCCGACTGCGGTCGAGGAGATCCTCCGCTGGTCGACGCCCGTCCTCTACTTCCGCAGGACGGCAACGCGCGACACCGAGCTCCGCGGCGTCCCGATCGCGCGCGGCGACAAACTCGTCATGTGGTACGCGTCGGCGAACTTCGATGAGACGGTGTTCCCCGATCCGTACCGGTTCGACGTCGGGCGCACACCGAACGCGCACCTCTCGTTCGGGGGAGGTGGGCCACATCACTGTCTCGGGGCGTTCCTCGCCCGGTTGGAGATCCGCATCCTGCTCGAGGAGCTGCTTGCCCGCCGGATGCGCTTCGAGCTCGCCGGGACACCGCTTCACGTCAGGTCGAACTTCGTGCACGGCATCCACTCACTACCCGTCCGTGTCGTCCGCGGCTAGCTGTACTGACCACAGACGTGTGAGACGCGGCTGATGGGTGGTCGGGCT
>CAYXAS010000063.1:0-10640 GCA_964461665.1 uncultured Gaiellales bacterium
CGGGTGGGGGTTAGGGACGGAAACAACACAGCATCGCCGCCACGGCCCTCGCGTCGCAGTGTCTTGGACAGCGTGCTGGCGGATGGCCCATCGGCAGGGCGTGGGGTTCCGGGCGCAGGAGATGGATGGTCTGTTGCTCCACCACCCTCTGCGTCTGGTATATCACCGGGATGGGCGGGACCGGCACAGCGATGGTGAACACGAAGCCAGAGGCTCGTGCGGCAATCGGGATCGCGATCCACCAGCCCGAGGCGGCGGACGCGACATCGCTCTCGGAGCGCGCCTACTACGCGATCCGTGAGCGGATCGTGAGGCTCGAGCTCGCGCCGGGCGCGGTCGTCAACGAACGCGGGCTCATGGAGACGCTTGGGCTCGGCCGGACACCGGTGCGCGAGGCGCTTCGACGTCTGGCGGACGAGCGCCTCGTCAAGGTGTATCCACGGCGCGGGATGCTCGTCTCGGGGGTGGATACTGACGACCTCCGAGGCCTCTCGGAGATGCGACTCACCCTGGAGCCCGTTGCGGCGCGGCTCGCCGCGGCACGCGCGACCGACGACGAGCGGGTGACGATCGACCGGTTCCTCGGCGAACTGGAGGACCTTCGGCACGCACGCGACGAACGCGTGCTCATCGACCTCGACCAGCGGCTTCACCGGCATGTCTGGGACTGCGCACACAACCCCTTTCTCGCGAAGGCGCTGGACGAGCACTACGTGCTGATCCTCCGAATCTGGCTCCTTGTGCTCGGGCGGGTAGAGCGCCTCGACGACGCCGTGCTGCAGCACCGCACGCTGCTTCGCGCCGTGCGCGACGCCGACGAGACCGGGGCGGAGGAGGCGATGCGTGCGCACGTCATGGGCTTCGAGCGGACGGTGCGCTCGGTCCTGTGATCCCCCGCGAGACCCACTTCCCGGTTCCGCATGACCCATCTACCAGCGGCAGCTGCCACCGCCGCCCCGCCGACGAGACCAGGAGACATCTGCGATGAGCACGTTCCCCACCCGCGCCCGTTGCGTCGTAATCGGCGCCGGCATCCTCGGAAACAGCGTCGCGTACCACCTCGCGCGGCTCGGGTGGACGGAGATCGTCCAGATCGACAAGGGTCCGCTCCCGAACACGGGCGGGTCGACGGGGCACGCCTCGAACTTCACGTTCACGGTCGATCACACGAAGGAGATGGTGCAGCTGACGCTCGAGTCGATGCGCCAGTACAAGGAGATGGGGGTCTACACGCGCTGCGGTGGGATCGAGGTCGCACGCACCGAGGAGCGGATGGAGGAGCTGCGGCGCAGGATGGCGTCGGCGAAGTCATGGGGGATCGGGGACGTCGAGCTGCTGACTCCCGCGCAGGTCAAGGAGCGCGTCCCGTTCATCAACGAGGAGATCCTCGTCGGCGGCTTCTACACCGACGATGTCGGGGTAGTCGACTCCCTCCGCGCCGGGACGATCATGCGCGAGCGCGCGACCGCGATGGGCGCCCTCAGCGTGTTCCCGAAGACCGAGGTGCTCGCGATGGGTGTCGAACACGGCCGAATCCGCTCGGTCACGACAACCCGCGGCACGATCGAGGCCGACACCGTCGTGATCGCCTGCGGCGTCTGGGCGCCGCTCCTCGCGAGGATGGCTGGCGCCCACATGCCGCTAACACCCGTGGTCCATCAGATGATCGACATCGGACCTGTCCCCCTGTTCGAGACGACGACGAGCGCGATCGCGTTCCCGATCGTTCGAGACATGGACGTCTTCATGTACGAGCGCCAGGACGGAACATCGCTCGAGATCGGCTCGTACGCGCACCGCTCGATCCTCCACGACCCCGAGGAGATCCCGTCGAACGAGGAGGCTGCGCTGTCGCCGACCGAGTTCCCATTCACCTCCGAGGACTTCGATGCGCAGTTGGAGGACGCCCTCGAACTGATGCCCGAGATCGTCGGCGACGAATCGGTCGGAATCAAGTACGCGATCAACGGGCTCATCTCGATGACCCCCGACGGGATGCCGTTGCTCGGTGAGACCCCCGAGGTGAAGGGTCTCTGGTCGGCGTGCGCCGTCTGGGTGAAGGAGGGGCCTGGGGTCGGGAAGTCGGTCGCGGAGTGGATGGTCAACGGGGAGTCGCACATCGACCTCCACGGCTCTGACATCAGCCGCTTCCACGCGCACCAGAAGACGCGCCGCCACGTCAAGGCGCGCTCGTTCGAGGCGTTCCCGAAGATGTACGGGATCGTCCATCCGGCGGAGCAGTACGCGAGTGACCGCAATCTTCGGCTGTCGCCGATGCATGCGCGGCATGAGGCGTGCGGTGCCGTGTTCTACGAGGCGGCGGGCTGGGAGCGGCCGCAGTGGTTCGAGTCGAACCGACCGCTCGTCGAGCGGTACGGCGTCCAGGAGCGCCCGCACGAGTGGGACGCCCGCTGGTGGTCGCCGATCATCAACGCCGAACACCTCGCGATGCGCGAGCACGCGGGGATCTTCGACCTCTCGGCGTTCGCGATCCTCGATGTTGAAGGGGCGGGCGCGCTCGCCTTCCTCCAGCGCGCGGTCCTCGCGCAGATGGACGTGCCCGTCGGGCGCGTCGTCTACACCCCAGTGCTCTCGCCTGGCGGCGGTTTCCGCAGCGACCTGACGGTCATGCGGCTCGCCCGCGACTCGTTCCGGATCGTCACCGGTGGCGCACACGGGATGGCGGACAAGAAGCTGTTCCGCGATCTCCTACCGGCCGACGGATCAGCATCGCTGGTCGATGTGACCACAGCGTGGACGACCATCGGGCTCTGGGGCCCGCGCGCGCGTGACATCCTCGCGGGTGTCACGCGGGACGACGTCTCGAACGAGGGGTTCACGTTCGGTTCCTGTCGGGAGATCGAGATCGGCTCTCAGCTCGTCCTCGCGTCGCGCATCTCGTATGTCGGCGATCTCGGCTGGGAGTTCTACGTTCCGATCGAACAGGGCGCGCGGCTCTGGGACACGCTCCGCGAGGCTGGTGAGCCACACGCGCTGACACCCTGTGGGATCGGCGTCTACGGCACCACGGGCCGACTCGAGAAGGGGTACCGCGCGTACGGGGCGGAGCTCGAGAGCGAGTACACCGTCGTCGAGGCGGGGATGCACCGTCCGCGCGTGAAGGAGCAAGACTTCGTCGGGAAGGAGGCACACCTGCGCCACCGTGAGGAGGAGCAGGTGGCGACGCTCTGCACCCTCACGATCGACGACCACGTCGCGGCGAGCGGTCTGCGGCGTTACCCGCTCGGACGCGAGCCGATCGTGCTCCGCGACGGAACGCCCCTCACCGACGGCAAGGGGCGGCGCTCCTACGTGACGAGTGCGGGCGCAGGCCCGTCGCTCGGGAAGCACCTCCTCATGGCGTACCTGCCGCCGGAGCGCGCGGTCGAGGACTCCACCGACCTCGCCGTCGAGTACATGAACGAGCGCTTCCCGGTCACGGTCGCGCGTGTCGGGGCGACACCGCTCTTCGACCCGGAGAACACGAGGATCCGTTCGTGAGGATCCTCGTCTGCGTCAAGCGCGTCCCGATGACGGGGGGTCGTATGGTGCTCTCGGCGGACGCCCAATCCCTCGAGACGAAGCACCTCGGCTTCACGATCTCGCCGCACGAGGAGTGCGGGGTCGAGGAGGCGGTCCGGATCGTGGAGGCGCAGGGGGGCGAGGTTGTCGTCCTTACTCTCGGTCCTGACACCGCGATCGAGCAGTTGCGCGAGTGTCTCGCACTCGGAGCCGATCGCGCGATCCACCTCGTCACGACCGAGGAGTGGGATGGCCAGGCGACCGCGGAGGCGATCACCGATGCGATCCGCTCGGAGGGCGGCTTCGATCTGATCCTGTTCGGCAATGAGTCGGCGGACGCGGGTGGCTTCCAGATCGGGATCCGTGTCGCGCACGCACTCAGCCTCCCGGTCGTCAACGGGATCAAGGGGATCACGGTCGGGTCGGGCGCGGTGCGCTGCGAGCAGGAGGCGGGGACGGGACGCGACGTCTACGAGGTGCCTCTCCCCGCCGTTGTCACCGTGCTCGAAGGACTCAACCTCCCCCGCTATCCGTCGGTGCCCGCGAAGCTCCGGGCGAAGTCGAAGCCTGTCGCCGTGTCCACGCCGACACGACCCCCGAGCCGGCTTGCGAAGGTGCGTCTCGCGGTCCCGGAGGGCCAGGAGAAGCAGGCGGAGATCCTCGGCGAGGGTCCGGCCGCAGCAGCGCGTGTCGTGGCGGTCCTCCGGGAGATCGGGGTGATGGCGTGAGCGTCCTTCTCTTCGTCGAGCACGTCGGTGGAGAGCCGACCGACCCGTCGCTCCAGGCGGCGGCTCTCGCACGCGCGCTGGCGGGCGGGGCACCGCTCCACGCGGTCGCGATCGGCTCGGCGCCAGCCGCGCTCGGCGCGCACGGCGTCGCGACGGTTGATGTCGCTGAACACGACATCTTCGCTTCATACGCGCCCGCGGCGATCGCGCAGGCGGTGATCGAGGCGATCGAGCGAACTGGCGCGACGACGGTGGTCGCTCCTGGATCGATCGTCGGGAACGAGGTGCTCGCGCGGGTCGCAGCGCGGCTCGACCAGCCGCTCGCAGCGAACTGTGTCGCGGCTGTGGCGGGCGATTCTGTCCGGGTCACTCGCGTGCGCTGGGGCGGGAGTCTGTTCGAGGAGGCCGATCTGATCGGCAGCCCGAGGCTTCTTACCGTCCAACCGCACACGGTCGCCGCAACAGTGGTCGGTGGCGCCGACCCAGCGGTGCAGAGGTTCACCCCCATCGTGAGCGATCTCGACGCGCGGGTCCGCGTAGTCGATCGGGTCGAGGCGACGAGCGGCGGTGTCTCGCTCGCAGACGCGAAGCTTGTCGTTTCCTGCGGCCGCGGAGCCGGCGGACCGGAGGGTTTCGGCGGGGTGGAGGAGCTCGCAGGGCTGCTCGGCGGCGCCGTTGGATGCTCTCGTGCTGTCACGATGGCCGGGTGGCGGCCCCACACCGATCAGGTGGGCCAGACGGGGACGAAGATCTCGCCTGACCTGTACATCGCGTGTGGAATCTCGGGCGCCACGCAGCACATGGCGGGCTGTAAGGGTGCGAAGCGGATCCTCGCGGTCAACAAGGATCGTGAGGCGCCGATCATGCAGGGTGCCGACTACGCTGTGATCGGCGACCTCCACGAGATCGTCCCTGCAATCTCGGCGGAGATCCGGAGAGTGCGGGGCGCGTGACGCTCGTTTCCGGCCTCGCGTTCGCCGCGGTTCTCTCCCTCGCGGGGGTGACGTTCGGGCGCCGTGCGCTGTATCTCGTCCGCCTCGTCCGTGCCGGACGCCCGTCGGACCGCTCCGGGGACGTCCCGAAGCGCGTACGCAACGAGGTGGAGATCGTGCTGGGGCAGCGGAAGTTGCTCCAGCGGCTCGTGCCCGGTCTGATGCACGCGTTCATCTTCTGGGGGTTCGTCGTGCTCGGCCCGACGATCCTCATGGCGATGCTCGGAGCGGTGGACGGGGACTGGTCGATCCCGTGGCTCGGTGAGCAGGGCTGGTTCTTTGGAATGGTTGACGTGTTCGTTGTGCTCGTCCTCGTCGGAATCGCGGCGGCCGTGTGGATCCGCAAGGTGCAGCGCCCGCGCCGGTTCGACGGGAGCCATCTCGGTGAAGCGGACCTGATCCTCGGGTGGATCACCGGGATCGTCTCGACGCTTCTCCTCTGGCACGCGAGCCGGATCGGGCTCGGCGCGAACGAGTGGCCCGCCGCGTGGTCTCCGCTGGCCGAGCTCGTCTCGCGCGCGGTGCCGGGTGGGGCGCTCGAAGCACTCGAGCGGGTCGCGGTATGGGTGCATGTCCTGCTGATCCTCGGCTTCCTCTCGTACCTGCCGTACTCGAAGCACCTGCACATTGCGACGGCGGGGCCGAACGTCTGGTTCACGCGCACCCGGGCACGCGGGCGCCTCGAGCCGCTCTCCTTCGAGGGCGAGGACGAGTCGCAGCTGCGGTTCGGGAACGCCACCGTTTCGGACATGACCTGGAAGCAGATGCTCGACACGATGTCCTGCACCGAGTGCGGCCGCTGCCAGGACGTGTGCCCTGCATTTGCGACGGGGAAGGCGCTGTCGCCGAAGCTCCTGATCATGGGGCTTCGCGACCAGCTCCTCGCACAGGGCGCTGATCTGCTCGCAAGCCGCGCCGCCGACACCCCGTTCGAGGGCCCCGCGCTCGTCCCGAACGCGGTCACCGAGGAGGTTGTATGGGACTGCGTCACCTGCGGCGCGTGCGTGCAGGAGTGTCCGGTAGCGATCGAGCACGTCGACCACATCGTCGATCTTCGCCGCAACCTCGTGATGGTCGAATCGCGTTTTCCTGCCGAGGCGGGAACCATGCTGCGCGATCTGGAGCGCTCGTCGAACCCGTGGGGCAAGCCCCAGACCGAGCGCGCCGACTGGACCGAGGGGCTCGGTGTGCGGATCCTCGAGCCGGGCGAGCCTGCGCCCGAGGTTCTGTACTGGGTCGGCTGCGCCGCATCGTTCGACGAGCGTGCGCGTGAGACCGCCCGATCGACCGCACGCCTGCTCCAGGCGGCGGGTGTGGACTTCGCGATCCTCGGTCCGCGCGAGTCCTGCACCGGCGACCCAGCACGTCACATGGGTGACGAGTACACGTACCAGGGCTACGCGACCCAGAACGTCGAGACGTTGAACGGCGCGGGGGTTACGAAGATCGTCGCCTCGTGCCCCCACTGCTTCAACACCCTCTCCAACGAGTACCCCGACTTCGGTGGGCGATACGAGGTCGTCCATCACACGGAGCTTCTCGCTGATCTCGTGCGTGAGGGACGGCTCGAACCGGTCGCGGGCACGGAGCAGGTCGCGTATCACGACTCGTGCTACCTCGCCCGCCACAACGACGTGCTCGCTGCGCCACGGGAACTCGTTGCGAAGATCGGGCGCCCGCTCGAGCTCGCCCGGAGCGGCAAGAAGACCTTCTGCTGCGGCGCGGGCGGCGCGCACATGTGGATGGAGGAGCGCGCGGGCGCAATCAACGAGGAGCGGGCGCGTGAGGCGGCTGCTTCGGGCGCGACCACGCTCGCCGTTGCGTGCCCGTTCTGCACGGTGATGCTCGATGATGGGATGAAGCAGATTGGCGCCGACCTGCGGGTCGCGGATGTCGCAACGCTTCTTGCAGAGGCGCTTCCTCAGCTGACCGACCTGGTGACGACAACGGAGGAGAGATGAACGCGATCGCGGAGAGCCTCGGCAGGCTCGGCACGGAGACGGCTTTCGAGGTGCTCGCTCGGGCGAAGTCGCTCGAGGCGGAGGGGCGCCGGATCATCCACCTGCAGATCGGGGAGCCGGACTTCGATACCCCAGCACACGTCGTCGAGGCGGCCGCGAAGGCGCTCCGTGACGGCCAGACGCACTACTGCCCGGCGCCGGGGATCCCCGCGTTGCGCGAGGCGGCGGCCGACTATCTCTCGCGCACCCGCGGCATCACGGTGAAGTCCTCGTCCGTGCTGGTCACCCCCGGCGCGAAGCCGTTCCTCTTCTTCGGGGTGCTCGCGACGTGCAATCCGGGCGACGAGGTCATCTATCCAAATCCGGGGTTCCCGATCTACGAGTCGGTGATCAGGTGGGCTGGCGCGACCCCGGTGCCGCTCCCGCTGTCCGAGGAGCGCGGGTTCGCGTTCACCGCGCAGGACATCGCCGACCGGCTCACCGACCGCACGCGGCTCGTGATCCTGAACTCCCCCGCGAACCCGACCGGCGGAGTCGTGCCCGGAGACGTCGTGGACGAACTCGCCGATGTTTTGGCCGGGCACGACTGCTGGATCCTCTCCGACGAGGTCTACTCGGAGATGGTCTACGAGGGCGAGCATCACTCGATCGCGACGCGGCAGGGTCTTCTCGACCGCACGATCCTGCTCGAGGGGTTCTCCAAGACGTTCGCGATGACGGGGTGGCGGCTCGGCTACGCGGCTGTCCCTGACGCGCTCGTCGAGCCGCTGACTCGCCTCTTCATCAACTGCCACTCGTGTACCGCACCCGCCACCCAACTCGCAGGGGTGGCAGCGCTGACCGGTCCGTGGGACGAGGTCGAGGCGATGATGCGGGAGTTCCGCGTCAGACGGCGCCTCATCGTGGACGGACTCAACGCGCTTCCGGGTGTCTCGTGCATCGAGCCGGCCGGCGCGTTCTACGCATTCCCGAACATCAGCGGGACGGGTCTGTTGGCTCGCGACCTGCAGAACCGGCTCCTCGAAGAGACGGGGGTCGCGATGCTGGCGGGGACGGCGTTCGGTGAGCACGGCGAGGGGTACATGCGTGTCTCGTACGCGAACTCGCAGGAGAACCTCCGTGAGGCGCTCGGGATCGTCGGCGACTTCCTGGCGCGAGGATGAGCGAACCGCGCCTCGTCGTCACGCGGAGGATCCCGGAGCCGGCGCTCGACCTTCTGCGCGGGGCCGGTGACCTCTGGGTGAGCGATGTCGATCGCCCGCTGACGACCGACGAGCTCCACTCGGCAGTTGCGGGCGCGGACGCCGTGGTGACGTTGCTCCACGACCGCGTCAACGACGCGTTGCTCGATGCGGCGGGTCCGAGATTACGCGTCGTCGCGAACGTCGCGGTCGGATACGACAACGTGGACGTGCCCGCGCTCACGGCGCGTGGGGTGCGGTTCACGAACACGCCGGGGGTCCTGACGGAAGCGACGGCGGACATCGCATTCGCACTCATCCTGATGGCGACCCGACGGCTCGGTGAGGGTGAGCGTCTGATCCGGGCCGAGCACCCGTGGAACTGGAACATGTTCTTCATGCTCGGGAGCGGGATCCAGGGGAAGACGCTGGGGATCGTCGGGCTGGGGCAGATCGGGGCGGCAACAGCGCGCCGCGCGAAAGCGTTCGGGATGGAGATCGCCTACACGGGGCGTCGACGGGGCCCGGAGGAGCTGGAGGCGGAACTTGGAGCACGGTTCCTACCGCTCGACGAGCTGTTCGCGACCGCCGACGTCGTCTCACTTCACTGCCCTCTGAGCGCCCGAACCCGCCATCTCGTGGACGCGGATCGCCTCCGGACCATGAAGCCGACGGCCTACCTCGTCAACACCACGCGAGGGCCGGTCGTGGACGAGGCCGCGCTCGGCGAGGCGTTGCGCGACGGGGTGATTGCCGGGGCGGGGCTCGATGTGTTCGAGCGCGAGCCCGAGGTACACCGGGATCTCCTCACGCTCGAGAACGTCGTCGTCATCCCGCATCTGGGTTCGGCGACGATCGAGACGCGGACCGCCATGGGCCTCCTCGCTGCGCGCAACGCGATCGCGGTTCTCCGGGGTGACCAGCCGCCGACCCCGGTGAACTGACCGGGCCTACGACGTAGGATCGCCTGATGCGCGTCGCGGTCGTGGGGGGCGGGGTGGTGGGGCTTGCGTGCGCGTTCTCGCTCGTGCGCGACGGTCACGACGTAACCGTCCTCGAACGTGACCGGCCCGCTGCTGGCGCTTCGGAGGGAAACGCAGGCTGGGTAACACCCGCGCTCTCGACGCCACTCGCGGCGCCCGGGATGTTGCGCCAGGGGCTGCGGCACGCATTCGACCCGCGCGGCGCCCTTGTGATCCGGCCGAGGCTCGATCCAACCCTCGTCCGGTGGCTGGTGGGCTTCGCGCGCGCGAGCAGCGCTGCGCGGTTTGCGGCCGGGGTCGAGGCGCTCCACATCCTCTCGTCCGCCACCTTCGCCGCTCTCGACCGGATGGCCGCGGCCGGTGTCGGCTTTGAGGAGCACCGCGCGGGTCTGCTCGCGGTCGCTCGGGACCGCGCCGGTCTTCACTGGTTCGACGACACCGTTCATGAGCTCCGCCGGATCGGGTTCGCGGGTCGGCTGACGCACCTGTCTGGGGAGGAGGCGCGTGCGCTCGAACCTGCGCTGTCGGACACGGTGGGCGCGGCGATCCATGCGGCGGACGATCGACACGTCGACCCGCTTTCGCTCGTCCACGGTCTCGTTGCGTACCTCGCTGCGTCGGGGGTCACGATTCGGTCCGGTGCCGATGTCGCGTCGGTCTCGCACACGACGCGCGGGTGGCGTGTCGCGCTCGCGGACGGCGATGCCGTGGAGGCCGACGCGGTCGTGGTGGCGGCTGCGCTCGGGACCGTCGGCCTCGTCCGCCCGTTCGGACTACGCCTCCCCGTCGTCGGCGGCAAGGGCTATGCGGTCACCATCGCCTCGCCGGATCCCGCTCCGCAGCTCCCGATCTACCTCTGCGAGGTGAAGGTGGGCGTGAGCCCGCTGGCGCGTGGCGTCCGTCTGGCCGGGTTCTTCGAGCTCGGCGCACCCGATGCGCGCCCGAGCGCGCGCAGGGCATCGCAACTCGTGGCCGAGGCGCGGCGCTACCTCCCGGCCATCCCTGCATCGGCGTCGCGCGGTGGTGACGGGTGGGCCGGTCTTCGGCCTGCGACGCCCGACAGCCTGCCGTTCATCGGGGAGGTCCCTGGTGCGGACGGCCTGTTCGTAGCGACGGGGCACGGGATGCTCGGCGTGACCCTCGCGCCAGCGACGGGGGATGCGATCGCGACTCTGGTGCGCGGTGAGCGCCCCGCGTCGCTCGGCCGGTTTGCGATCAGTCGATTCGCCTAGCTGGACTAACCACACACCTTCGAGACGCCTGATCGCGTCCG
>CAYXAS010000064.1:0-1099 GCA_964461665.1 uncultured Gaiellales bacterium
CGCAGGCCTCACCCCACTACAGCGCGTCAACAACCTCCCTGGGACATACACCTAGACACATCAGCTGCCCGAGCCGTGCGTCACGTCGCTCGCCGTCGCCGACCGAGAGGTCGAGCGCCCGCCCGTACAGGTCGAGCGCCTGCTCCTCGTCCGACCCGATGTGGGCCGCGCGCGCGCCTGCGAGCAGCATTCGGAAGGTGGTCGCCCGATCTGTCGGGGTCCCGAGCGTGTCCGCCCGTGCGAGCGTCAGTGCGCTCAGATGCCTACCGCGCCGGAGGTGCGATTCGGCCTCGACGAGGCGTAGCCCGGGAGAGGAGAGGCCTCTGGCGCGGGCGTACGCGAGCCACTCCTCAAGTGTCTGGATCCGGCCCGCAAAGATCGTGTCGTCGAGTGCCGCGACCACGAGACCGTCGAACTCCCCATCGAGCGTCCCGCGCGCACGGATGAGGTCGAAGGCAGCGTCCCATTCGCGCCGCTCCCGGTAGTACGCAAGCGCGGTGGCCGCTCCCTCCTCCACCTCGACGCGATGACCCGCCAGTTCCCGCTCCGCGAGGAAGCCGGCCGCGAGCGGGTGGAGATCGAGCCGGCCGTCGCGCTCGTCGATGATCCCGAGCGCGAGCGCGCGAGCGCAGACCCGCCGGGCGCGGTCCTCGCCGAGGAGTCGGGCGGCAAGTGCGCGATCGACGACTGGAACCGCCGCGAGCACCACGAGCGCCGACGCGACCTCCGGGTCGAGACCGCGATAGAGCTCTTCCGCGAAGAACGCGTACAGCGTCTCAGGGACGACCGCCTCGACCTCGGGCGCCTCCGGCGCCATCCCCGCGATCCCGATCACCGCGGGCCAGCCGTGCGCGAGCGCAAGCAGACCCGACACGAGATCGATCCGCCCGTCGGCGAGAACCTCGGCCGCCTCGTCCTCGGTGAATGCGAGTGCGGTCTGCGAGATCTCGAGGATGTCGCCGTAGAGGATCGCGCGGCCTGTCACCCAACTGGGCCTGACACGACTCGCGATCACGAGGCGCACCGGTGACCGCAACACGAGCGTCTCGACGAAGACGAGGCGGCCGAGGTTCTCGCCGACGGGCGGATCGATCTCGTG
>CAYXAS010000064.1:1109-10596 GCA_964461665.1 uncultured Gaiellales bacterium
CGTCTCGACGAAGACTTCCGCCGCTGACCCGGCGAGATGGTGGTAGTCATCGATCACGAGACAGACGTCGTCCGGCCAGCCACCGAGATCGGCGGCGAGCATCTCCGCGAGGAGAACCGCCTCGCGTTCGGGATCCTCCGTCACCGCGAGCCGCTCGAGCATCCTGCGGCCCGCCCCCTCGACCAAGGTTGCCGTCGCCGCGGCGACCGAGCGTGCGGTGACCGCAACGTCGGCCGCCGACCGGCGCGCGCGAACCCAGCCGCACCGTGCTCCGCCGCGCTCCGACCATTGTTCGAGCAACGTCGTCTTCCCGTAACCCGGACCCGCAACGAGAACCCGTACCTGGGCCGCGGAGACGTCGAGCGCGCGCAGGAGACGGGGCCGCTCGACGATGCGACGGCGGCGGATCCGAGGGCGCTGCGCCTCGTCGTGCGACACCGGTAGGGAGCCTACGACACCTCGCTCGGGCGTGCCGGGGCGCCTCCCGGGCCGCGCGAGGCGGCCACGGGAGACGCTGCCGTCAGTCGTCCCGGCGTGTGTGCTCGACGCAGTCATCGGCGTACGGGTCGTCCCCGGTGAGCCGTCGGTAGGCGCCAGGGATCAGGCGACGACGAGACACTCCGAGCTTCTGCCGGAGGACATCGCTGTGCGCCTTCGCCGTGCGGCCCGAGATCCCGAGCCGCTCGCCGATCTCCTCGTTCGAGCACCCGGCAGCGATCAGCGCAACCACCACTCGCTGCCGGTCGGTGAGCCGCACCGTGGTGGTGGCGGATGTGTACGCGCTCATGCGGACGATTGCAGCCCAGCGGGGCGGCGGTGTCCATCCCCCGGAAGATGTATTCGCGGATGTAACCGCGTAGATGGCGACGGTTGTCCCTTCTCAGACACGCGGTTCTGTGCTATGATACCGCCGTCGTACATGCTGATCTCGTGAGGGATTTCCGGGGAGCATGCTTGACACCCGTAGCCCCTTCTCTCCACCAAAGGTGAAAAACGAGGCATGGCAATGACACTGAAGCGCGCACGGACACCGCATTACGACGACCCGATCGAGGTCGGTAAGCGGCTGTACACCGCCCGCGAGGCGGCACAGATCAGCCAGCGGGAACTCGCGTTCCCCGGCTGCTCGGCGGCCTACATCTCCCGCATCGAGCGCGGCGAGCGCATCCCCTCACTGCAGGTGCTGCGAGAGCTTGCGCGCCGGGTCGGGATCGGCGAGGACCAGATGGCGTACGGCCGCGAGCGGCTCGACGTCTCGGTCGCGCAGCGGCTCCGCGATGTGTCGACCGCCGAGCAGGGCGGCGATCGTGAAGCGATCGCACGGGCGTATCAGGCACTCAGCCGCGCGGCAGCAGGCGCCGCGAAGACGCGCAAGGCCTGACGCACCGCTCGCGGCACGACGAGAACTAGGATCGGCCGATGGCACGCGACGCCGACGTCGTCGTCGTCGGCGCGGGGGTGGCGGGCGTCGCGACCGCGCACGCACTCGCGACCGGCGGTCGCGGCGTGCTCCTGCTCGAGCAGTTCGCGATCCCGCACAACCGCGGCTCGAGCCATGGCGGCTCCCGGATCTTCCGGCTCAACTATCCGGACGAACGGTTCGTCCGGATGGCCGTCAACTCGCTGGAGGGGTGGCGCAGGCTCGAGGCGGCGTGTGGTGAGCGGCTGATCCTGCCGACCGGGGCGCTCGACATCGGCCCGGGGGCGGCCGAGAACGCACGGGTGGCCGCAGCGTGCGGCGTCCAGCACGAACGGCTCGACGGGCGCGAGGTGATGCGCCGCTGGCCGCTGCTGCTCGACCCCGATGAACTGGCGCTGTATCAGCCCGACGGGGGGATCGCGCTTGCGGACCGTGCCTGCGCCGCGTTTCTCGCGGGTGCAGTCGATGCGGGAGCCGAGGTCCGGGATCAGGCGCTCGTGCGGTCGATCGCGCCCGAGCGGAACCGGGTCGTCCTTGAGACGAGCATCGGGTCCGTCGTCGCGCGGGCGGTCGTCGTCACCGGTGGCGCATGGTCGTCGACGCTGCTCGCGACCGCCGGGATCACGCTCCCGGTCGTCCCGACACGCGAGACCGTCTGCCATCTAGAGCTCCCCGACGCCGAGTCGTTGCCCGCGCTGATCGACTATGCGCGCGTCCCACTCGCCGGCGATGCGGGGCTCCGGCGCAGTGGGCAGGCTGGGTTCGCGCTCGCCACTCCGGGGGTGGGGCTGAAGGCGGGTCTCCACCATGGAGGCCCGTTCACCGACCCTGACGACGACCCTGCGCCCGACGGCGCGATCGCCGACTGGGCGGCTGCCTGGGCGCGCGGCCGCTATCGCGATGCAGGCGAGATGATCGGCACCGAAACCTGTCTGTACACGAACACTGCGGATGAGGGGTTCGTGCTCGAACGGCATGGCCGCGTCGTGGTCGGTTCGGCCTGTTCGGGTCATGGGTTCAAGTTCGCCCCGCTCGTCGGACGGACACTCGCCGCGCTCGCAACCGACGCCGCTCGCTGACGTCCGCACCGTCGTCCGTGCGACACCCGTCGTGCGACGCCGCCCGTTCCGGCATATTTCTGCGAATGAGTGACCGAGGAGCACGGATGGGCGGCAACAGGAAGCTGCTTGCAGCGATCGCTGTGACGGCGGTCGTGGGAGTCGCGCTCGCCGTTGGCGCGTTCGCGCTCGCGGGCTGCGACGAGGAGAAGACGCCAGTCGACGCGACCCGCTCCGGCTATCTCGCCGACATTCCGCAGGGGGGCGTGACCCTCGGTGACCCCGCGGCCACCGTGACGCTCATCCAGTTTGAGGATCTCCAGTGCCCGGTTTGCAAGCGCTATCAGGACGAGGGGTTCCGGAACCTCGTCGAGGAGTACGTCGCGACCGGCAAGGTGAAGGTGCGCTTCGTGGGGCTCGCGTTCCTCGGGATCGACTCGGAGATCTCGCTCCGCCATGCGCTCGCGGCCGGGAAGCACGGGAAGCTGTTCCAGTTCGCCGAGGAGCTCTACGCTCGCCAGGGTGGCGAGAACTCGGGCTGGGTCACCGAGACGCTGCTCGCGGAGATCGCAACCGCGCTGGGACTGGACCCTGCGGCGATCGCGGCGGAGGCGGACGGTGCGGACATCACCGCGCAGAGTGAGGAGATGGCGGCGGAGGCCGCGACGCGCGAGGTCCCCGGGACACCGTGGTTCTTCGTGCAGGTCGGCAACGGGGAGCCGTACGCGGTGCAGGTGCCGTCGTTCGCGGTCGAGTCGTTCCGCCCGATCCTCGACGACGCGCTCGGCGGATAGCCCCGGGGCGGCAGGATCAGGCGGTGCTGAGCGGCACGGCCACCGGACTCCGCAGTCACGGGCGGGGTCTCACGGGATGACCGAGGCGCTCCAGTACTTCTTCGCGCTCGGCTCGTGTGTCGCGCTCACGCTCGCTGCCGTCGCGCTCGCCGCGGTGGTTGGCCGGCGACGCGGACGAGGCCGCCTGCTGAGACTCGCGACCGCCCTCGACGGGCTGGAGCTCTGGCTCGCGTCCGGGATCGCGCTGCTCGCCACAGGCGGGAGCCTCTGGTTCAGCGAGGTCGCCGAGTACGAGCCGTGCCCGCTCTGCTGGGCGCAGCGGGCGGCGATGTACCCCCTCGTGCCGCTCCTGCTCTTCGCCGCGCTCCGACCGGGCGCGCGTGTCGCCGCCGCCGGGTTCGTACTGTCGCTCGCGGGCGCGGCGGTCGCTGTCTACCACTACCAGTTCGAGTGGTTCCCCGACCAGAGCGCGATCTGCTCCGAGGGGTCGCTCTGCCATGTGATCTGGTTCCGCGCGCTCGGGTTCGCAACGATCCCGTATCTCGCGCTCAGCGCATTCCTCGCGATCGCCGCACTCTGCGCGCTCGCGCTCGCGGGCCGCCGCCGCGCGTGAGAGCACCAGCCGGCCGCGTCGTGAACCTCGACCGTTACGGGTGCCATTTGTAGTATCCGGATGCCCCGTTGCCCGACGGCACGCGGAGCCGGTCCTCAGAGACGTCGGCGGCGGGAGAAAGCGAGGATTGATGGCCCGAAAGCGAGGAGGCGTGGCGAGCGGCGCCGACGACCCCGGTGACCACCACGAGGCCAAGTGGTGGAAGATGGCCGACGCGCTTCGCGGCAACATGGATGCGGCCGAGTACAAGCACGTCGTCCTCGGGCTGATCTTCCTCAAGTACATCTCGGACGCGTTCGAGGAGCGCCACGCGGCGCTGGTCGCCGAGCAGGCGGCAGGCGGACATGCCGACCCGGAGGATCCCGACGAGTACCGCGCCGAGAGCGTTTTCTGGGTGCCGCCCGAGGCACGTTGGGCGCACCTGCAACACTCGGCCCGTCGGCCCGAGATCGGGACGCTCATCGATGACGCGATGGCGGGGATCGAGCGCGACAACACTGCGCTCAAGGGGGTACTGCCGAAGGACTACGGGCGCCCGACGCTCGACAAGACGCGGCTCGGCTCGCTGCTCGACACGGTCGGCAGCATCAGGGTGGGTGACGAGGCGAGCCGCGCCCGGGACGTGCTCGGGCGCGTCTACGAGTACTTCCTCTCGCGGTTTGCGAGCGCCGAGGGCGGGGAGTTCTATACACCGCGCTGCGTGGTGCGGCTGCTCGTCGAGATGCTCGAGCCCTACCGTGGCCGTGTCTATGACCCGTGCTGCGGCTCCGCCGGGATGTTCGTGCAGTCGCTCGAGTTCATCCGCGCGCACTCCGGCGGAGGGGGCGCCGCCATCGGCAAGGCACCGATCTCGGTCTATGGCCAGGAGTTGAACTACACGACGTGGCGTCTTTCGAAGATGAATCTCGCGATCCGGGGGATCGACGGGCAGATCGCGTCCGGCGACACCTTCCACAACGACCTCCATCCCGATCTGAAGGCGGACTTCATTCTCGCGAATCCGCCGTTCAACATCTCCAACTGGGGTGGCGAGCGGCTGCGTGGTGACAGGCGCTGGCGGTACGGTGACCCGCCGGTCGGGAACGCCAACTTCGCCTGGGTGCAGCACATGGTGCACCACCTCGCTCCCAGAGGTGTTGCCGGGTTCGTGCTGGCGAACGGCTCCATGTCATCCAGCCAGTCGGGCGAGGGCGAGATCCGCAAGAACCTGATCGAGGCCGACCTCGTGGACTGCATGGTCGCGCTCCCCGGCCAGCTCTTCTATACGACGCAGATCCCGGTCTGCCTCTGGTTCGTCGCCCGCGACCGAGGTGCGGGAAAGCTCCGCGACCGACGCGGCGAGATCCTGTTCATCGACGCCCGCAAGCTCGGCCGCATGATCGATCGCACCCACCGCGAGCTCACGGACGCGGATCTCGCCCGGATCGCCGACACCTACCACGCCTGGCGCGCCGAGGACGAACCCATCGCACGCGCGACCGGGGTAGGGGCGGGCCTTGTGCCCGCCCGGGCCGAAACCCCCGGAGAAACCCCCGGAACAACCGTAGGGGCGGGCGTTGTGCCCGCCCGGGCCTTGCGGTAAGAGGACATCCCGGGGTTCTGCAAGAGCGCGACCTTCGAGGAGGTGCGGAAGCACGGCCACGTGCTCACCCCGGGCCGGTACGTCGGGGCGGAGGTGGTCGAAGACGACGGCGAACCGTTCGCCGAGAAGATGACCCGGCTCGCCGCAACGCTCCGCGCCCAGCAGGCGGAGGTCCGCAAGCTCGACGCGGAGATCGAGGCGATCCTGCGTGAGCTCGGGCTCGGGTCGGATCCGCAACGTTGATCATAGCGCCGGTCTCGCTGCATGATATGCGCCACGTTGATTATGTATCGTGGGCGGGGCCATGAGCGTCGCAGACGAGAACATGCGCCACCGCGCCGGCCGCTACGTCACGCAGGCGAGCGGGTATCGGGCCTTTCTGCCTGCCCCACTCCCGCCGTCTCCACCGCTCGACCTGGACGCGGACCTGCGGGAGGCGCTCTCGAACGCGGACTACGCCCTGGGCCGCCTCGACGGGGCAGTCCTGACGCTGCCGAACCCCGACCTGTTCGTGCTCATGTACGTGCGCAAGGAGGCGGTGCTGTCAAGCCAGATCGAAGGCATCCAGAGCTCGCTGCAGCACCTCCTGGCGGCCGAGGCGCAACTGTACGACCCCGACGCCCCCGCGGACGTCGCCGAGGTCATCAACTACGTGCGGGCGATGAAGCACGGCCTCGCGCGCCTGGACCAGTTGCCGGTGTCGACGAGGCTGATCCGCGAGATCCATGCCGAGCTGATGCACGGGGTGCGTGGCGGCCGCCTGACACCCGGCGAGTTCAGGCGCACCCAGAACTGGATCGGGCCGGCGGGCTGCACGCTTCGGACTGCGACGTTCGTGCCGCCACCACCGCACGAGCTGTCCCGGGCGCTGGGGGAGTTGGAACGCTTCCTGCATGGCGACGACGCGCCGCCGCGACTCGTGCAGGTGGGCCTCGCGCACGCGCAGTTCGAGACGATCCACCCGTTCCTCGATGGGAACGGCCGCGTCGGGCGGCTGCTGATCACGTTCCTGCTGATGGAGAAGGGGCTCCTCAGCCGTCCCGTGCTCTATCTCTCCCACTTCTTCAAGCGCGAACGCGCCGAGTACTACAACCGCCTCCAGGCCGTACGCGACGCAGGCGACTGGGAGGGCTGGCTCGCGTTCTTCCTGCGCGGCGTCACCGACGTGAGCCGCGAGGCGACGCGGACAGCTGCCTCGATCCTCACGATGCGCGAGGACTACCGTGCCCGCATCACACGGGAGCTCGGCCGGGCGGCAGCCAACGGGCACCTCATCATGGACCGCCTGTTCGACCATCCGGTCGTGAAGGTGCAGACCGTGCGTGACTGGCTCGGCGTGACCCCCGCCGGTGCCAACAACCTCGTGAATCGCCTGGTCGAGGTCGGCCTCCTGCGCGAGATCACCGGCTACGCCCGCAACCGACGTTTCCGGTTCGATCCGTACCTGCGGCTGTTCGAGGAGCCAGAAGAGACGCAAGCGTGAGCGGGCCGCCCGACCACGGCACGCAAGCGCGTGTTCGCGTACACGCGGTACCTCGCGATCCTGAACGAAGGGACGGAGCCGCTGTGAGGGGCGCGAGCGTACGCCGCAGATTCACGCGGCGCGGCAGGGCGGAGTTCGGTCATGGTGGGTGAGTGGCGGAAGCACGAGGTCAGCAAGTTGCTCGAGGCTGGACTCCTCATCATTGGCGATGGATACCGCGCGAAGATCGATGAACTCGGTGGACACGGCCTGCCGTTCGCTCGCGCCGGAAACGTCAACGGCGGTTTACGATTCGACGGCGCTGACTGCTTCCCGGAGGGGAATCTCGCGCGCGTCGGCAACAAGTTGAGCGAGCCCGGCGATGTGGTGTTCACCTCGAAGGGAACGGTAGGACGGTTCGCCTTCGTCCGTCCGGGAACGCCTCGGTTCGTCTACTCGCCGCAGCTCTGCTTTTGGCGTGCTGGCTCTGGCAGTGTGATCGAGCCTCGCTTCCTCTATTACTGGATGTTTGGCCGCGAGTTCTTCGTTCAGTTCAAGGGCGTGGCGGGCCAGACCGACATGGCCGAATACGTGAGCCTGACCGACCAGCGGCGGATGCACATCACCTTGCCGCCGCTCGCGGAACAGCGCGCGATCGCACACATTCTCGGGACGCTGGACGACAGGATCGAGCTGAACCGACGGATGGCGGTGACGCTGGAGGCGATCGCGCGGGCGCTGTTCCAGTCGTGGTTCGTGGACTTCGACCCGGTCCGTGCAAAGGCGGAGGGCCGCGACCCCGGCCTGCCGCAGCACGTCGCAGACCTCTTCCCCGACCGCTTCGTCGACTCCGAGCTCGGCCCGATCCCCGAGGGGTGGGATGTCAGCGCCCTCGGGTCGCTGATTCATGTGGTGAAGGGACGGTCGTACAAGAGCGACGAGCTCGCGGACTCCGACACCGCATTGGTCACCCTCAAGTCCTTCGCTCGCGGAGGCGGTTATCGGCCGGATGGCCTCAAACCTTTCACCGGGACGTACAAGCCCGAGCAGGTCGTTCGCCCGGGTGAACTTGTGATCGCCTGCACCGATGTTACGCAGGCCGCAGAGGTTGTTGGGCGCCCCGCGATCGTGCAACCCGCCTCAGAGCACAAGACGCTCGTCGCTTCGCTTGACACGCTCATCATCCGCGCTGTTGATGCGCGACTCACGACAGGGTTTCTCTACTTGCTGACGGGAACCGGCGACTTCGCAGCACATGCCTACGCGCACACGACAGGAACCACCGTCCTGCACCTCTCGAAAGATGCTGTTCCCGGGTTCCAGTTCGCGTGCCCTCCGGCTGTGATCGTGGGGCAGTTCACCAACGTCGCTGGCCCAGCACTACAACTAGACCGTGCTGGCGTGCTGGCCGCCGAATCCCGCACCCTCGCCGCGCTCCGCGACACGCTGCTCCCCCGGCTGGTCTCCGGCGAGCTGCGGGTGGACGACGCCGAAGGGTTCCTCGAGCGGGCGACGTGAGCATGTTCGACCGGAGCGAACACCGCCGCCGCTCGATGCGGCTACGAGGTCATGACTACGCGCAGGCCGACGCCTACTTCGTGACCGTCTGCGCACACGACCGCGCGTGCCTGTTCGGTGCGGTGGTAGACGCGGAGATGCGCCCGAACGACGCGGGGCGACTGGTGGTGGCCGAATGGGAGGCCCTCCCCGGGCGGTTCCCCGCGATCGAACTGGACGCGTTCGTCCTCATGCCCAACCACCTGCACGGGATTATCGTCATCCGTCCGCCCGGACTCGTACGGGCAGGCCAAGGGGCAACCGTAGGGGCAGGCCTTGTGCCTGCCCGGGCCGAAACCACCGGGATGATCCCCACAACAACCGTAGGGGCAGGCGTACGGGCAACCACAAGGGTTGCCCGTACGGGAATGGATGATGCACCGGTGACACTCGGGGATGTGGTGGGTGCGTTCAACTCCTCGACAACCGTCCGGTACACGCGTGGCATCACACGGTCCGGGTGGCCGCCCTTCCGTGGGCGACTATGGCAGCGCAACTACTACGAGCACATCGTCCGTGACGAGGCTTCCCTGAGCCGCATCCGCCAGTACATCCAAGAAAACCCCGCTCGCTGGACAGCAGATCGGGACAACCCGGAGGCGGTCAGCCATGAACCGGACATGGCGGCGGGCTCCACGTGACGTCGTTCTCCGAATCCGAGGTCGAGCAGGCCGCGCTCGGCTGGCTGGAAGAGGCCGGCTGGGACATCGGCGACAGCCCGAACCTCGAGCCCGGGACGCTCACCGCCGAGCGGGACAACCTCGGGCAGACGGTGCTCCCACGAAGGCTGCGCGCCGCACTCGCGCGGCTCAACCCGACGCTCCCCGACGAGGCCCTCGACAACGCGTTCGACAAGCTCACCCAGGTCGAAGGGGCCGAGCTGATCCAGCGAAACCGCGCCTTCCACCGGCTGCTCGTGGACGGCGTCAACGTCGAGTACCGCACCGCCGCCGGGGAGATCCGCGGGGCGCAGGCACGGGTGCTCGACTACGACAACCCGG
>CAYXAS010000065.1:0-10064 GCA_964461665.1 uncultured Gaiellales bacterium
AGGCGGCACCAGCAGCAGCGCCGGTGCGACGAGTGGAGGCGGCGGAGGCGGCGGAGGCGGTGCGGGGCTGAGCGCGGCGGAGATGGCTGCGCTCAAGACGAAGCTCGGCAAGGCATGCGCGCCACAGGGTGCGAAACTTGAGGGCGGCGCGCTCACGTGCGTCAAGGGCGCCGCAGGAAAGCTCGTCTGGACGCGAGCCGCTGAGCCCAAGACCTCTCAATCCGAGACCACGGGTGGCACCGTGACGCTCGCGGTCGCACTCAAGGCGCCTGCATGCGACCCCGCGTCCAAGATCCGGTCGTACAGCGCAGCGCTGACGGACCTGTCGAGGATCGACTACGTCGAGCCTCTCGGGCGCATGTACGGCGACCACGTCACGCCGGTCGACCACATCTACGTCTTCTACCCCGAACGCGGCGACGAACGCCAGCCGGCGGGGACGTATCTGATCGCCTCGCCTGCAGCGGGCCGCGTCGTACTGGTGGAAGACTTCCAGAAGAACAACGGCTACCCGTACCCCGACCACCGCGTCGTGATCCAGCACTCGTGCGACCTCTACTCGGTGTTCATCCATGTCGGCGCCCTCCAGGGGGCGGTCGCGAAGGCCGCAAGGTCGACTCTCGACGCCACCGGCATCTGGTCAGGCGCCGTCGCGATCAAGACCGGCGAGGTGATCGCGGACGATTCCGCCAATCCGAACTTCGACTTCTCGACGTTCGACGGGAAGCTCAAGCCGCAGGTCGCGAACTCCGCGTCGTACAGCCAGTTCGAGGGCTGGAAGCCCTACACCGCGAGCCCATTCGGCTACTTCCCCGCGGCGGTGCGCGCGCAGCTCGAGGCGAAGTCGCTCCGGACGAGCGCGCCACGCGGCGGCACGTTCAACTGGGACAAGGCGGGAACGGCCCGCGGCGTCTGGTACGTGAAGGGCACGAACGGCGCGATGGGCAACTCCGGCCGGGGCTCCGATGTGGGATTTGCAGCCCCGGGGGCCGCACACCGCGGGTACTGGGACACCCACCTCGCGCTCGCACCGCACCAGGTGGACAATCGGTCGTTCGTCTACAGCATCGGAGACTGGAAGGGCTGCCCGTGCCAGTTGATGAGCAAGAAGAACGTCGACCCCGCCAAGATCACGTCGTCGACGAAACCAACCGTGATCGAACTCGTCGAGTTCACCGCGGTGAAGCCCGATGGCTCACCGATGGACGAGCACGCCCCCACCCGCGGCTACAGGCTCAAGCCCGACTCCGCCGTAGTGGGCCTGCTCGCGCTCCAGGTGAACAAGGATGGCAGCATGACGGTCGAGAAGCTTCCCGGAAAGACCTCTGCAGCCCAGTTCAAGGGGTTCTCGAACGCCGCGAAGACGTACGTCCGCTGAGGGTCGCCGCCGCGCCGCGCGAACGGCGGCGCGCGAGGAGCATGGCCACGACAGCGTTCAGCGCACCACCGGCGAGACCCACGACCGCGAGACCCGGCCCGAACGTCGTGACCGTCCCGGTGGCGCCACGATCGATCTCGAGCACGACGAGCCCCACAACCGCCGTCCGCGCCTCGTCGCCGGCCGCCGCGAGCGCCAGCCCGATCGCCGCAGCACCCGTATAGGCGGCAAGCCCCGTCGCACCGGTGCCGACGAGAAACGCTCTCAACAGTCGAGGCCGCATGCCGCCCTTCCATCGCTTCCGGCGACCGTGGCCCCCAGCCCGTGTCCCGCGAGCGGGCAGGCGAGGAACGCGAGCAGTACCGACCCCCGACCGAGCGCGACCGAGGCGACGATCGCCGCTCCGGCTGCGGGCGCCGCCGGACCCGCGAGCGCTACGCACACCGCCCGCCGCCCCACGAGCGGCGGATGCAGGACGAACGTTGCGAGGCGACGGGTCACGATCGCCGCCGGGATGCCGCGGAGAGCGATCGCATGCGCTGCCTCGTGCGCCACGAGACCCGCACCGGTCGCCGCACCAAGCGCGACCGCGCCGAGCGCCGCTGCGTGGCCGGCTCCGACGACGGCGACGGCGTGGAGACCAACGAGCGCGACGACGAGCGCGACGGCGGCACCACGCGGCGCTAGCGCGGCCGCCGTTGTGGACAGCGCGCGCATCACCGAACGCGTGTCGATGACACGTCGCCGCGCGATCGCGGGTGGCAGCGCCCCTGCGGGCAGGAGCCGGAGCGCGAGGAGCCCGGTTGCGAGAGCGCGTCGTAGTCGACCGTGACCTGGCTCGATGTTCGCGAGAAGCGCCCGATTGAGCTCCCAGCCGAATGTGAGCACGTCCGCGCGCGTCCGCTCGGGTGTGATCCCCCACCGCGCGACCAGCTCGACGGCACGATCACCGAGCCGTCCGTGGCGCGCGAGAAGGGCGAACGCAGCCTCGTTGATCGGGTAGCGCGCTCCGCGCGCCGAGTCCACCAGGGCGCCACTGAAGTCGAGTGAGACCCCTGGCGCGAGCACCACCCTGTCGTCGAGTGAGAGCATCACGCCATCTCGCGGAGGGTATGCGCGAGCGCGAGCGCCGACATGAGCAGTACGAGCGTGAGCACTGCGGCGCCCGCGATCGCGGGCGGCAGGTTCGCGTGACTCGCGGCGGTCGCCGCACGGGAGACCGCGACCGTGGCGAGCCCCGCCGTGACCGTGAACGCCGCGAACGATGCCGACTGGTCGAACACACCCTCCCGGCGCCACGGGACAATCGCCCCGGCGGTCACAGCGCACGCCCAACCGGCGACGAGGGTCGCGAGCCCAGCAGCGACCGTACCGAGCGCAGAAGGTCGGGCGACCCATGCGAGGAGCACCGCGAGGAACGCTGTCGGAATCGCCACGGCTCCCCCGCCGCCCAGGAGCGCTGAAGCGAGCGTCCGCCGTGACACCGGCGCTCGACACCACAACCAGCTCCCGTCCGCTACGGCGCCTCCCACCGCGAGACCCGCCGATGCAAGAACCAGCGCCGCGCCGCCGGAGCCGAGAAGGATCCCGGTTGCCGCATCGGCGTGACCGACTCGGGCGACACCCACGCCCGCGAGCGCCGCCGCTACCGACCCGGCGAGCGCGATCCGGATGTCGCGACGGCGGGCGAGGCCGAGCGCGATCGCCCACGCCGTGGCGATCGCGGGGCGATCGTCAAGAACACCACGGGCGAGCCGCGATGGGCGTCCACCATGCGCACCACGAACAGGAACGTCCTCACCCGCGACCGAGAGCCATCCGGCAAGAGCCACGGTCGCGAGCGACACGCTCGCGACGGCCGCGGATGCGCCGCCTGCCCGTCCGCCGAGCGTCCGGGTCGCAAGTTCGACCGCCACGGCGGAGCAGCAGAGCGCGGCGACCGCCTGCAAGGCCGCGTGTGTGCCGCGATGTACGACTGCGGCACTGATCGCTCCACCCGCGACGAACGCGCAACCAAGCGATGCCACCACGGGCAACAGCGCCGACCAGCCACCGGGGGCCGAGCTGATGAACGGGAGGAGCACCGCGGACACGGTCGGTGCGACAGGTACGGCGACGACCATGACCGGGAGTCCCACGGCGATCGCCGAGAGGAAAGCCCGGGAAATCGGTGCTGCCGCCACCTGCGGCCCAAATGCGGCACACGGACGGAGCGACGCTCCGAACGCCACACCCGCGCAGAGAGACGGTGTCAAGAAGCCGAGCACGAGCGAGCGGGCGATCGAGGCGTCGGCGAGCGCGGGGCCCAGAACTGCGGCGCCGGCACTCGACGCTCGATACGACATGACCGGCAGAACCGCAACCAGGACGAGAGCGAGCGCGGCGACGAGTGGCGACCGGGCCACCGCGTCCCGTCCGCGCCGCACGAGACACAGCACCGCGGCACTAGCGAGCAGTGACACGCCTGTCCCGTGCCACGTTCGTGATGGTCTCCACGCCATCCGCGCGGGCGGTCGGGGTGTGCCGGAGCGGCGGCCACGCGCGCAGAAGTCGCGGCGGCGCCGCATCAACGATCACGCCTGCTTCCAGCACGACCAGGTGGTCGCAAGAGGCGCGGGCGAATGCGAGATCCTGCGTCGCGAGGAGCGTCGAGAGCCCGAGGCGCGCGCGGGCACGAAATGCGCTCCCGGTCGATGAGACGGCGGCGGGATCGAGGGCCACCGTCGCCTCATCGACCACGAGGAGCGGCGTCCCGAGGGCGAGAGCGACGACAAGGGATGCCTGCCTTCGGAGTCCGTTCGAGAGTGAATCGAGCCGCGCGTGGCGTCGCCGCTCGAGATCGAAGGCGATGAGGAGCTCATCGAACCGCCGCTCGGCCCGGTGACCGGCCCGATGGAGCGACCGGAGAAGCGCAGCGAGCTCGGTGACCGTCAGCTCGCTGAGACCGTCGGGCGCTGCAGGGACGAATGCGGTGGTGCGGCGCGCCGCGAGCGAGCCCGCGGGCGCACCGGAGACGCTGATCGAACCGGCGTCCGGCTTCTGGCGGCCAACCGCGAGCTCGAGCAGCGTCGTCTTGCCGGATCCATTCGGACCGATGAGTCCGACCACTTCACCCGCGCGGACGACGAGGTCGACCCCCGCGAGCGCCACGGTCGTGCCGAAGCGCCGGTGGAGACCACACGCCTCGAGCGGATGGGAGGGACGGCTCGACACCGCCCCTCCCCGTGGCACCGTCACTTCTTGCATACGACCTTGAAGCCCGACACCGAGAAGTTCACCTCGGCGCTACCGCCTTTCGATCGACACCAGCCCGCCCACGCGAGCGCTGCTGCGTATGCGAGACCGACGAACACGACCCACCAGATCGCGTCCGAGCGTTCCGCGACGTCACCCCGCCACACGACCATCGGCGACGCATACCCATGCGAGACGGGTGCGCTCCCCGAGAGAGCGGGTGTCCACTGACCGATCATTCCCGACCTCCGTTCCTCGTTGTCCGAGACACCCGTCACGCTAGGGGTGCATCTGCGTCGTGTGCGTGCCTGCTCCGTGCCGACTTTGCGACACCTACGGAATCGCCACGGAGTCTTCACACCGCCCAAACGCAGCCCGGATAGCGTCCCCCCGCCCCAACCACGCCGATGACAAGGAGTTCCTCTGTGAGAACCGCGATCCGCCTGTTCGCCGCGCTGTCGATCTCCCTGCTGCTGGTTCCGGCGGCACGGGCGGCGGACCGGATGTGGGTCGGGTTCCACGACGACCCGGTCTTGCGGTGGGATGCGGGGCGACAGCAGGCGCTCGACCGCGTCGCAGCCAATGGGGCAACCGTCGTCCGGACGCTCGTCGAGTGGCACCGGATCGCACCGACGAAGCCGGCGAACGCGGCGAACGCGTTCGACCCCGCCTACCGGTTCGACGATCTCGACGAGTTCGTCAGGAACGCCCAGGTACGCGGCGTTGAGGTGCTGATCACGCTCTGGGGGACGCCCGGGTGGGCGAACGGCAATGCCAAGCCCAATGTGCTCCCGACGAACCCTGCGGACTTCGGCACCTTCGCCCGCGCCGTTGCCTCCCGCTATTCGGGCCGCTATCCCGGCTTCCCGTTCGTCCGGTTCTGGGGGATCTGGAATGAGTCGAACCTCGGACTCTTCCTCAGCCCGCAGTTCGACGAAACGGGGAGCATTGTCAGCGCACGCAACTACGCCCAGATCGCTGCAACCGGGTATGCCGGGATCAAGGGAGCGAGTCCGAAGGCGCTCGTCGCGATCGGCGAGACGTCGTCGAACGGGCGCGACCGGAAGGTCGCGGGACTGAGCGACACGGTGCGGCCTGGGACGTTCATGAAGCTCGTCGCGGCGGCAAGCCCGAAGCTGAAGTTCGACGCATGGGCGCAGCACCCGTACCCGTTCCCGGTCAACCAGAGTCCGACCCAGAAGGCGCTGTATCCGAACGTCACGTTCTCGACGCTCGGGAAACTGGAGGCCGATCTCGACGCGGCGTTCGGGCGCAAGGAGATCCCGATCTGGGTGACCGAGTACGGCAACGAGACGAAGCCGGGCGAACCGACCGGGGTGACCGAGGCGGAGCAGGCTGCGTATGCGCCGAAGGCAATCGAGCTCGCGAAGGCCGACCCGCGCGTCCAGATGTTCGTCTGGTTCGTGCTGCAGGACAGCCCTGGCAGCCCATGGCAGAGCGGGATCTACCGGCAGGGCGGCGTCGCGAAACCCGCCCAGGCGCGGTTCCGCCAGGCGGCGCTCCCGCTCTCACCGGTGCACGGCGTGGTCGCGCTCAAGGCGGGGACACGAAACCCCGCGGTCACGGTGTACCTGCGCTACTTCTGCGCAAACAACGCGATCGGAACGAGGGTCGGACTGTCGATCCTCACGAAGGTGAACGGCAAGCAGGTACAGGCGAGCCAGGAGGCGACGACCCTGGCCCAGGACTGCACGGTCGCCGCGCGACTATCCGGACTCACGGTCGCAAAGGGAAAGACCTACGTCGCGACGATCCTCGCGAACACGATGACAACCGCGAACGTCGAGCGGACGATCACCGTCGTCGGAACGTGACCGCGACAGCCTCTCGCGCCGCCTACCAGCCTCCAACCCAGCCGCTGAGTAGTCCGTAGGGCTCCCGCTGCGGTTCCTCGCCCGGGCGCGCCCGCAGGAAACCGAAGTCGCACCCCTCGTCGGCCTGTAGGACATGATCGGCGTAGAGCGCGCCGTACCCTCGTCGATACCGCGGGGTCGGCGGGCCGAGCGCGGCGAGACGCCGTTTGACTTCGCGTGCGGGAACCTCGAGCTCGAGCTTCCGGGCGCCCACGTCGAGCAGGATCGAGTCGCCGTCACGCACCGCTCGGAGCGGCCCACCCGCATACGACTCGGGGGCGACATGGAGAACCACCGTGCCGAACGCCGTCCCACTCATCCGCGCGTCGGACACTCGGACGAGATCGGTCACCCCGCGGGCGAGGAGCTTCTGCGGGATGGGGATCGCGCCCCACTCTGGCATCCCTGGACCGCCCTTCGGTCCGGAGTTCCGGAGCACGAGGACCGTGTCCTCCGTCACCGGGAGGTCCGGATCGTCGATTCGGGACTGCACGTCGTAGACGTCTTCGAATACGAGCGCAGGTCCGCGATGCCGGAGCAGATGCGGCGAGGCGGCGCTCTGCTTGACGATCGCGCCACCCGGCGCCAGCGACCCGCGCACCACGGCGATACCACCTTCGGGAGCGAGCGGCGCGTCGAACGCGGCGATCACCTCGCGATCACCCTGGACGCTTGCGTACCCGTCCGCGAGTGTGCCCCCCGCGACGGTGCGTGCATCGCCGTGGAGTAGTGGCGCGAGCTCTCGGAGCGTGGCGGGTACGCCCCCGCCGTGGTGGAACCGATCCATCAGGTGCTCCCCGGATGGGCGCAGGTTCGCGATCAACGGGGTCCTCCGCGAGATCTCGTCGAACCGATCGAGCGTGAGAGGGACACCGACACGCCCCGCGAGTGCGAGCAGGTGGAGAACGACGTTCGTACCGCCGCCGAGCGCCATCAGCAGCGTGATCGCGTTGTCGAACGCGTGCGCGGTGAGCACCTCGGTGGGGCGCGGCCCTTCTCTCGCCAGCTCGACCGCTCGCCGGCCACTTGCCTCCGCGACCCGAAGGCGTGCCGCGTGCGTCGCCGGGACGGATGACGATCCGGGAAGGCACAGCCCGAGCGCTTCGACGACCGCGGTCATGCTGGACGCGGTACCCATCTCGTTGCAGTGACCGAAGCTCGGGGTCGCTGCCGCCTCGAGCTCATCGAACTCGTCGCGCGTCATCCTCCCCGCACGCAGTTCGTCCACGTAGTGCCACAGGTCGGTCCCCGCACCGAGTTGCCGACCCCTGAAGTACGCGGGTTCCGACGGCCCGCCCGTGCACATGATCGCCGGGAGATCGGCGCTGGCAGCCCCCATGAGCTGGGCCGGAACCGTCTTGTCGCATCCGCCGAGCAACACGACGGCGTCGAGCGGATATCCGCGAATGCACTCCTCCACGTCCATCGACATGAGGTTGCGGAACAGCATCGTCGTCGGCTTCATCAGGTTCTCACCGAGCGAGATGGTCGGGAACTCGAGCGGCAGGCCACCCGCGAGCAGGACGCCCCGCTTCACCGCCTCCGCGAGACGGCGGAAGTGGAGGTTGCAACTGACAAGCTCCGACCAGGAGTTGCAGATCCCGATAACGGGACGCCCGGAGAGCGCGCTGCGGGAGATGCCCTCCGAGTGGACCGTCGCTCGGTGGATGAACCCAGAGAGGTCGTCACCGTCGAACCAGCGTCCACTTCGGAGCTGGCCGCCGGTATTGGCAGGCTTCGGCGCCACGCTACGTCCGCACGAGATCGAGGAGCGCGACGGTCGCCTCGACGACGGTGTCCGCGCCACTGCGATCGACGTTCGTGTTCGTGATGCCGTACGCCCACCGATAGCGGTCCTGGTCGAGCACATCATCGAGTGGAACGTCGGCCAGCCGGTCAAGATCGACACCGGATGCGAGATACCCCGCGTAGTCGTTCGAGTAACCGAGCGCGAACGTCGTCCCGAACGGGCTGGCCTCCCGGATCCTCCGCCCGTCCGCGTTGAACAGCTCGAACGGATTCGCGGCGATTGCCACGTCGCCGATCCCCAACACCTGAAGCTCCGCGATGACCGGAACGTCGAATCGCCTGAGCATGTCGGCGTACATGAGGAGTGCCCCGCGCTGATACTCGAGCGGGAATTGCTGCGCGGATGTCGCGGTGTGGACCTCGTCGTCCCAGACGTCCCCGAACTCGCGTGCGGGGATCGCATCGAGCGCGGCAAGACGCTCCTCGACCGAAGCAAGCGAGTACGGCGGCCGACGACGCGGCAGTTCGACCACGCGCGATGCGGCGCTCAGGCGGGCATGGTCGGCGGTCTCGATCCGCGCCGCGACCTCTACCGCCGATCGCGCGATCGCCTCGCCGAGCTCGTCGCGTCGGGCGAAGGAGTGCCGCGAGGCCTCCCAGTTGCCGAACCAGTAGTCCCAAGCGGCGACATCCCCGCCGCAGCCCTGGAGAAACATGCATGCCGCACCGGGGTACGACCGCTCGACGGCGGCGCGGAGCGGGCCGGGGAAGTCGGTGTTCCAGAGAAGCGTATGACCCCCGATCGCCGTCGCGTGGCACACAAAGCCCACGACGATCGCGAGCGGGGCCCCGTCTGCTCCATCGACCCGCAGAACGGCGACGGTGTCATCCACGGGCCGTTCGGGAAGCACGCGGTCGACGGTGATACCGCTCGCGGAACCAACGCCACCACCGAGCCGCGCGGGGCCTCTACCGCGCCACGCGCTGTACACCGCACCGGCAACGCGGTCGGCCAGACTCGCCGCATACGGCGCGAACTCGGTCGCGTCACGCAGGCCCGCCACCGTCGATCCCCGGGACAGGCTTGGGGCGCTGTGGTTGTGTGCCGCGTTGACGAGCACGGCGGTCGGCGGAATCCCTGTCAACTCGAAGACCCGCTCACGGATCTCAGCTGTCAGATCGGCTCCTGCGAACACCAGGTCGAGGGCGATCACCGCAACGGGTGTCACCCCGTCGTCGAGCACGAGGGCCTGCGCGATCAGCGGCTCATGGACCCCGTCCGCAAGACCCGTGCGCGCCGACCAGCAGCCGTGACGGAGGCCACAGGGCGGGGTGATGTCGACAGTCGCGATCCCGGCGGTCAACTGCGTCATGGCAGTCCTCCTCGTTCGAAGCTGGCACGATCGATATCGTGCGCGATCACCACGACGCAGTCGCCCTGCGCGGTGGGCGCGATCGCACGGATCACGCAGGCGACTCCCTCGGCTTCTGCGAGCACGATCTCGGGCGGCCGATCGGGCCGCTCGAGAAAGTGAATGCGCCCGACGGGCTCGCCCGCCGCAACCCGCTGCCCGAGATCGACGACCGTCTCGAAGACGCCGGATTCCGGTGCGAGAACGTAGTTCTCGGGCGCGGTGGCGAGCAGGATCCGCTGCTCGGACAGACCGAGGTCGGCGCGCGTGACCGCGTTCCCTCGGATCACGCCCGCGCTCCGCAGGACGTTCGCCAGACCCGAAGCGGCGAGCCGGTGGATCTCGGCGGTCACATGCCCACCTCCTCCTAGCTGGACTAACCACACACCTTCGAGACGCCTGATCGCGTCCGAGCCT
>CAYXAS010000066.1:0-9748 GCA_964461665.1 uncultured Gaiellales bacterium
ACGCGCGCGAGCGGCTCGACATCGCCGAATTTCGCGTCGATGTCGAAGAGGTTCCATTCGACGACCCCAGGGACGCGGTCGCCGACTGCGTCGCGGACGACGATCGGTCTGAAGCCCTCCGCGATCGCGTCCTCGGTCGTGTGCCGGACACAGCCCGCCATCGTCACGCCGGTGATGATCACGGTGTCCACCCCGTGCGCGTTCAGGTAGCCGGAAAGGAACGTCCCGTGGAACCCGCTCGCGCGCTTCTTCACGATCACGGGCTCACCTGGACGGGGCGCGATCCGGTCGTCGATTTCAACCGCCTCCGTCCCGAGCCGTAGGAGTTCGACCGGGATCTTGTGATGCCAGAGGCCCATGTCGGAGCGCGGTCCGTCGACATCCTGGTAGGCGGTCGTGGTGTAGACGATCGGGATCCCCTTCGCCCGCCCCGCCTCGTTCAGCGCCTGGACTGCGGGGATGATCGTCTCCATCCCGTCGCACGAGAACGCGTGCCCCGGGCGCGTCCAGGCGTTCGCGAGGTCGATGTGGATGAGCGCGGGCCGTGTACCAAACCCCACGCGCCGCTGGAACCCGCGCGCCCGGTAGATCCCGGTGTCCGCGTCGAAAATCGTCTCGAGCGCGGCTCGTACATCGTCGCCCGTCGTCACCATCGCCTCGCTTCCCGAACCGTTGTCGGACGATGACCGTCAGCGGTCACCAAAGACCCCTTGCTCCCGCAGTTCCGCGACACGGCCGGCCGTGTACCCACAGAGCGAGACGAGCACCTCCTCGGTGTGCTCCCCCCGCAGCGGTCCGCGTTCCGGGGTGCGTTCGAGCCGCTCGTCGCCCTCGGCGAGTCTGAGGGGCGTCCTGATCGAACGCACCTCACCAAGCGTCGGGTGGTCGTGCGCGACGACATCCTCGCGCGCCACGGTTTGAGGGTCGACGAGTGCCTCCTCGACGGTGTTGATCCGGGAGGCAGGCACCCCGGCCCCGACCAGCGCGTCGACCCAGTGATCCACGGGCTGAGTTCGGAACGCCTCAGCGAGCAGCGGAACCAGCACGTCACGATGCTCGTTCCGGCCTGCCATCGTCGAGAATCGCGCGTCCTCGCGGAACTGGGGCCGCCCAATCACATCGCACAGCCGCTCCCAGAAGACCTGCTTCGCTGCGCCGACGACGAACCAGCCGTCGGAGGCCTCGAAGTTCTGGAACGGGACGATCGTGGGGTGCGCCGAGTCGGGCCGACGCGGCGGAACGAAGCCATGTGTCGCGGCCCACGGGCCGATGTACATCAGCTCGTGGAGCGCCGTCTCGAACAGCGAGATGTCACAGTCGCACCCGCGACCGTCGCGACGTGCCCGCCAGATGCCGCTGAGCAGCGCGATCGCCGAGGCGTATCCCCCGGAGAGATCGACGAGCGAGAGACCCGACTTCGTCGGGGGCCCGCTCGGGTCGCCGGTCAAGCTCTGCCAGCCCGCGAGCCCCTGCATCATGTAGTCGTAGCCACCCTCCGCGGCGCGCGGCCCGGTCATCCCGAACCCCGAGAGCGAGCAGCAGACGATCCGCGGGTTTACCTCCCGAAGATCGGCGTAGGTGAGGCCGAGTCGCGCGGGCTGGTCGCCGCGCAGGTTCGAGTAGACCCCGTCGCAGACCCGCACGATGTCGTGGAAGACGTCGCGGGCGGCGGGGTGGCGGAGGTCGAGCGAAACGCTGCGCTTCCCCCGGTTGAACGTCTCGAAGAAGAGGGAGTCCTCGCCCTCCTGGAATGGTGGGACGTAGCGGCCGACGTCACCACCCGATGAGGGATCCTCGATCTTGATCACCTCGGCCCCGAGATCAGCGAGTTGGAGCGTGCCCCATGGTCCCGCACCAAACTGCTCGACCGAGACGATCCGCACATCCGCGAGTGGGAGCGTCACGCGGCGACTCCGGCCTGTGCCGCCTCGTGCAACCGCTCCACCTGCGTCATGAAATCCACCTCGTCCACGGCCGGGTTGAGACAGAGGTGCCCGACCCCCGCCGCTTCATACTCGCGCACCCGCTCCGCGCACTCGTCCGGAGTACCCGCGATACAGAGGCGCTCGACGTGGTGCGGCTCGAACTGCATCCCGTAGCGCTGCGAGAGATGCACGCGGGCGCCCTCCCGGGCACGGTCGCCGTCGTCCCCGACGCACGCGAACGCGACGACGCCGTGTTGCAGTGCACTCGGGTCGCGCCCCGCCGCGACCGCGGCCGCACTCACGGTTTCAACCCCTGCGGCAAACCCTCTCGGCGAGACGAGATACGGGAGCCAACCGTCGCCGAGACGGCCCGCGCGACGTTGTGCGGCCTCGGAACGACCGCCGACAAGGATCGGTGGTCCTCCAGCGCGCGTCGCGGGCGGCTCGATCGAGACGCCGTCGAACGAATAGAAGCGGCCCGCGAACGAAGCGGGTCGGTCGGCGAACAGCCGTCGCAGTGCCGCGATCGATTCGTCGCCGCGCGCTCCTCTCTCCCCGACTGCGACTCCAGCCGCGTCGAAGTCCTTCGCTCCCTCACCACCCACGCCGACACCGAGGAGTAGCCGGCCAGAGGAGACGTAGTCGAGCGAGGCGGCCTGTTTCGCGACCAGACTCGGGTGGCGGAGCGGCAGCAGGACGACGCCAGCCCCGATCGCGACCCGCCGCGTGACAGCAGCGAACGTCGCGAGTGCGACACCGAGATCGAGGATCGGATTGACGAACGAGAGGTGCTCACCAGCCCAGATCGAGTCGTACCCCAGCCCTTCTGCGGTCTCCGCAACCGTGCGGAACCGTCCGGGGTCAGGGAGTGTGCTCGCGAGCTGCCCACTCCCCTGGATTCCGAGCAGCATCAGGGCCGGACCGGGGCAGGGATCACGCGCCGCCCGCCCCGGCTGCCCGTCTGCTGCTTCCACGCACGCTCGTAGAACGGCCGCAGGAACTCCAGGTGGTCGTGCATCTCGCTCGCGGCGCCGTCCGCGTCCCTCTCGCGGATCGCCTCGAGGATCAGCCGATGGTGATCATGGATCGCCTTGTGGAAGTCCCGACCGAGCGATGAGCGGGCGAGATTCGACTGGAGGACGGCGAAGATTGGCTGGGCAGAGACCGAGAGCAGCGTGTTCCGGCAGGCCCCGATCAGGCAGGAGTGGAACTCGGAGTTGTAGGCGAACTCCTGCTTGGTTCCGAGCCTCGCGGCCTCGTCGGGGACGGTCGCGCCGAGCCGGTCGAGATCCTCGTCATCGCGCCGTCGCGCTGCCAGCCTCGCCGCAGGAACCTCGACGAGTTCGCGCGCCTCGAGCAATTCCTCGAGCGTCACGTGCCGTGCATCGGTCAGCAGGGTGACGTTCGCGTGGACGAGCGACGAGATCGAGGCGATGGTCGGAAGCGTCGCGAAACTCCCGCCACCGGCGCCCTTCGTGGTGCGGAGCAGGCCCTGCGCCGCAAGAGCGCGGAGCGCCTCGCGCACGGTCGCACGACTAACGCCGAAGTCACGAGCAAGGACCTCCTCGCTCGGCAGCCGGTCGCCGATCGCGAGTTCGCCCGTGACGACCAGCTCACGCAGTTGATCAGCGACCTGTTCGTAGGCACGGCGGACGCGTCGCAGCGGAATCGCGACGCGCCCCCCGTTGTCCTGTGCCTCTCCCTGCTCGACCGTCATCCGGGTCTCAGCCGAGTCCGTGCTCCCGGTTCCCGGCGACGCTCGTCGGCGACGACACCACCGTCAGCGGCCGGTCCGCGAAGTAGTCGGTGAGCGACCCCGACTTCGGGTTCACCCGCAGCTCCGCCCGGAGCGCCTCCGTCGCGGCCCGGTCGATCTCGAACGTCCGCTCGTCCGCGAACACGACGCCGTAGGCGTCACGCGCGAGTTCGATCGTGGTGAAGTCATCCAGGACGTCCTCACGCACCGCCTCCGGTGCTCGGTCGAGCGGGTCGCCGTACCCGGCGGCGTTCGGTTCGCGGAACTCGATGTACTCGCCCGCACCGAACGAGATCCCCGTCACCTTCGCGGGGAGAATCTCCTCGCGAGACGTGTCCGGGTTCTTCCGGCAGGAAGCGACGAGACCGTCCCAGCCGCCGAAGATCCCGCGCGGCGGGTCGGTCTGACGGTCGCCTTCGCACGAGTAGATGCCGTCCACGAGGAATCGATTGCGGCGGATGATTCCGATCCCGCCCCGCCACTTTCCAGGCGCGGCCGGCTCAGGACGGAGCTCATACTGGTCGCACCGGATCGGGAAGCGCAGGTCGAGCTCCTCGATCGGGTTGTTCCGCGTGTTCGCCATTAGGTTGTCCACGGAGTCCATTGCGTCCTTGCCGTGCCGTCCTCCGTAGGAGCCCTCATTCACCTCGAGGTAGAGCCAGTACTCGCCCATCTCCTCCGAGAACCCGGAGTAGGCACAGAAGTGGATCCCCGCCGAGTTGCCCGCAGTGACGCCTTCCGGGAGCGCATCAGCAAGTGCGAGGATCGTGTTGTCCACCACCCGCTGGACCTGGCAGAACCGCGAGAAACACGCGCGAGGGAACGTTGGATTGAAGATCGTGCCTTTTGGAGCGATCACCTTCACCGGCCGGAACACCCCATCGTTCTGCGGGACGTGTTCTGGGAACGTCACCTCATCGAGCAGGATCGTGCGCACCGCGTAGTACGCGCCGACGAGTAGCGACCCCTCGAACGGGACGTTGAACCCGGTTGGCACCTCGGCGTTCGATCCGGTCAGATCGATCGTGATCTCGTCTCCCGAGACGATCACCTTCGTCTCAACGCGCAGCCGAACACCGCGGTTACGGGCATCGTCGTCGAGCCAGCCGGTCGGCGCGGTGTACTCCCCGTCCGGGAGCGCCCGGATCTGGGACCGGAGCATCTCCTCGCTGTAGTCCATCCAGTTGTACGCGGCGCTCATCACCACATCGGCTCCGTAGCGCTGATAGAGCCGCAGCATCCGGTCGCGACCGAGCTGGCAGGCAGCCATCATCGCGTTCATGTCGCCGCGGTTCATCGTCTCAGTGCGGACGTTGTCGAACACCATCCGGTCGAGATCCTCGTTCAGCTTCCCGGCCTGGTACCAGCGAAGCCCGTCGTAGATCTTCGCCTCCGCGTACATGTCGAACGCGTCAGCGTTGATCCCGGGGAACGAACCGCCGACATCGAGCACGTGCGCTGTAACCGCCGCGAACCCTCTCAACTCGCCCTCCCAGAAGATTGGGACGGCGACCGCGATATCCGGGGTGTGTGACGCCCCGAAATACGGATGGTTGTGAATGATCACGTCACCGTCCTCGACCTTGCCCTCGAGGTGGCGCATGAACCCGCGGATGTACCACGGGAGCGACCCGATGTGCATCGGCGTCGAATCGGACTCGCAGAGCTCGCGACCCTGAGCATCGAAGATGCCCGCCCCGAGATCCTCCGACTCGCGGATGATCGACGAGTAGGACATGCGGAACAGCACGCCCGCCATCTCCTTCGCGACCGCGTGGAATGCGCCCCCAAGGACGCGCATCGTGATCGGGTCGACCTCGACCCGATCGAGTTCGGGCGGCCCGGGGTGCTTGCCCAGTTCGTAATCGGCCGTGAACATCCTCAGACCCCCTGGCCCTTGCCGTTGCTGGTGGCGGCGAGGGCCTTCGCTTCCGCGGATGCCCCCACCTCGATCACGATGTTCCCGAAGCGGTCCACGTGCGCCGTGACTCCCGGCGGGATGACCGTCGTCGTGTCGTACTGGTTGACGATCGCCGGGCCCGTGAGCCGGTTGCCGGCCTTGAGCTCGGGTCGGCTGTAGTACCGCGTCGGCACCTGTGTGAGCTTGCCGTCCACGAGGAACCATGCCTCGCTCTCGAGCCGGAGTGCTGCGTCGGGCGACTCGCCACCCTGTTCGACTTCGGGCGTCACGAGCGCGGGCATCAACCCGATCCCGCGCACCCGGATGTTCGGGACCTCGATGTCGGAGTCCTCGAACCGCCGCGAGTACTCGCGCTCGTGGATGTTGTGGAAGTCAGCGCGCAGCTTCGCCACCCAGCCTTCGTCGATCGTGCCCGACGCGACATCGACCCGCAGCTCGTAGCCCTGGCCGAGATAGCGCGCCTCGACGATGCGCTGGATCACCATCTTCGACGGGTCGATCCCGTCCTCGGTGAGCTGCTCTTCCGCCTGGCGTTCCAGGTCGTCGAACCGCTGCTGCAGGAACGGGACGTCCAGCTTCGAGAGCCGCTGGTAGGTCGTCGATGCGTACTCGTAGACCATGTCGGTCGCCACAAGCCCCATCGCCGCCGCGATCCCTGGGTACGGGGGGACGATCACGTACGGTGTCCCGACCTCGATTGCGATCGGCGCGGCGAACAGCGGGCCCGCGCCACCCTCGGCGACGAGCGCGAAGTCGCGCGGGTCGAACCCCTTACGCACCGAGTTCTCCTCGATCGACTGCACCATCGAGTGCGAGAGGATCCGCACGGCGCCCATCGACGCCTCTTCGACACTCATCCCGAGCGCCGCAGCAGGACCGTCCTCGAACGCCTTCCGGGCGAGATCGCGGTCGAGAGACATCCCGCCGCCCAGGAACGCTTCGGGGAGGAGCCAGCCGAGGTTCACCATCGCATCGGTCGCCGTCGCCTCCGTCCCGCCGCGGCCGTATGCGGCCGGGCCAGGAAGAGCACCGGCGGAACGTGGCCCCACGCGGAAGATCCCGCCGCCGTCGACGTAAGCGATCGAGCCGCCACCGGCACCGATCGTGTCCACATCGACCATCGGGATCATCGCCTGGTACGGGCCGACCTTCGTGTCGAGCAGGTGCTTCATCCGGAGGCGGCCATCCTGCGCCAGCCCGATGTCCGCGGACGTCCCACCCACATCGAGGGTGATCACGTTGTCGTACCCCGCCTGCCGTCCTGCCCAGATCCCGCCAACCACGCCTGCGACCGGGCCGGACATGAGGAGCGTCACCGGCCGCTTGATCGCGGCCTCAGCGGTCGCGACTCCGGAAGCAGAGGTCATCAGGTGCAGCCCGGTGCGGACGCCGAGTGCCTCAAGTTCCTGCTTGAGCCGCGCGATGTACGACGCGACCTTCGGCCCGATATAGCCGTTCAGTCCGACGGTCGAGAACCGCTCGTACTCACGGTACTGCGGGATCACTTCGGACGAGACGCTGAGGAACGCCTCTGGGAACTCCTCGCGGACGATCGCGGCTACCCGCTGCTCGTGGACGGGGTTGAGGAACGAGAAGAGGAAGCACACGCACACCGCTTCCACTCCGGCCGTCTTGAGCGCACGCACCTGCTCGCGGGCCTTCGCCTCGTCGAGTGGAACGAGAATCGAGCCGTCGCCCGCGATCCGCTCGGGCACGGTGAGCCGGTTGCGCCGCCGCACCACCGGATAACGCTGCCACGGCAGATCCTGGTAATTGGAGAAGTTGAGCGGCTTCTTGTGCCGGGCAATGTGGAGGATGTCGCGGTACCCCTCCGTCGTGATCATCCCGACGTTGGCGCCGTTGTGCTCGATCACGATGTTCGTTGCGATCGTGGTGCCGTGGAACACCTGGTCGAGTTCAGACGGGTCGACGCCCGCCTGCTCGGCGAGCTCCTTGATCCCTTGCACCGTCCCCTGCGACGGGTCGCCCGGGGTGGTCGGGAGCTTGTGCACCCGGATCACGCCCGCCTCGTCATCGACGTAGATCAGGTCGGTGAACGTCCCCCCGACATCGACGCCAATCCGCTTCACGACGCTGCATCCGTCGTGAGCACGATCTTCCCGAAGAACGCACGGCTCTCCATCAGCTCCATCGCTTCCTTGGCCTGGGCGAGCGGGAAGGTCGCGGCGACCTGTGGCACGAGCGCGCCGCGAGCGATCAGGTCGAAGCACGTCGCCGCCTCGCGGCGATCGAACACGAACGACCCGATGATGGTCGCCTGCTTGCGGAAGAACGGAATGATGTCGAATGGCACAACCTCTCCCGCATGGCCACCGCAGGTGACGAGGCGTCCGTCCTTCTTGAGCGAGTCGAAGCCCGCCTGGAACAGGTCGCCACCGACGTGCTCGTAGACGACGTCAACACCCTGCCCATCGGTCGCCTTCATCACCTCATCGACGATGTTCTGTGTCGTGTAATTGATCCCGACATCGAGTCCGAGCGCCTTCGCCCGCTCGAGCTTGGAGTCCTGGCTCGAGTTGCCGATCACGAACGCGCCGGCGTGCTTCGCAACCTGGACGGCGGCGGAGCCGATCCCGCTCCCGACCGAGTTGACGAGCACCGTCTCCCCTGACCGGAGACCGGCCCGGGTGATGAGCATGTGCCAGGCGGTGCCGAACGCGATGTGCGCAGCGGCTGCCTCGACGTCGGAGACGCCGTCAGGGATCGCGATCAGCTGCGACGCCTTGCACAGCACCTTCTCCGCGTACGCGCCGCGCGTCCCCATGCTGATGAACCACGAGGGGGCGATACAGAGAGACTCGCGACCCGACCGGCAGTAGACGCAGTTGCTGCAGACGGCGATCAGATAGGGGGCGACTCGGTCGCCGACGCTCCATCCTTCGACCCCGTCACCGATCGACGCGATCCGACCGACCGGCTCGACACCGAGAACATGGGGGAATGCGACGGGAAACCGTGAGATTCCCTCCCGGACATCGACATCGAGATGGTTCAACGCGGTAGCGGTGACGTCGACGACGACCTCGCCAGGACCCGCTACGGGATCCGGGATCTCTTCGATCCGCAGGACGTCCGAACCGCCGAACTGATGGAAGACAACTGCTTGCACGTCCTGCTCCTTCTCTTGCCGGGGACACCACTCATATGCTTATGTCTGACATTGACCGTTCCGCCAGACTATCGGGAGTCTCGCACGCCGATGCCCATGCTCGCAACTGCCCGTTCGTTCCTCTTCGTCCCGGGCTCCGATCGGGAGAAGATTCGCAAGGCGCTCGGCTCGACGGCCGATGCGGTGATCGCCGATCTCGAGGACGCGGTGGCCCCCGCGGAGAAGGCTGCGGCGCGCGCTGTTGTCGCCGAGGCGCTCGCCTCGCCGTCCGCCGCGCTCCGCCTCGTGCGGATCAACGCCGTCGGGACAGCCTGGCACGACGACGATGTCGCGTGGCTCTCCAGTCTCGCCGTCGACGGCGTCGTGCTTCCGAAGGCGAGTCCAGAGACGGCGGCGACGCTCTCCGGGCTCGGACTGCCGGTCATCGCGATCGTCGAGACCGCCGATGGGCTCCGCCGCTCCTACGAGCTCGCGTCCGCCGAGCCGGTGGTCGCCCTCGTGCTCGGCGCCGTCGATCTCTCACTCGCGCTCGGACTCGAGCTGCGCGCCGATGGCCAGCATCTCCTGTTCGCGCGCTCGAGGCTCGTCGTCGACTCGGCGGCTGCGGGGATCCGCGGTCCGATCGACCAAGTCTGGACGAACATCCGCGACGAGGAGGGCCTCGAGCGCGACTGTGCGCTCGGCCGCTCGCTCGGGCTGCGCGGCAAGGCCTGTATCCACCCCGCACAGATCACAGCCATCCACGACGCGTTCAGCCCGACCGCAGCGGAGCTGGCGCGGGCGGACGCCATCGTGGATGCCTTCGACCGCGCCCTAAAAGCGGGTACGGGCGCGGTTGCACTTGATGGGGAGATGATCGATCTACCGGTCGCAGAACGCGCCCGGCAACTGCTGGCCGACGCGACGAGAGGAGTTGGGGATGGGAGCTGAGACGGAAGCGGCGACGAAGACGTGGCGGGGACGGTTCTACGAGGATTTCGACCCGGGCGACGTGTTCAAGAGCCGATTCGGCCGCA
>CAYXAS010000067.1:0-9625 GCA_964461665.1 uncultured Gaiellales bacterium
GGCTCGGACGCGATCAGGCGTCTCGAAGGTGTGTGGTTAGTCCAGCTAGGCGGCGTCCTCGACGTCGTCGATCTCGCCCTGCTCGATAGCCGTCTCGCCATCGGCCCCGGGCTGCAGATCTACGGTCTCGGACCCGCGGCGCTTCTTGCGCCGCCGCCGCGGCTTGCGGGCCGGTGCCTGCGGCGCGGGGAGGTCATCGGCGAGCGCGGCTGCGATCTCCTGGATCGGCGCGAGCGCCTCGCGCGCCTCGTCGAGACGGGTTGTCGCCCGCGGCGTGTAGCTATCCGCCGACGCGAGCAGGGCCGCGCCGATCGTCAGCGGGAGCGCCTTCGCGATCGTTGCGAGCTGCGCGATGTTCTCCTCGTGACGGGCGCCGCGCGAGTTCGCGACGGAGCCGAGCAGGCGCTTCCCCTCGGGGAACTCCTGGCTCGCCTTCCGGTCGAGCGTCTTCCTGACCGCACGCGTCAGCCGCCACGTCCAGCGCTGCAGGATCTGATCCGGTGCCACCGCCTTGCCCTCGCCGATGGCGCGCAACATGATCCGCACCCCTGCCGCACGATCCTTCTCCCACGGTGGCGCCTGTGTCACGAGCGTCACGAGGTCGTCGAAGTCGGCGCGCTCGACAGGGGTCGCGACACGATCGGCGAGCGAGGTCATCCGTATCCGTCGGTTCCCGTTCTCCGCCGCGCAGACCGCGGAGAATGTCTCGAGCGCGCGCTTGCCGGCCCTTCCCTCCGCAAACACGCGGGCAAATTCGGCGCGCTGGTCGAAGCGGATCTGGCGTCCTGCGATCGTCGCCCAGAACACCTGCTCGTCATTGTCGAGGAACTTCGGATCGATGCGCTGCCACTCCTTTGCGATCACCTCGAGGCGTCGCCGGACATCCTGCGTCACCGGAACGAGCCACGTCGCCGGTGACAGGCGCCGCCGTGCGCGTCGCGACGAGCGGCGTCGCGGGGCCGGAGTGACGCGCGCGCCCTCGCGGTAGAAGTCGGCGTCGAGCAGCGAGTGGAGCGAGACGACGCGCTCTGCGTGCGTCGCGCCCTTCGGCACGAAGTCGACGACAATCCCGGCCTCCTTGCGCGCGTGCGTGCGCATCACGCGGCCGATGCGCTGCTGGTACACGCGCTTCGACGCGGTCGGCGCCAGATGCATGCAGACGGTCGCACGGGGCGAGTTCCAACCCTCCGCGAGCAGCTGCGCGTTGACGAGGACGTTGATCTCGCCCCGTTCGTAGGCCGCGAGCGTCTCGGCCAGTTCGCGCGGTGGCGTCCGGCCCGAGACGGCCGTCGCCTGAAGCCCCGCGGCCCGGAACTCCTGCGCAAGGTTGTATGCGTGATCGACGCCTGCCGCGTAGACGATCCCGGGGGTCGAGCCGAACCGGTCGCGGTACAGGCTCGCGGCGGCCTGGTTGAGGGCGACGTGGTCGAGCGCTGCGGCGAGCGCGCGCTCCTCGAAGTCGCCGCCGACGATCGGGACCGAGTTGATCGCCGCGACCGGCGGGACGCGGAGCGAGCGGAGCGGGGCGATGAGTCCGCGCCGCGCAGCATCCGTGAGCGGGAGATCGTCAACCGAGGCGGGGAACACGTCGGAGACCTGCTTCGCGATCAGCTGCTCGGTCGCGGTCATCCCGATGTAGAGCGGCTCGTGGAAGGCGCGGATCGCGGCGCTTGTCTTCTCGCCGAGTGCCGTGTGCGCCTCATCGCAGATCACGAGCTGGTAGGCGTCGCGCGAGAGTTCACCCCCGTGTCGCGCGAACCATGCGTACGTCTGGATCGTGAGGGGGCTCGTTCGACGCGGTCTCGCGCCCACCATGACCGCGTCTTCCAGCCGGTCGCCGTACCCCTCCGCCGTCAGATCGCGACGGAACTGGTCGACCAGCAGGCGACGGTGGGTGAGGATCAGGACGCCGAGCTTGCCGGCAGCTTCGACGAAGCCTGCGGCAGCGATCGTCTTCCCCGATGCAGTCGGGTGACGGAACCGGTAGCGGCGGTCGCGCCCGAGGTCGGGGCCGACGTACTCGACGGACTCCTCCTCGCCCGGTTCGCCCTCGTCCGGCTGTTCGTCCTCGTCGTCCGGCTGTTCGTCCTCGTCGTGCCCGTTGCGGCTCCCGTCGTTCGTGTCGCCGTTCGCGTCGAACCCGCGCTGGGTCGCGGCGATCAGCTCGGTCAGCATCCCGGTGAGCGCATCCACCTGGTGGCGGCGGAGCGCCGTCCCGGACGACGTCGCGGGCGCGTCGCCTGCGAGCACCCGCTCGAGTCCGAGCATCAGCCCGTATCGCACCTTCCAGGTAGAGGACGGGGTCCTGGCGCCCGCCTCGAGCTCGCCGAGCGCGTCATCGAGCGCGACGCGACGGGCTGTCCCGGACGCGAGCGCAACGACGGGATCTTCGCCAGGGTGGAGAAACGGCTCGCCGAACCAGCGGGTCGCGCGTTGCGCGTCAGCCGCGATCGTTGCGTTCGGCTCCGACGTGGTCGGGTTGGGTGTGTGTTCCTGCATGAATGGGCGCAGCAGAGGCGCTGCTCCCCCTCTGTAGTTCGGAGTGGCCGGGCCGATGTAGTTCGGAGTGGCCGGGCCGACTCGGGTGAGTCCCAGCGAGCGGCTCCTGCGATACGCAGCGTAGCGCACCGGACGGCGCGCGTGTGGTCAGCGGTTGGCGGAGAGCGCCGCGAGTGTCGTCCCTGTCACGCGGTCCGAGACGCCGGTGGCGTCGAGGTGGTACGTCAGACCGCCGCGGAAGAACGGGAATCCGGCGCCGAGGATCAGACACGCGTCGATCTCGGCGGCCGTTCCGACGACGCCCTCACGCAGCAGGTGGGCGCACTCGTCCGCGAGTGCCTCGAGCAGGGCGCCGTGGATCTCCTCGACGCTCCTGCGGTCGTCACCCGTCACGACGAGTTCGGGATTCCCCGCCGCGAGTCCCGCGAGCATGGGTGAAAGCGGGAACCGCTCGCCAAAGGCGTCGTGGAGGGTGTGCAGCACGTGGTTCGCGACGCGCGGACCGACAAGCCCGAGCAGCGCCGAGGGCGGCATCGGGAGGCCGAGCCGGAGCGCCGCTTCATCGGTCTCCTCGAAGGTGTTTCCGTTCTCGACCGCTCGCATCAGCACGGTCGACTGTCGCGTCAGGAGCCGGTTGACAACGAACGCGGGCGCGTCGCGCACGAGTACCCCGCGCTTGCCGAGTTTGCCTGTCACCGACCAGGCGGTCTGGATGGTCACATCGTCGGTCGCCGGGGTGCGGACGAGTTCGACGAGCGGCAGCACCGCGACGGGGTTGAAGAAGTGCATCCCAACCATCCGCCCCGGGTGCGCGAGCGCCTCACCCATCGCGGTGACCGAGAGCGACGAGGTGTTCGTCACGAGGAGCGTGCCTGGATCGACCACGGCTTCGACCGCAGAGAGCACCTCCCGCTTGACGGGGAGCTCTTCGAACACCGCCTCGAGCACCAGGTCGCAGCCCGCGTACGCAGACGCGTCATCGCCGCCCGTCACGATCTCCCCGAGGAAGCGAGCCTTTCCCTCGTCGAGACGCCCCTTCGCGACGAGGCTTGCGAGGTCGCCGCGGATCGTCGCGAGCGCAGCCTCGACGCGGCCGGGATCCACGTCCGTCAGTACGACAGGCACCTCGAGCTTGCGGAGAAAGAGCGTCGCGAGTTGCGTCGCCATGAGGCCCGCACCCACCACGCCGACGCGTCGCACTGGCCGCGGCTCGACCTCTGGGACGCTGACCCCTCGCTTGATCCGCCGCTCCACCACGTCGTAGGCGTAGAGCGACGCCTGCGCCTGCTCGCCGGGAAGGAGATCGGCGATCGCGTCGCGCTCGGCCGCATACCCCTCCTCGATCGTCCAACGGGCCGCGCCCGCGATCAGCTCGAGCGCCCGGTACGGCGCGGGCGCCTGCCCGTGGACGACGTCGTCGACACGGCTCCGCGCTCTCCGGCACTGCTCCTCGACGTCCGCGAGGTCCGCCGCGTATCCCTGCTTCGGGGCGCCGCCCTCGACGCGTCGGACGAGCAGCTCGAGCGCCTCGTCGAGGAACTCGACGGACTCAAGGAGGTGCTCGACGAGCCCGAGTCGGTGCGCCTCGGCCGCGTCGATCAACCGGTTCTGCTTCAGGGGGTTGTCCACGATCAGCCGGATCGCGGCTTCCGCGCCGACGAGGCGCGGGACGAGCTGTGTCCCGCCCCAGGCTGGGAAGAGCCCGAGGAACACCTCGGGGAAGCCGATGTGCCGCACCGACCGTGAGACAGCCCGGACGTCGCAGTGGAGCGCGATCTCCATCCCGCCCCCGAGACAGGCGCCATTCACCGCTGCAAGAGTCGGGTACGGGAGCGTGCGGATCCGCGCGAAGAGCTCGTGACCCGCGCCACCGCCTTCGCGCGCACGCTCGGGGGTGACCCCCGCGAACATCTGGATGTCCGCACCTGCCGCGAACACGTGGGGCTTGCCGGTGAGCACCATTCCGGCCCAGCCGCCTGTCTCGAGTTCCGTGAGCGTCGCGTCGAGCGAGCGGAGCGCCTCCTCGCCGAAGGTGTTCGGCTTGCGCCAGTCCGCCCCGTTGTCGATCGTGACGAGCGCGATCCGGCCGACGCGGGTGGGTGTCTCGCGGAGGTAGAAGCGCGTGACGGGGTCAGCCATGCAGCAGGCTCTCCCAGAGCACCGCGGCGCCCATCCCCATCCCGATGCATAGCGCGGTGAGCCCGTACCGGGTCTCGGGCCGTCGCTCGAAGCCGTAGGCGAGCTGCGCCATGAGACGCACCCCCGTTGCCGCGAGCGGGTGGCCGCACGCGATCGCGCCGCCATACGGGTTGAGGCGCGGGTCGGCGGGGTCGAGCCCGATCCCGTCACACCAGGAGAGCACCTGCACCGCGAACGGCTCGTTCACCTCGAACAGGCCGATCTCATCGAGTGCCAGTCCGGCCTGCGCGAGGACGCGCTGGGTCGCGGGAACGGGTCCGATTCCCATCAGGTGCGGCTCGACACCGGTGTATGCGAAACCGACGAGGCGCATCCGTGGCACCAGCCCGAGTTCCTCCGCGGCGTGGCGGGATGCGAGCAGGCATGCGGTCGCACCGTCCGTGAGTCCCGCGGAGTTGCCTGCGGTGACGCGGCCACCGGCGCGGAACGGCGCACGAAGTGCCGCGAGCGACTCTGATGTCGTTCCGGGCCGGAGGAACTCGTCGCGAGCCGCGAGATGCCACCCCTCGGTCGAGAAGACGGTCATCGGGACGACCGTGCGCGCATAGACCCCGTCGGGCTCGTCCCATGCGGCGACCGCGCGCCGTTGACTCTCGGCCGCGTAGGCGTCCGCCGCCTCCCGTGTCAGGTGAGGGAACCGGTCGTGGAGGTTTTCGGCGGTGCGCCCCATCACGGCCGCGCTCTCGTCGATCAGCCGGTCGGAGACGAAGCGCGGGTTGAAGTCCACCTCGGCACCCATCGGGTGGTGGCCCATGTGCTCGACGCCGCCAGCGAGCGCGACGTCGCACGCCCCGAGCGCAATCTCGCCCGCGACCGACGTCACCGCGGTCAGCGCGCCAGCGCACATCCGATCGACTGCGAATCCGGGCACGGTCTCCGGGAGTCCGGCAAGCAGCGCGACGTCACGACCGAGCGTCAGTCCCTGGTCGCCTACCTGAGCGGTCGCCGCGATTGCAACATCGCCGATCCGGTCGGGCGGAACACCCGTGCGGCGGAGCACCTCGCGGACGGTCTTGACCGACACGTCGTCGGCGCGCGTGTGGTGGAAGAGGCCGCTCTCGCTCGCCCGGCCGAATGCCGTCCGTACCCCGTCCACGTAGACGACGTCACGCGCACCGCTCACGTCGGCGAGGATACACCGCCGTTGACTCACGGTTCAACTCGGGCGCGGACGCGCCTATGGGGGAGGCGGCGCCTCCGCGTGGAGTGCTACGAAGCGGCGGCGGCGAGCTCGCGCGCGCGCGTCATCGCCGCCTGGATCGCGTTCAGAAACGCGGCCCGGACACCCGCGACTTCAAGTTCGCGGATCGCGACGATCGTCGTCCCACCCGGTGACGTGACCATTTCGCGGAGCTCGACGGGGTGCATGCGCTGGTCGCGGAGCTGCTTGGCGGTCCCGAACATCGTCTGGACGACGAGTTGCGTCGAAATCTCGCGGGAGAGTCCTAGCAGGAGTCCCGCCTCGATCATCGCCTCCGCAAGGAGCGCGAAGTACGCAGGGCCCGAGCCCGAGACCGCCGTGACCGCATCCATCGAAGACTCCGGGACGCGGACGACCGCGCCAAGGTGCGCAAGCGCCTCTTCGGCGAGAGTCACGTTCGCATCACCCGCGTGCGATCCGGCGCAGAGCCCTGCGATCCCCTCGTGGACAGTGGACGGCGTATTCGGCATCGCGCGCACGACAGGGACGCCATCAGCGAGGTGGCGTTCGATTGCAGCGGTCGGGATCGCGGCGGCCACCGAGAGGACGGTCTGATCGCGCGACAGCGCGGGCCCGACGGCCGCGAGGAGGGGTCCGATGTCCTGGGGCTTGACGGCGATGACAACGAGCGCGGCGCCCGCAACCGCCTCCGCGGCGGATGTGGTGGTGGCGATCCCGTATCGCTCTGCGAGTTCGGCGGCGCGTTCTGGCCTTCGGGTGGCGCCGATGATGTCCGCTGGCGTGCGCCAACCCGACGAGAGCAGCCCGCCGATGAGTGCCTCGCCGATCTTCCCCGCGCCGAGCACGGCGATCCTGCGTTCATTCACCGCCATGCGCGCCAGTGTACTCAGGCAACCCTGCGCGTCTTGCGCCGCGCCAGGCGTGCCGCATCGGCCGATGCGCCCGGTACGAGACCACGCGCGGCGCCACGCAGCAGGAGCGCGGCGGCGAGCCCTCGCCATTCGCCGTATGGCTCGAGTAGCGCGCTCGTCTCGCCGGGCTCCGGCCAGCGGCCCCACAGCCCGGCCGCGAGCTTGACGAGCCCGAGATCGCCGACGATCCCGTGGTCGTACCGTCCGAGCCCCTCCATTGCGATCACCCCGACCGTCCACGGTCCGATCGTGCGCTCGCGCGTGAGCCGCTCCAGCACCGCGTCGGTCGGGTGACGGCGCAGCCGTTCGAGATCGACGGTGCGCGCGAGCCGGAGCAGCGCCGTGGCGCGCTCCTGCGCAAGCCCGTGCGCGCGGAGTTGCGCCGCCGAGAGGGCGACGAGCGCGTCCCGCTCCAGCACCTCCGTGCCGAGCGCGCGGGTGATTGACCGTTCGATCGCGATCGCCCGCCGCGCCTCGATCAGCTGGCCGCAGAAGGCACGGACCGCCGCGTGTGTCACCGTCGCGAGCCTGAGCGGCCGCCAACCGACGAACGCCCTTGCGGTCGGGCCGAGCAGTGGGTCGTCTGCAAACTGCCGATGGAACGGGCCGGTGTCGTCGTCGAGCGCAAGCATGAACCGTGCGAGCGTCACGCCTTCGTCGTCGGGTGCTCGCAGCACCACGGCGCCATCAGGGCGCTGCCACGCCTCCGCCCGACGACCACCGGGGAGCGCCCCCGACCAGCGGCCACCGCCCACAATGAGGGCGAGGCGGTAGGGCCCGACGGGCGACAGGGTGGCCTCGACCACGAGCGTGAGCGTATCCCGAGCCTCTACAGTCGCCCTGATGGGGCTCGCGGACACGATCTCGGATCGGTCGCGCAGACGGAAGATCCGGCTGCTCCTTGACGAACTGCGGCCCGATGCCACCACGACCGTGCTCGACGTCGGCGTGGACGAGGTCTCGCACGGCGAGCCGGGCGGCGAGAGCGGCTGTTCGACCCACAACCTGTTCGAGGAGCTCTATCCGTGGCCCTCGCGGATCACCGCGCTCGGGCTCCACGACGGAACACGGTTCCGCGAACGGCACCCGTCGGTCGCGTATGTCCGCGGTGACGCGTGTGCGCTCCCGTTCGCCGACGGAGCGTTCGACATCGTGTTCTCGAACGCCGTGATCGAGCACGTCGGTTCGCGCGAGCGCCAGGAGGCATTCGTCCGCGAGGCGCTCCGGGTAGGGCGTCGCGTGTTCCTGACGACGCCCAACCGATGGTTCCCGATCGAGCTCCACACGCGGCTGCCCCTCGTCCACTGGCTCCCCCGGCCGCTCGCCGGCCGTGCGTACGAGGTCGCCGGAAAGGGCTGGGCGAAGGAGAACCACCTGCTCGGCCCACGCGAGCTCCGTGCGCTCTTCCCTGGGTCGGTGAGGATCGTCAACCTCGGGCTGACGATCGTGGCGATCGCGTGAGCGAACGGCTTCCCCGGGTCGCGCTTCTCCTGCTCGTCATCGGGCTCGCCGCCCACAACCTTGCGATGGCGCTGCTCTGGCAGGCGGGGATCCCGTCGGGGCCGTTCGGGCTCCTCTCGGCCTGGAAGGAGGGCGTCCTGCTCGCAGCGCTTCTCATCGCCGGTGTTGCAACCCTTCGTCGTCGCGACGGGTTGCGCGGGACGTGGGCCGATGCGTTCGCGCTCGCCTACGCGCTCGTGGTTGTGGTGTGGTGGGCGCTCCCGCAGGGCTGGCTCGGTGGAGAGGCGACCGCATCGGGAGAGGCACACGCGGTTCGCCACCACTTGCTCCCGGTCGCGGCCTACGCGCTTGGCCGCCTCGTCCCGCTCGACCGGTTGTGGTGGAAGCGCCTCGGTGCGGCGATCCTTGTGGTCGCAGCGTTGCTCGCCGGGTGGGGGCTGGTCGATGCGTATCTCGTCCCTCTCGAGGCGTGGCGCGCATCGGGGGTACCCGGCTGGTACCGCGACCGACTCGGTCTCGCATACGACTGTCTTTCGGGGCTCCCCGAGAACTGGATCTTCAACACGGGCGACGAGGCGAGACCGCTTCGCCGAGTCGTCTCCACGTTCCTCTCGCCGCTCGCGACCGCCTACGCACTCGTCGTCGCCCTTCTCCTCGTCGCCACCGCCAGACCGCGACCGCTCACGATCGTGGCAGGGTCGCTCGCGTCGGTCGGACTCCTCTGGTCTCACACCCGCGGCGCGTTCCTCGCGCTCGCAGCGGGGCTCGCCGTGCTCGCGCTCCTCCGGCGGAGCGTCGTCCACGGTGCGCTCGCGGTCGCGACCGTCGCGGTCGCGGTTGCGTTCGTCGCTGTCTACCCGTCGATCGGGCCGGTGGCCTCATACACCGCCGCGGAGGTCTCGTGTCTCAGAGAGCAGGCCGCCGCGCTCGGCCCCGAGGGTGACGCGCTCGTGGGTGGTGACTCGTCGAGCCGGAGCCACCTGCAGAGCCTGCGCGACGGGATCGAAACGGCGCTACGGCACCCGTGGGGCTATGGCCCCGGGAACGGGGGCGTCACCGCCTCACGCACCGGAGCCGAGGTGAAGGCGGGCGAGTCGACGTACGTCGAACTCGCGGTCGATGTGAGCGTTTTCGGCGCAGCGGTGTTCGTGGCGTGGCTCGCGACGCTCGGGCATCTGCTCCGGCGCCGATCGGCCTGGCTCGCCTCGGCGATTGTGGCGGTGGCGGTGATCGGGATCCAGACCGACGTGATCGGCGTCCACTGGATCGCGGTCGTCGTCTTCGCGCTCGCAGGGAGCGCGTTGCGTGCACCGCCGGGCGAGCCAGCGCCCGAGGACGCCGTCTAGCTGGACTAACCACACACCTTCGAGACGCCTGATCGCGTCCGAGCCTC
>CAYXAS010000068.1:0-8734 GCA_964461665.1 uncultured Gaiellales bacterium
CAGCAGGCCGAGACTCAAACCAAACAGCCTGCATGAAACCCGGAGCGGTTCATACTCCTGCTCCTGCCAGTGCTCCATGCCCGCCTCCTCCAATGGGATGACGCGACGATCCTAGGGCGACACGCCCGAGAAGGCAATAGGCTGGGATCGATCGATGGCGACCATCTGGGAAACCCGTGGGGAGTGGCTGCGCTGCGCGCTCCACGCCCACACGACCAACTCCGACGGCGAGCTCGCGCCGCGGATGCTCGTCCGCCACTACGAGCGCGCGGGGTACGACGTGCTCGCGGTCACCGATCACTGGCATCGCAGCGACCCGCCATCGACCGAGCGGACGCTCGTGATCCCCTCGGCGGAGCTCAACTGCCTCCTCCCCGGCGGACGGGACGGGCACGTGCTCGCGTTCGGGATCGACGATTCTCTCGACGAACTTGCGGGTGAGCGACGGACGCTCGCTGAGACGGGCGACTGGATCGTCGCGCACGGCGGGGTCGCGTACCTCGCGCACCCGTACTGGACGGGCATCGAGCCGGGGAAGCTCGAACTCCCGGAATCGGTGAGCGGCATCGAGGTGTTCAACGCGGGCTGCGAACTCGAATGCGGGCGCGGGCTCTCGGGAGTTCACTGGGACGAGGCGCTCGGAAGCGGCCAGCGATGTCTCGCGCTCGCGACCGACGACAGCCACCACCCGGGGTTCGACTCCGACTTCGCGTGGACGTGGGTGCGCGCCACACGCGACCGCGAGAGCGTCCTCGAGGCGCTCCGCGACGGCAACTTCTACGGGACCGCGGGGCCGCTCGTCCACGAGGTCGAGGTTGAAGACGGCTCGGTGCGGGTCGCCTGCTCGCCTGCGCGCAACGTCGTCCTCCTGACCGGCGTCTCCGCAGGCACCGCCGTGAACGCGGGACGTCTCGGGTACGCCCACGGCGGGCGGGTGCTCGCAACCAGCCCCGACGGACTCATCACCGAGGCCCGTCTCGACCTGGCCCCGAACGCGCCGTACGCACGGGTCGAGGTCACCGATTCCGCCGGTCGCACGGCGTGGACGAACCCGCTCGCCTGAACGCGTCGCGGCCTGCCGCTCTCGCCGCTCTCGGCGCGGGGCCGTACGACCTGCTCGTGATCGGCGGAGGGATCGTCGGCGCGGGGATCGCCGCCGAGGCGACGCGCAGGGGGCTCCGGGTGGCGCTCGTCGATCGCGGAGACTTCGGCGGCGCGACCTCGAGCGCCTCGTCGAAGCTGATCCACGGCGGTCTCCGGTACCTGCGGATGGGCGACGTCGCGCTCGTCCGTGAAGCGCACCACGAGCGCCATCTGCTGCTCCGGACCGTCGCCCCGCACCTCGTCCATCCGCTCCCGTTCCTCCTGCCCGTCTACCGCGACGGGCCCCACCGGGAGCGCGTCGTGTGCTTCGGGCTGTGGGCCTACACGCGACTCGCCCGCGAGCGGATCGGCGGGTATGTCGGCCCGGACCGCGCACGACGCAGCGTCCCCGCGCTGCGGGTCGAGGGATTGCGTGGCTGCGGGGTGTACCGCGACGCGTGGACGCACGACGCGCGCCTCTGTCTCGCGAACGTCACCGCCGCGGCCCGCGGCGGCGCAACCGTCCTCAACCACGCGGAAGTCGTCGCGCTCCGCACGGTGGGCGGGCGCGTGCGCGGCGCCGAGGTCGCGGACCGACTCACGGGCGCGACCGTCGCGATCGACGCGGTCGCGGTTGTCAATGCGACCGGGCCGTGGCTCGACCGACTGCGCCTGCTCGAGGATCCAGGGGCACGACCGTACGGCAGGCTCTCGAGAGGCGTGCACGCGCTCGTCAAGCTCGATGCGCCGTGGTCGGCGGCGCTGACGATCCCCCAGGGGCCTGCGCGCGTCACGTTCGCCTACCCGTGGTTCGGAGGCCTGCTTGCTCGGGACGACCGACACCCCGTACGAGGGCGACCCCGCCGACGTCGCGGCAACCGAGGCTGACATCGCCCAGGTGCTGGACGAGGCTTCGGTGGCGGTCGACCCCGCGCTCCTCGGTCGCGACCGCGTGCTGACGACATGGGCGGGTCTGCGCGTCCTCCCAGGCGGTGGCGGGTCGACCGTCGACGCGCGTCGCGAGACGGCGTTCCTCGTCGGGCGGGGAGGGATGCTCACGGTCGCGGGCGGGAAGCTCACCACCTACCGTCGGATCGCGCTCGGGGCGCTCGAACGGCTCGCACCCGAGCTCGGGCTCCGCGGCCCGTCTGGGCGTGCCGTGCCGCTCCCGGGAGCGGCGGACGCGCGGCCGGTCGCGTCGAGGCTCGCGTCCCGCCACGGGCTCGACCTCTCGACCGCGACGCACCTCGCGACCCTCTACGGGAGCGAGGCGCATCGCGTTGCGTCACTCGGGAGCGAACGGCCCGATCTGCTCGAGCCGATCGCTCCGGGTGGCCCGGACATCAGGGCGCAGGTCGTGCACGCGGCGCGCGAGGAGTGGGCCGTGAGCGCGGACGACGTCCTCACGCGCCGGACAACGGTCGCCTATCGGGGGCTTGCGAGCCCGCGCACGTGCCAGACCGTCGAGGAGTTGCTGCGCGAGAGCGCCCGCGCCTGAGCGGCGTCAGGCGCCTTGTCGCGGCGGATGGCCGTGGCTGACCGCCACGACATCCCGGCGCCGGAGCAGCAGCAACAACGCCGCAGCGGCCGCGAGGAGCAGCCCCGCACCGACGCCGTAGGCGAGGTGGAACCCGTCGACGAGCGCGATCGCCTTGTCGTCAGGTGAGGCGTCTGGCCCGAGCGCGTCGAGCTCCTCGCCCGTCCGTCCGCTCGCGAGCGTCGCGAGGAACGCGAGCCCGATCGAGCCGCCCACCTGCTGTGACGTGTTGAACAGCCCGGATGCGAGTCCTGCGTCCGCGTGCGGAACACCGCTCGTCGCGATCAGCGTGACCGGAACGAACACGAGTCCCATCCCGACCGCCGTGCAGACGATCGCCGGAAGGAAGTCCCGAAGATACGAGCCATCTGGTTCGAGGCGGAGCAGGAGCAGCATCCCGATCGTCGCCAGCACCATCCCGAGAACGGGCACCTCGCGTGCCCCGAGCCGGGGGATGAGCACCTGCGAGAGGCTGGAGCCAAAGATCACTCCGGCGGTGAATGGCAGAAACGCGAGCCCCGCCTCGAGCGGCGAGAACCCCAGAACCCGCTGGAGGTACAGCGTGTTGAAGAAGAACGTGGCGAACAGGCCCGCGGCGAGGACGAACATCGCGACGTTGGCGGCCCGGAGCGTGCGCACGTGGAAGATGTCGAGCCGCATCAGCGGCTCGACCGAGCGACGTTCGATCGCCACGAAGGCAACGAGCAGCGCCACCCCACCCGCGAGGAGACCGAGCACCTGAGGGGACCCCCAGCCGGCGCTGTGCGAGCGGACGATCCCGAGGACGAACACGGAGAGACCAGCCGTCACCGTCAGTGCCCCCGCCAGGTCGAAGCTCCGGTGATGCGCGCGATCCTCGGATTCGGGAACGAAGAGGAGCGAGAGCACGAACGCGAGCGCCCCGACCGGCACGTTGACGAAGAAGACCCACTCCCACGAGAGCACGGTCACGAGGATGCCGCCCATGACGAGTCCGACCGCAGCGCCGCCGATCGCGATCACGGCCCAGACGCCCATCGCGCGTGTCCGCTGCGGTCCCTCGGTGAACGTCGTGGTGATGATCGAGAGTGCGGCTGGCGAGATGAACGCGGCTCCAAGCCCCTGGATTGCGCGGGCAACGATCAGCTGCGTGTCGGTGTCGGCGAGCGCGCAGAGCAGCGAGGCGAGGCTGAACAGCACAACCCCGGCGAGAAAGACGCGCTTGCGCCCGAGGAGGTCACCGGCCCGCCCACCGAGCAGCAGGAAGCCCCCGAAGACGAGTGTGTAGGCGTTGACCACCTACTGGAGGTCGCTGTCGCGCATCCCCAGATCGCTCTGGATCGACGGGAGCGCGACGTTCGTGATTGTCGCGTCCAGCACCACCATGAACTGCGCGGCGCAGACAAGCACGAGGGCGATCCAGGGATTGGCGGGCGGGCGGGTCATCGAGCTCCGATCGGTCTGCGGCCGACCCACGGTACCGGCGGTCGGGCGATCTCCCGGCTGGAACCGGTGGCCGGAGCCGCCCCGCCTTTGCGGGCTATGGTCAGCGCATGGCCGTGATCGAGGCAATCGATCTGCACCGCACCTACCGGACGACGACCGGGACGTTCCGCCGCCGCTCGCTCGAGGTCGAGGCGGTGCGCGGCGTCTCGTTCGAAATTGGCGAGGGCGAACTCTTCGGGCTGCTCGGCCCGAACGGCGCAGGCAAGACGACGACGATCAAGATGCTGATCACGCTCCTGCTCCCCACCTCCGGCTCAGCCCGGGTGCTCGGACGTGACGTAGTCGAGGACGCAATGTGGGTGCGCCAGCGGATCGGGTACGTGTTCGGCGGCGACCGCGGCCTCTACGAACGACTTTCGGCGTGGGACAACCTGCGCTACTTCGCGGAGTTGTACGGGGTGGAGCCTCGTCGGCAGCGGGCCCGACTCGAAGAGTTGCTGGACCTCGTCGGGCTGCGCGGACGGGAGCGCGAGCGGGTGGAGGGGTTCTCACGCGGGATGCGTCAGCGGCTCCACATCGCACGCGGGCTGCTCCACGACCCGCCGGTGCTGTTCCTCGACGAACCGACGATCGGCGTGGATCCCGTTGGGGCGCGCGAACTCCGTTCGACGATCTCTTCTCTCCGCACAGCCGGGAAGACGGTGCTGCTCACGACGCACTACATGTTCGAGGCGGACGAGCTCTGCGACCGGATCGCGGTCGTCGCGAAGGGGCGGATCGTGGCGGAGGGAACACCGCGCGAACTGAAGGCGTCGGTCGCGACCGGAAGCGTCGTGGAGGTGGAGGTCTACGGGATCGACGATGAGGCTCTGGCGCGGCTGCGGGCGATCGAAGGGGTGACCGCGGTCACGGTCGAGGAACACGAGCAGGCACAACTGGTCGTCGTCCAGGCGGCGGCGGGCCAGGCTCCGGCGCAGGAGGTGCTCGCACGGCTCGAGGGCGTCTCGGTCGGTCGTATCACCTCGCGCGAGCCGACTCTCGAGGACACCTACGTCGCGCTCGTCACCGCTGCGCCTGATCAGGGATGAGAACCGCGCTGCGCGCGGTCGCGGTCGGGAGCGCGCTCCACTTCAAGCAGGAGTCGCGCAACCCGTTCTTCGTCTGGATCGTGGTCTGTACGCCGCTCGTCTACGCGACGATGGCCTACTTCCTGTTCCGCGGCGGGCGCGAGGACGCGACGCTCGTGACCGCGTCGCTCGGTTCGGCGCTGATGGGGATCTGGTCGCTGACGACGACGGCGTCCGCAGCGACGCTTGGCCGCCAGCGCCGCGTCGGGATCCTCGAGTTGCTCGTCGCAGCGCCCACCCCGTTCTGGCTGACGGTGGCGCCGATCACGCTCGCGCTCGCGGCGCTCGGTGTGTACTCGCTGCTGACGGGACTCGTCTATGTGACCGTGCTGTTCGGGGTTCCCGTCACGATCGCGGACTGGCCCGCCTTCCTCGTCGCGGTGCCGCCGATGATCCTCTCGATGGGGATGCTCGGGTTCCTGTTCTGTGCCGCGTTCGTACGGTTCCGCGCTGCGTGGTCGCTTGGGAACATGTTTGAGTTCCCGGTCTGGACGCTCTCCGGGCTGCTGATCCCCATCGCGGTGCTCCCGGTGTGGGTCGAGCCGCTCTCGTGGCTCGTCGCACCGACCTGGGGGATGGCCGCACTGCGCGCGGCCGCGCTCGGCGACGCCTCGCCGTGGGACGACATCGCGATGTGCGTGGGACTCTCGGTGGTCTACGCGGCGATCGGCGGGGCGCTCCTCCGCGTGTTCCTCCGCTCCGCCCGCGCGCGCGGGACACTCGCGCTCACGTGACCCGGCGGCTGCGCGTGTTCGCGGTCGGTGGCCTGCTGAGCTATCGGGCGCTCTTCGGCTGGATCAACCCGTATCTGTTCGTGATCGTCACGGTGATCCCCGACCTGACCCAGATCGTGTTCTTCGCCTATCTCGGACGGGCGACGGGGATCGCGGACGACACGTTCTTCGTGGTCGGGAACTCCCTCGTCGTGGCGGCGATTCCGGGGCTATTCGGGATGGCGGACACGATCTCCGACGAACGGCAAACCCACACGCTCTCGCTGCTTGTCGTGTCCCCCGCGAGCCGTCTCGCGCTGTTTCTCGGCCGCGCCCTTCCGGTTGCGTTGAACGGTGTCGCAGTGTCCGCGATCGCGTTCGTCGGCGGGTCACTGCTGCTCGGGGTCGACGTGCCGTTCGCCGCGCTTCCCGGGCTCGTCGTCGCGATCGCCGTGACCGCGTTCGCGTGCACCGGACTCGGGCTCGTCAACGCCGCGATCGGGCTGCGGCAGCGCGAGTCCGCATCGGTCTCGAACCTCATCTTCTACTTCCTGCTGCTCGCGGCAGGCGTAAACGTGCCGCTCGAGCTACTGCCGGACTGGCTCGCAACGATTGCGCAGGGTCTCCCGGTGACCCACGGAGCGCAGGCGGCGCGCGAGTTGGTGGCGGGCGCTGGCATCGGGGATGTCCTCGGTCTGCTCGGAGCCGAGCTCCTGGTGGGTGCCTGCTGGGCGGTGACGGGACTTGCCGCGATCCGCCTGTTCGAGTTCCAGGCCCGTCGCGGCGCCGCGCTCGAACTCGCGTGACAACCGCCGTGCGAGAATGCTCCGAGCGATGAGCGACGGTCATCCCGAGCGGAAGGTGGTGCGAGTGGCGGAGGCCACCCTCGGCCCGTATGCGATGGAAGGCCCGCTTCAGACCGACATCACGTGGCTCCCGGTGAGCTGGGACGAGGCGTCCGGGCAGGGCACGTATCTGATGCGGATGGAACCGGGCGCCGTGAGCATCGCGCACGAGCACGTGGGGTTCGAGGAGTTCCTGATCCTCGAGGGGACGCTGACGGATGACGACGGGATGGTATTCCGGGCCGGCGACCTCGTCAGCTATCGCGGCGGCACGCACAGCTCGCATACCGAGGACGGGTGCCTGATCGCCGTGTTCGAGTGGCGTCCACCGGCCGCGTGAGGGGCCTCTCGCTGCGGGTTCTCTGGTTCGGCTGGCGGTTCCACCTCGAGAACCTCAGCCGGTCGTCGTTCTACGTCCTCGTCTCGATCCTCCAGCCGATGATCTTCTCCTCGATCGCGTTCTTCGTCGCGGGGACGGGAAGTGCGGACACGGCGCTGCTTCGACTCGCGCTCGGCGCGGGGTTGATGGGGATCTGGTCGGCGACGCTGTTCGGTTCCGGGGGCGCGATCCAGTGGCAGCGCCGCCAGGGGACGCTCGAACTCCTCATCGGGGTGCCGCGCCCGTTTCTCGTGACGCTTCTCCCGCTGACGCTCGCGACCGCGACGCTCGGGCTGTATGCGGTCGCGGCGACGCTCGTCTGGGGGCGCGTCCTGTTCGGGATCCCGCTCGCGTTCGCTCACCCGTGGCAGCTCGCGGTCGCGCTTCCGGTGACAGTCATCTCGCTCGGCCTGCTCGGCCTCGTGCTCGCCTCAACCTTCGTGCTCTACCGCCACGCGAACGCGTTCTCGAACCTCCTCGAGTACCCGGTGTGGCTCGTGACAGGGCTGCTCGTGCCGCTCGCGCTCCTCCCCGGCTGGGTCGCGCCGATCTCGTGGGTGCTCTCGCCGACCTGGGGGATGCGCGCGATCGAGCAGGCCGCGTTCGGCGGATCCGCCTGGGCGGAGATCGGCGCGTGCCTCGCGCTCGGAGCGGCATATCTCGTACTCGGCGCGGTGGCGCTCACGAACTTCGAGCGGCTCGCGCGCGACCGCGCGACCCTGTCGCTCACATGAATGTCGCGCTTCGGGTGTTTCTCGTAGGGGGCGCGATCTCGTACCGCGCCCTGTTCAACTGGATTCGCCCCGGGATGTATGCGGCGACGATGCTCGGCTCACCGCTCTTCCAGATCCTCTTCTTCACGTATCTCGGCCGGCACACGGGATCGCGGGACGACAACTTCTTCATTGTCGGGAATGCGGTGCAGGTGGCGGCGATGTCCGGGATCTATGGGATGACGATGGGGATCGCGAACGAGCGCCAGTACCAGACGCTGCAGGCGCTGCTCGCGACTCCCGCGAACAGGCTCGCGGTGTTCGCGGGGCGTTCGCTCCCGTACGTCGCGAACGGACTCGTGGTCTCCGCGTTCGGGTTCGCGACAGCATGGCTCCTGCTCGGGTTCCGGGTGGAGGCGTCCGCGGTGCCCGGACTCGTCGTCGCGGTGACGGTCACGACCTGTTCGTGTGTCGCGCTCGGGATGCTGATCGGGTCGATCGGGCTGCGCGCCCGGGACGTGTTCTTCGGCGCGAACCTCGTCTACTTTCTGATGCTGCTCGTCTGTGGCGTGAACGTCGCGAACGAGGATCTCCCCGGCTGGCTCGCGGCGATCGGGCGGTCGCTGCCGCTGACACACGGAATCGACGCGGCACGGAGCGCCGTCGACGGCGCATCGATCGACTCGCTCGTGTGCCCGCTCGCGACCGAGGCTGGGATCGGCCTCGCGTACGCGGCGGTGGCGTTCGCGCTCTTCCGGTGGTTCGAGCGTGAGGGTCGCCGGACAGGATCGCTCGAGCGGTACTGACGGGGCCGCCCGTCGAGAGCGGCTTGCGGGACGGGATCGCTGGAGCGGCACTGATGGTCGGGACGTTCGAACTCGGGTCTCCGACTTTTTCTGCCGGGTCCCACCA
>CAYXAS010000069.1:0-8623 GCA_964461665.1 uncultured Gaiellales bacterium
AGCCCGACCACCCATCAGCCGCGTCTCACACGTCTGTGGTCAGTACAGCTAGGCGAGCGACGTCTTCGCAAGCCGGACGTGGCCGAGACCCTCCGGCATGAAGTCCTTCACCTTGCTCGACGTCGCCGAGCCGAGGTTGAAGAAGTACGACGTGACGACCGGGGTGTCGCGGAGCAGCATCCCGGACATCTTCTTCGTGTACTTGCGCTGCGTCTGGAGATCGACCGCGGCGAGGAACGACTTCATCGCCGAGTCGAACTCCTTGTTCTTGTAGTGCGACGCGTTCCAGACACCGTCGGAGGCGTACGCCGACACGAGGTAGACGTTGGGGATCGCGCGCGAGCCCCACTCCGTGATCGTCGAGGGCCGGACGATCCACGGCGTCGTGCCGTAGTAGTCGTCCGCGTCACCGCCGTAGTACTCGGCATCCGACTGGAGCTCGATCGAGATGTTCATCCCGGCCTTCTTGCCCGCCGCCTGGATCGCGGCGGCGTAGTCCGGGAGCTCGCCGAGCTTGTGCGTCGTGACCGTGAACTCGAGGTTCTCCTTGCCAGCCGCGGCGAGCAGCGCCTTTGCCTGAGCGATGTCCTGGGCACGCTGCTTGACCGACGGATCGGTGGACGGATATCCCGACCAGAACGGCGAATCGTTCCCGATCGTGCCCTGCTTCAGCAGGAGTTTGTCGACGAGCCCTTGCCGATCGAGCGTGAGCGCGATCGCCCGGCGCACCCGCGGATCCTTGAACGGATCCATGTCCACTCGCATACAGAACTGCCGGTGCGTCGCGGTCTTGATGAACGTCAGCGTGTACTTCGGGTTGTTGGAGAACGGCTTCGCCTCGAGCGCCGACACCTGCGGGACGAGGTCCAACTGACCCGCGCGGAGCGCGAGCAGCGTCGGGGCAGAACCCTCGTAGTACGTGACCTTGACGCCGTCGAGCGGCGGGCGGCCACCCCAGTAGTCGTCGTGCCGAACGAGATCGGCACCGCGCTTCTCGGTGTACTTCACGAGCTTGAACGGACCGGTCCCGATCATCCCGCTCTTCACCCACGAGTCGGGCACCTTCGCGATCGCGGCAGGCACGATCGGGGCCTGATACGTGGTCTGGCTGACGAGGTACGGGAAGGCACCCGTCGCGATGTCGAGCTTGAACTGGACGGTGTACGCATCCACCTTGCTGACGCCGGTGGGTGGGAGCACGCCCTTGTAGACCGACAGCGCCTGCGAATCCTTGTTGCCCGTGTACTGCTTGAACGACGCGACGACATCGTCCGCAGTCATCTCGTTGCCGTTATGGAACTTGACGCCCTTGCGGAGCTTGAAGGTCCACGTCTTCGCGTCGGCGGACGCCTTCCAGCTCTCCGCCAGCCACGGGCGCACAACCATGTTCTCGTCCGAGAACGTGAGGTACTCGGTCGGAATCCCAACAAGCGCGAGCGCGCCGAACTCTGCGAGGCGGAACGGCTCGAGCGAGCCACCGAACTTGACGAGCCCGACACGCATCGTGCCGCCTGACTTCGCGGCGGTCGCCCGGGCTGCGGCCTGCGGTGCGGCGGTGGCCTGTCCGGCCAGCGCGAGCGCACCGCCGAGCACCGCTGCGGAGACGCCAAACATCGCGCCTCGCCGCAGGAACTCCTCGCGGTCGAGCTCGCCTGCGGTGAGCTCGTCGAGCAGGTTGTTCTCGATCGGGGTCGCCGTCGTGCGGCGGAACTCCGTCAACTCTCTACGGGTTGAGCGATCAGCCATCTGTGCCTCCTGTGCTCGTCATCCGCCTGTCGCGCTCGGACATGCCTCGCCACGACTGCCCGGGTCGGAAGTGCCCGACCGGATGCGGGAGTGTCCCCCTACCCGACCCGTCTGTCAACCCCGGCTCCCGCGCGTCCCATGCGGTGGGACGGCGACGGGCGACTACGCGGTCAGGACAACCTTGCCGAACGCCTCGCCGGACTGGAGGCGCGCGAATGCTTCGCGCGCCTCGCCGAGCGGCAGCACCGAATCGACGAGCGGGCGGGTGCCGGTGCGTTCCAAAAACGCGAGCATCGCGTGGAATTCGTCGAGCGTCCCCATCGTCGAACCCAGGATGTTCAGCTGGCGCCAGAAGACGCGGGCGAGATCGGCCGACGGATCCGGGCCACTCGTCGCACCTGCGACCACGACCGTGCCCCCTGCCCGGAGCGACTTCAGCGAATGCGACCAGGTCGCCTTCCCAACCGTCTCGATCACCGCATCGACGCGCTCCGGGAGGCGCGCACCTGGCTCGAACACCGCGGTGGCGCCGAGGCCGGCCGCGCGCTCCCTGCGCTCCTCGCTCCGGCTCGTCGCATACACGCGCAACCCTGCCGCCGCACCGAGGAGGATTGCGGCCGTCGCGACCCCGCCCCCGGCGCCCTGGACGAGCACGCTGTCACCCTCCCGCAACGCCGCCCGCGTGAACAGCATGCGCCACGCGGTGAGGTACGCGGTCGGCAGACAGGCGGCCTCGGAGAACGAGAGCCAGCCCGGCTTCGGGACGAGACAGGGTGTCGGTACTGCGACGCGCTCCGCAAGCGTCCCCTCCGCACCACGCTCGGAGAGGAGCTGGAACCGATCGGAGAGGAGCGCCTCCTCATCCGTCCCGGTGAGGATCGGGTAGACGATCACCTCGCGGCCGTCCGCGGTCACGCCAGCCGCATCGGTTCCGAGCTGGAGTGGGAGGTCGCCCTCTGCTGCGCCGACCCCTCGTAGCGTCCACAGGTCGTGATGGTTCAGCGACGCAGCGCGGACCGACACCACCTCCCAGCCATCGGGCACGTTCGGCTCCGGCGCGTCAACGAGTTCGAGGCCGGCGAGCGGGTCGTCGGGTGAAAACCGGGCGCAGCGGACGGAGAGCACGTGCCGATCCTACGCGCGGCGCGCCGGCGGGTCAGGCGATGCCCGCGAGCTCGTCGTGATCGTGACGCTTGAACGGTCGCCACAGCGCCTCCTCCGCGCGGAGCGCGACGGCGAGCTGCTCCGACCCGTCCTTCCCGAGATCACTGTCAGGCGGCAGACGACCCGCGATCCAGGTTGCGACGTCGGTCATGCCAGGATCCGCTGCGGGTTGGTGCTGCACAGGTAGCGCGCGATGGACTCCCCAAACCCCCGGACGGCGCGCAGCGTCGGTTGCGGATCCACGACCGGGACGTCGCTGCCGTAGACGAGCCGCTCGACGCCGAACGTCTCGATCACCAACTCGATCGCGCGCCGCCCGTGGGTCGAGACGTCGAACAGGGTGTTCGTATCGAGCGAGCCGCGCACCTCGACCCCGCGGTGCGCCAGCCGCTCGTGAAGGATCGGCGCGCCACCCGCGAGCATCGCGAAGACAAGGCGCACGGACGGGAGCGTCTCGCGACCGCCCGCGACCCACGCGAGATAGGCGTGTTGCAGCTGCGTCGGGTAGTCGGCGAGCCAGCCCCACCACGCGGGTCGGCCAGGCGGGAGCGGCCCAGCCGCTTCCGGGTGGACGAACACGAGGCCACCAACCGCGTCGGCCGCCGCGAGCACACCGTCGCCGAGCCTGCCCTGAAGAAGCGCGGAGGTGCCGACCGAGGTTCCCGCGAACCCGGGGAGGATCCGCCACGGCGCGAGCGCGCGGAACCGCCCGCCACTCCCGGCGACGAGCGCTCTGGCCCCTTCGGCCCAGGCAAGCTCGAGTTCGTTGCGCTCGGAAGTATCGAGCGCCTCGATCCCGAGGCTCGACTGGAGCGAGAGCACCGCCACGTCGATCCCGTCGCGATCGAGACCGGCGATCCTCGCCTCCGGGTCGTGGGCCGCTCTGTCGAATGCGAATGCACCCTCCGGGGTCACCAACTCTTCGCCATGCACGAACGGCGGCTCGGAACGTCGCGCCAGCGCCGCGATGAAAACCTCGGGCCAGAGGTGCTGGTGAAAATCGACGGCGCTCACGGCGCGCCGAGCAGCCCGGACCGCACCACCGCGACGAGCGGCTCGAGATCGGGGAAACGATCGCCCTCCCCCACGAACGGTGCGACCGAGCGGACGGTGTCGTACGCACGTGCGACGCCAGGCCCGAGACGCGCCCCCCGCAGATCGCACGCCTGCGCGGCGAGGAACGCCTCGCATGCGACGACGCGCGAGCCCAGCGATGCCATCTCGGCAAGGCGGCGCGCGGCCAGTGGCGCCATCGTCATCCGGTCCTCGATCCCATCCGCCTGCGTGGTCGAGACAAGCTCGAGCGACACGGGCTGGGCGAGAAGCCGCGCCTCCGAGGCGAACGCCTGGACAGCGATTCCGACCTCGCTCAGTGCGCTCTCGGCGAGGCCCGCGCGCGCTCCGAGTCCTTCCGGGAGGCCCGTGACACGCGCCTGCAGGAGCTTGACCGCTCGCTCACAGGAGCTCGAGAGGACGGGGGCGAGCGCGAGACGGGCAACGTCGAGTGCGAGCGCGAGGGGTGCCGCCTCGAACGCGCCGACGGAGAAGACCGCCTCCTCGTCGAGCGAGACGAACGGGTTCGACTGTGCGGCGTTGAGCTCGAGCTCGACCTGCTGCCTGACGAACGCGAACGCGTCCCTGGCGGAGCCATGCAGCTGCGGCGCGGTCCGGAACGAGAGCGGATCCTGAAGGCTCGCCGCAGTGGCCTCACACCCCTCGAGCAGCGCCGCGAGCCGCTGCGCGACGGTGGTGAGACCGGGTGACGGTCGCGCGGCGAGCGCCGATGGACGGAGCACCGACCGGTTCGCGGGGAGCGCGGCGTACGAGAGCCCGCACGCGACGTCCGCCGCGGCGAGGAGCGTGAGCGCATCCGCGAGCGCGAGCGCTCCCCATGCAGTTGCGAACGCGTTCTGGTTGAGAAGCGCGATCGCCTCACCCCGCTCGAGCGACCGGTCACCGACGACCCCGGCCGCGAGATCGGCGAGCGGCGCGAGGTCGGCCTGTCCGATCGAGCCGAGCGTCCGCACCGCAGGGAGGCGGTCGTCGTTCAGCGCCGCCACGAGGAGCACAGCCGTCTCGGGGCGCGCGGCCGTCGTTGCCGCGGCGAGCGCGTTTGCTACCCGGAGCGCGGTGGCCCTGACGACATCTCGCGGAGCGGGCTCTCCCTGCCCAACCAGATGTTGATCGAGCAGCAGCCGGTCGTGTCCGTCCCGTTCGACCCGCGCGGTCTTGCGCACCCCGACCCCGGTCGTCACTCCGTACGCAGCCGCTCCCTCGGTGATCGCCCGCTCGGCGAGTGCCCGCGCCGCGCCCATCCGATCCAGCGCCTCGTCACCGACCGTGACGTGGGCCCCCGCGCGGGCGACGCGAACGAGCGACTCGAGATCAAGGTCGCGCCCGGTCAGCGTGACTGTGCCGCCGCTGCTCATTGCCGCGATCATCGCGCACGCCACCGAGCGGGCGCGACCGTCGCTGCCAGAGCCACGGCCGCAGCGACGAGCACGATGGTCCCGCCGGGCGGTGAGTCGAGCCGGTAGGCGAGGCTGAGCCCGACGAGCACCGACCCGAGCCCGATGAGCGTCGCAAGCCCGAACGTCGAACGGAGGCTCCACGCGAACCGCTGCGCCGCGAGCACCGGAAGCGCCATCAGGGCCGCCACGAGTAACACCCCGACAACGCGCATCGCGACCCCGACCGTGAGCGCGGCAAGCACCGCGACGACGCCGTCCAGGAGTCCGACGCGGACACCGGCAACCCGGCTGCCCTCCGGGTCGAGCGTCGCCGCGACAAGACCTCGCCAGAGGAGGCCGATTACGGCGAACGAGGCGGCACCGAGCGCGACCACGAGCCACACATCGCCCGGCCTGACGGTGAGGATCGAGCCGAACAGGAACGCGAATAGCGAGGTGTCGAGCCTGCCGGCGGCTGCAATCAGCACGACACCGAGTGCGATTCCGGTGTAGAAGACGAGCGCGAGCGCCTGATCACCCGCATCGCGGCGGCGGGCGCCGAGCCACTGGATCGCGAGCGCGCCGGTGACCGCGAACACGAGCGCCATCGCGATGGGCGAGACCCCGACGAGTGCTCCGGCGGCGACACCCGCGAACGCAAGATGACCGAGACCGTCGCCGACGAGCGAGGCGCGCCGCTCCACGAGAAAGAACCCGACCGCAGGAGCCAGAAGCCCCACGACCGCGCCGGCGGCGAATGCGAGCCGCATGAACTCGAACCGCAGCATCAGTGGGTGTGCGACGGGTCGTGGAGATGACCCGGAAGCTCTTCCGGGAGCCCGTCGAACACGATCCGCCCGCGGACGAGCAGGAGGCGTGTGACGACATGCTCGACCGCGCCGAATTCGTGGGAGACGTAGAGGATCGTGACCCCGAGTTCTTGCCGCAGGTCGTCGAGCAACACCGCGAGCGACTCCTGTGACTGCGCATCGACCCCGGTCGTTGGCTCGTCGAGAGCGAGGAGCACCGGATCCGCAGCGAGGGCCTTTGCGATGAAGGCGCGCTGCTGCATCCCACCCGAGAGCGTCCTGAGCGGCGCGTCCGCGCGCTCGGAAAGACCGACGCGTGCGATCGCCGCCTCGACAGCGCCGCGGTCGGCCGCGTGCAGCGGCCCGAGCGGGCCGCGCACCGCCAGCCGCCCGGCGCTCACGATCTCGCGCACGGTGACCGGGCTCCCGGTCGAGAGATGGGCCCGCTGCGGCAGATATCCGATCCGCGGCCCGCCGCGCTTTCCCGCCGCGCGTCCGAACAGCGACACCGTCCCGACTGCGGGGCGCTCGAGCCCGAGCGCGAGTCTGAGCAGCGTCGTCTTGCCGCCCCCGTTCGGGCCGGCAATCCCGATGAACGAACCCTGAGCGATCGAGAGCGTCACGTCGTCGAGCGCATTCGGCGCGCCCGGGTACGCGAATGAGACGCGGTCGAGCACGACCGCCGGAAGGGCGCTCACCGACATCCGAGAGCCTCCCGGAGACTCGCGAGGTTCCGCCTCATCACGGTGAAGTAGTCCTCCCCAGCGAGGCGCTGCGTCTCGGTCAGGCCCTCGATCGGGTCGAGCACCGCCGTCGCGATCCCCGCCTCCCGCGCCACGAGCGCTGCGATTGCGCCAGATGCGAGGGGCTCGGTAAAGACGGTCGTGGCGCCACTCGAACGCACCTCGTCGACGAGCCGCGCGATCGTCGCGGGGCCTGGCTCGACCTCCGGCTCGAGTCCGGCGAGCCCGACTTGGTCGAGGTCGTACCGGTCGGCGAGGTACGCGAACGCGGTGTGGGTCGTGACGATCGTCCGTCTGTCGCAGTCTGCGAGTCCGCGCTCGATCTCGCCGTCAAGCGCCTGGAGCTCAAGGACGAACCTGTCGGCTGAGCCATCGCGCCCGAGGGTCGTCGCAATCGCCCGCGCAACGGACGCGAAGCGCACCGGGTCGAGCCAAATGTGGGGATCGGCCAGGAGCGCCTCGCCCGGCCCGGCCGGGAGCGGTCGTACCGCGGTCAGCGCATCGAGGCTCGGCAGCGTCCGCCCGGCGACCGCGTCCTCGACCGCCGGCTGGAAGCCGCGCCCGAGATAGACGACGAGGCGCGCGTCGCGCAGCCGTTCTGCATCTGTCGCGGAGAGATCGAGGCCGTGAGCGTCCTCACCGCTGAGCTGGAGATCCATCACCGGGAGTGGCGGCGCGAGCCTCGAAGCGGCGAACGCGAGCGGATAGAGGGGTGCGACAACCACCTCCCGGCGCGGCGCCTCATCCTCGCCGTTGGAGGTGAGTCCGCAGCCCGCCGCGAGCGCAGCGACGGCGCAGAGAAGGGTGACGCGCAGGGCCAAAGGACGGAAAGCGTACCACCCGGTGAGAATGGTTATCATTCTCCCGATGAGCGGAGTCGAGGGATGGACACAGCATGCGGTCGAGGCACTCGCCCGCGCGGGGCTCAGAAGCGGCGGCGCCCGACGTGCGGTCGTCTCGCACCTCGCGCTGCAGGGGTGTTGCCGGTCGGCGCAGGAGATCCACGATGGGGTGCGCGCCGACGGGCGCGCGGTGGGAATCGCGAGCGTCTACCGCGTCCTCGACACGCTGGCAGCACTCCACCTCGTGCAGCGCGTCGAACTCGGCGACGGCATCACGCGGTTCGAGCCCGCAACCGCAGATGGCCACCATCACCATCACGTCGTGTGCGACGACTGCGGGAAGGTCGAGCCGTTCAGCGATGTCGCGCTCGAGCAGGCGCTCGACGGCGTCGCGGGACGACTCGGGTTCGTGATGGACGCGCACGACGTCGTCGTCCGCGGCTCCTGCGAGACCTGCAGGGCGTAGCGCCTCAGGAAACCGCCCCGCGACGCGGCCCGCCCCTGCGGGCCGCGTCTTGCGGGAAAGAACGACGCAACGCAACCTCGACGGACGCCCGCGCGCCCGCGGCCGCCCACGGTGGCCGCGCTTAGAACGCGCAGCAGGATGACGCTTCGTCGGTTGAGCGTTTCGGGCGAGCGGGATGCAAGGACGCAGGGAGTCGCGATATGAGACATATCGGGACTCCCGAGGACGCCGCAGCGCGCCGCCCCGGGACGCTCAGACGACACAAGGCTTCATTCTGATTCGCGTTCCTTAGGGATCTGCCCCGCCGCAGGCGGGGATCTCCGCGACGTGGCCCGCCCCTGCGGGCCATGTCGTGCGGGAAGGAGACGGCAACGGAGAACACGCCCCCGCGGCCACCCCCGGT
>CAYXAS010000070.1:0-8420 GCA_964461665.1 uncultured Gaiellales bacterium
GCAGCCCGACCACCCATCAGCCGCGTCTCACACGTCTGTGGTCAGTACAGCTAGCAGCGGGAACGTCGGCTGCTCCGTCGGGGCGTTCGGGCGCGGCCGATGCGTCACCCACGCGGTTTGGGGTCTCGGACGACACCGGGAAGTACGCGGAAGATCGGGGCGCGGCTGTCGCATCGGCGCTCGACGGGCTCGGGATGCAGGTGCAGCGGTGGACGCTGCGGTTCGATTGGGAGTCTCCGTTCGGGATCTCGGAGCAGGCGTTCGTCGATCGTGCGCTCGCGAGGGCGACGGCCAACGGGCGACAGGTGATCGTGTCGCTCTTCCCCAAGACCGCAGCGCATCCCGACCCGGCGGCGTTCTGTGGCTGGGCGAAGTCCGTCGCGGAGCGGTGGCCGAAGCTCAAACGGTTCGTGATCGGGAACGAGGTGAACGCGACGCGCTTCTGGTCGCCACAGAAGACGGCGGCGGACCCGGACATTGGGCCGAGAACCTATGCGGCGGTACTGGCGGCGTGTTACGACGAGTTGAAGTCGGTGTCGCCCGAGATTCAGGTTCTCGGGTTCGGGCTCGCGGCGCGTGCAGCGACGCAGGCGTCGACGAAGCCGCTTGCGTTCGTCCGGAAGGTGGGGGAGCTGTACCGAGCGTCGGGCCGGACGAGGCCGCTGATGGACGCGATCGCCGTGCATCCGTACCCGAACCCGAACGCCAACCCGCCGCCCGCCCCGGCGAACGCGAGCTATCAGGATCCGGACTTTTTCGGGATCCCTCAACTCGACCGGGTGAAGGCGGCGGTGTTCGCTGCGTTCAACGGGACGCATCAGCCGACGACCGCGAACGGTCTCGCGATCGTCGTCGGCGAGGTCGGCTACCAGACCGACACGGGCGGCAACGCGCAGTACACGGGCGCCGAGGTCTCCCCGGTGGTGTCGGATTCGGTGCAGGCGACGTACCACGCAGCGATCGTCTCGCTCTACGCGTGCGACCCGACCGTCACCGACGCCCTGTTCTTCGGGCTCTACGACGAGCGGCAGCGGAACGCCGACGCGTCGAGCGGCGGCTGGCAGGCAGGCCTGCTGCGCCCGAACGGCGACAGGAAGCCGTCACACGACGCGGTGAAGAACGCGATCGCGGCGGGCTGTACGGGCACCCCGGTCACGTGGACGCCGCCCGCTCCCGCGGTGTTGCTCGGCCGGAACGACCCGGCGGGCGGCACACCCCCGTCCGCCCCGCCTGCTGCGGCGCCCGTCGAACCCCCGGCCGCGCCTCCACCCGCGACCGCCGCCGCTTCGGCCGAGACGGATGCGGAGAGGGCGGCGAGGGAGCGCAGGGAAGCAGACGCGAGGCTGGAACAGGAACTGCTCGCCTACGAGCGTCAGTTCGAGGCGCTACCCGCCGCAGCGCATGACGGGACCGCTGAACTCGTCCCGATCCCCAATCTCTCGGACGCCGTCGTTGGGACGCTGGCAGCAAAGATGAAGAACGGGCTCACCAGTGGTCTCAGCGGTGACAGCACTGTGAAACTGCCGTCGGTGCTCTGGCGGCTCCCCGTCAAGGTGCACGACCAGGTTGAAGTACGGGTGCTGACCATGCTGATGAGGGGCGTGTGTGTGGGCAGTGCGTCTGTCCGATGGGGCGCCGCGGAGTGCATGGGATTGCAGGTCATTGGTTCGGGTAACGACCGTGGATTCATCAAGTTCGACGTGTTAATCGGGGTGCACGTCAGTCAGGGCGGGCACCTGAGGGTCTGTCAGAGCGTAGTGGACATCAAGACCGGGTATCGGGGCTTCAGGAATTGCTCGACGCGAGAACTCACCCAGCGCGCAGTGAAGCTGAAACCGCTCCCGCTCGTCGTCCTCGCCAAGGGCAGCGGCACGGTGAAGGCGGGTGCGACGCTCGGCGGAAAGCTGCAGCAGGTCCGAGGGGCCGTCCCCGGGATCGTGCAGACGGTGATCGTGCTGCAGTCGAAGAAGAACCCGAAAGCGTGGATGTCGATCGTGCTCCGTCCGACCGTGATCACTCCGTCCGACATCGCGCGTGCGACGAAGGCGTGGAAGGCGAAACAGGCGAAACTGAAGAAGGCCAAGAAGGCGAAGAAGACGACGAAGAAGGCGAAGAAGAAGACCGTCGCCGTCAAGAAGACGGCAACCGCGACGAACTGAGCGGCTCTGCGGGGTACCGCGTCCGCTAGAGCGCGTCGAGCGCGGCTCGGAGCGAGGCGACGTACGCGCGGAGCGCGTCGGGTCCGTCTTCTGCAACCTGCACCGCACGCGACCCGACCACGATCCCGTCCGCGAGCGATCCTGCCGCTGCCGCGTGCTCCGGGGTCGAGATCCCGAACCCCGCGTAGAGCGGCATGCCCGGCGCGACCCGTCGCGTCCGTTCGACGAGCCCCGCGAGCGCACCCGACAGCTCCGTGCGGGCTCCGGTCGTCCCCGTGAGCGTCACGAGATAGAGCCAGCCGTCGGTGGTCGATGCCGCGGCGCGGATCCGTTCGTCGGTGGAGGTGGGCGCGACGAGGTGGATCCGGCGCAGCCCCGGTCGTTGACCGGCGGGCACGTCCGAGACGATCAGGGACGTCGCGCCGTGCTCGGCAGCGTCCCGTGCGAACGCGTCCCAGCCGTATGCCTCGAGCAGGGCCGCATAGGTCATCGGGACGATCGGGGTCTCGCCCACGAGTGCGCGGGTCCGGGCTAGGACGTCGAGACACTGGCGTGTCCGCATCCCGCGGGCGAGCGCACGCTCCGAGGCGCGCTGGATCACCGGGCCGTCGGCGAGCGGGTCCGAGAACGGGAAGCCGAGCTCGACCACATCGGCGCCACCCTCGACCGCCGCCTGCGCGAGCGCCGGTGTCTCCGGTTCGGAGACGAGATAGATGACGAGCCGCTTGCGGGTCACGATGGGCGCTTCCCGAGCGCTGCAAGCGCCTCCGCAAGATCCTTGTCGCCGCGGCCCGAGAGGCAGACGCAGATGAGCTCCTGGTCGAGGGATGCGACCTTCGCGAGCGCGTGCGATGACTCGAGCGCGGGGATGATCCCCTCCGTCCGTGCGAGCCGCGAGAACGCGTCGAGCGCCTCGTCGTCGGTGCACGGGAGGTACGTCGCGCGCCCCGTGTCGCGCAGCCATGCGTGCTCGGGGCCGACCCCCGGGTAGTCGAGCCCGGCCGAGATCGAGTGTGCGTCGGCGATCTGCCCGTCGGCGTCCGCGAGGATCGACGAGCGGGAGCCGTGGAGCACACCCGCGCGTCCCGAACCGAGCGATGCAGCGCCCGCCGCCTCCACCCCGACGAGCGCCACCTCGGTGTCGTCGAGGAACCCGGCGAACATCCCGATCGCGTTCGAGCCACCGCCGACGCACGCGACGACCGCTTCGGGCAGCCGCCCCACGGCCTCGAGGTGCTGGCCGCGCGCCTCGCGCCCGATCACCGCCTGCAGCTCACGGACGAGCTCCGGATAGGGGGCAGGGCCGACGCAGGAGCCGATCACGTAGTGGGTCGTCTCGACATTCGTGATCCAGTCACGGATCGCGGCGCTCGTCGCCTCCTTCAGCGTCCGCGTTCCGAACTCGACCGGCTCCACAGTCGCGCCCATCAGGCGCATCCGCTCGACATTGGGCGCCTGCCGCCGCATGTCCTCCGAACCCATGTAGACGACGCATTCGAGTCCGAAGCGGGCGCACGCGGTCGCGGTTGCGACGCCGTGCTGACCGGCCCCGGTCTCCGCGATGATCCGCCGCTTCCCGAGTCGCCGCGCGAGGACGACCTGCCCGAGCGCGTTGTTGATCTTGTGGGCACCCGTGTGGTTCAAATCCTCACGCTTCAGGTAGACACGCTTCCCGGGCGCGAACCGCAGCGCAGGGGTGAGTGGGGAGGGACGGCCCGTGTAGTCGCGTCCGAGCGCCTCCACCTCGGCGCGGAACGCCTCGTCCACCTGCGCCTCGGCCCACGCCGCAGTGAGCTCGTCGAGGGCGGGGATCAGCGTCTCCGGGACATATCGCCCGCCGTACGGCCCGTAGGTCTCGATCTCGTTTGGCTCGGTCATGTGTTCGCCCCCTCAACGTACGCCCTCACGAGGGCATGGTCCTTGATCCCCGGTGCGGACTCGAGCCTCGAAGAGGCGTCCACCGCCCACGGCCGCACCGCCTCGATCGCCGCCCGCACGTTGTCGGCTCCGAGTCCGCCCGCCAGCACGACTCTGCCACCAGCGGCAGCCGCGTGCTCCCAGTGCGCTGAATCCGTTCCTTCCCAGGGGAGGTCGAGCAGCCGCGCGACCTCCTCGCCGTCGCGCAGGATCGCCGCCTCACGGCCACGCACCTTGCCCGCCTCGACCGTGTGCACCTGGTCGAGGTCGGCGTCCGAGTCGCCCGCTTCACCGACCCAGACCGCGACCGCGAGCCGGTCATCGGGGACGGGGAGCACGTCGGCTGCGGCACGCGGGCTATCGGGGACGAGGACGAACCCGAGCAAATCCGCGCCCGCCTCGACCGCGACAGCGACATCCTCCTCGCGGGTGAGGCCGCACACCTTGACGAGCGGTCGTCGCAGGAGCGAGGCGAGCGTCGCCGCCGGATCGGGTGCGCGCATCAGCGCCGACCCGACGAGGATGGCGTTCGCGCCCGCAAGCTCGGCCGCCGCACCCTGCGCGCGCGTCGAGATACCCGACTCCGCGACCACGATGCGGTCGCGCGGGATGCGGGCGAGCAGCCGGAGCTGTGCCGAGCGGTCGATCGCGAACGTCGAGAGGTCGCGCGCGTTGACCCCGAGCACCGGCGCGCCGAGCCGGACGCCACGATCGACCTCCTCCGCGTCGTGCGCCTCCACGAGCGTGTCGAGCGAGAGCCGCGCCGCCTCTCGCATCAGCGACTCCACCTGCGCGTCGTCGAGGTCACGCAGGAGGAGAAGCGCCGCGTCCGCGCCCGCCTCGCGTGCCGTCCGGAGGTCGTCCTCGGTCGCGAAGAACCCCTTTGCGAGAAGCGGCGCGTCGGTGGCGGCGCGCGCGGCGCGGAGATCGTCCCATGAGCCGCCAAAGCGCGCATCGACGAGCACCGAGATCGCAGCGGCGCCCGCAGCCGCATAGGCGGGCGCGATCCGCGCGGGGTCGGCGTCCGGTCGGAGGTCACCCGCCGAGGGTGAGCGGCGCTTGATCTCGGCGATCGCCTGGAGCCCGCCGCGTCCGAGTGCCTCGGTGAAGCGACCCATCAGGTGTCGCCTCGCGAGAACGCGACGAGCGCGTCGAGCCGTGCGAGCGCGGCGCCACTATCGATCGCCTCCCGTGCAAGCGCGAGCCCCGCCTCGAGCGTCTCGGCGCGGTCAGCAGCGACGAGCGCGGCGGCAGCGTTGAGGGTCACTGCATCGCGCTTCGCGCCACCCAGGGTGCCGGCGAAGGTGGCGCGGATCTCCGCAGCGTTATCGGCGGCCGAGCCGCCGCGCAGCTCGTCCGGAACGCTCGGGTCGAGACCGAGCGCGGCCGGGTCGATCACAGACGTGCGTACCGCACCGTCCCGCACCTCGAACACGTCGTTCGGCCCGCAGGGCGACAGCTCGTCGATCCCGCCGAACCCGTGGACGACGAACGCGTGCTGTGTCCCGAGCTCTGCGAGCGCGTGCGCGACGGTCGGGGCGAGCGCGGCCGAGTAGACACCGAACACGCCGCCCCGGGCGCCCGCGGGGTTGGTGAGCGGGCCGAGGATGTTGAACACCGTGCGTGTTCCGAGCTCACGGCGGACAGGTCCCGCGTGGCGCATCGCGGGATGGTGCGCGGGCGCGAACATGAATCCGAACCCGAGTGTGTCGATCGATTCAGCGACCCGCTCGGGCGTCTGTTCGAGCACGAAACCGAGCGCCTCGAGCACGTCCGCCGAGCCCGAGGCGGAAGAGACCGCACGGTTGCCGTGCTTCGCGACCGCGGCGCCCGCGGCGGCGGCGACAAGCGCCGCAGCGGTCGAGATGTTGAGCGTGTGCGTTCCGTCGCCGCCCGTCCCGACCACGTCGATCGTGTCCCCCCGGCGGGGGGTGACGGCGAGCACGTGCTCGCGCATCGCCTCGGCGCAGCCCGCGATCTCCGAAGCGGTCTCCCCGTTCGCGCGGAGTGCGACGAGGAAGCCAGCGATCTGAGCGGGTGTCGCATCACCCCGCATGATCTCCCGCATCACGTCGCGGGCCTCCGCGCGTTCCAGACTCCGCCCGTCGAGAAGCGCGGTGATCGCGTCCCTGATCGTCACGCGCGCTCCACGAACGACCGCGCGATCCGCGGGCCGAGCGGTGTCAGCACCGACTCGGGGTGGAACTGGACGCCCTCGATCGCGAGCGATCGGTGGCGCACCCCCATCACCTCGCCGTCCGCGGTGCGGGCGGTGACGATGAGATCATCCGGGATCCGGGTCGCCGCGAGTGAGTGGTAGCGGCCCACCTCGATCCGTTCCGGAAGGCCGTCGAACACACCGAGACCGTCGTGCTCGATCGTGCTCGCCTTCCCGTGGAGAAGCGCGCGCGCTGCACCGACCTCGCCGCCGAACGCCTCGACGATCGCCTGGTGGCCGAGACAGACGCCGAGCGTCGGCACGGTCGGGCCGAGCGCGAGGATCAGCGCCTCCGAGACACCTGCATCGGCCGGACGGCCGGGACCCGGCGAGATCACGAGCCGGTCGGGCGCGAGCGCAAGCGCCCGCTCGACATCAATCGCGTCGTTCCGCACCGTCACCACCTCGGCGCCCAGCTCCTCGAACAGGTGGACGAGGTTGTAGGTGAACGAGTCGTAGTTGTCGATCATCAGCACCTTCATGCGCGTCTCCCGTTCGTGGCGAGCTCGTGTTCGGCGAGATCGATAGCCGCTTCGAGCGCCGCGAGCTTCCGTAGACACTCCTCGTGCTCGGCGGCCGGATCGGAGTCGGCGACGATCCCTGCACCTGCTTGCAGGTGCGCAACGCCGTCTGCCATCACCACCGTGCGGAGCGCAATACAGGCATCCATCGTCCCATCGGGCAGCGCATAGAGCACCGCCCCCGCGTACGGGCCGCGGCGGAACCCCTCGAACTCCGAGATGAGCTGCATCGCACGCACCTTCGGGGCGCCGCTCACTGTCCCGGCCGGGAAGCAGGCGCGCAACACGTCGAACGGGCCGACGGCGTCGCGCAGTTCGCCGACCACCTCCGAGACGAGATGCGAGACATGCGAGAACCGTTCGACCTCCATGTCACGGGAGACCTTCACGGTGCCCGCACGGCACACGCGTGAGAGGTCGTTGCGCCCGAGATCGACGAGCATCACGTGCTCGGCGCGGTCCTTCTCAGAGGAGAGGAGGCGCTCTGCGTCGCCGTCCGTCGGATCGGTCGTGCCCGCGATCGGGCAGAGGCTCGCGTGGCCGCCTTCCGTTGCGACGAGCCGCTCGGGTGACGAGCCGACGAGCGCCACCTCGGGCAACTCGAGCAGGAAGAGGTACGGGGACGGGTTGACGCGGCGGAGCGCGCGATACACGTCGATCGGCGCGGCAGAGGTGGGGCGCTCGGCGCGCTGGGAGGGGACGCACTGGAAGACGTCCCCGGCGACGATGTGCTCCTTGACGCGGCGGACCATTCCCTCGTACCCCTCGCGGTCGGGCTCGCGCCGCAGCGGGCCGGGCGTGCCGCGCGGCTCGCGTCGCCAGGGGATGCCAGCCTCGAGCCGTCCCTCTACCTCGCGCGGATCACCAGCGACAACCTCCGCGACACCCGCGCCGTGGTCGAACCGGACGAGGACATCGCAGACGATCAGGCGGCTCTCGGGCAGGTCGCGGCCCCGCTCGGGGAGAGGGACGGTTGGCTCAAGCGTCGCCACCCAGTCGTAGGCGATGTAGCCGACCACGGGGAGACCGAGGCTCTCCGCCTCGCCCACCGACACGATCCGGGAGCCCGCTCCCATCCACGAGTTCCGGCCGAGTCGTCCGCGCTCGACCGATTCGAGCAGGAAGCTGCCCGTGCCCATGTCGCGCAGGCGGAGGTACGCCGCAAGCGGGGTGAGGAGGTCGGTGTTGAGGAGAGTGTTCGTCATGGATGTCTCTCGAAACGAAAGAGACCTCGCGCTGGAGGTCTCGGTCGGGGTCGTCCGGGGTGTCTGTGCGCCTGCTTGTGTCTCAGCGCACGCTCCCGTCGCCCCCGTGGGGCCACTGCCAGCCATGCGTGTCATTCATCAGCACGGAGAGAGCGTACTCGGCTCCATCCCCGGGGGCAAGGGTGGCGCGGGGTGCGCGCGAGACCGTCCGTAGAATCGAGCGCGTGTCCGACCCCGTGATCGTTTCCGCAGTACGCACCCCGTTCGGTCGGTTCGGGGGTGGGCTCGCGGATCGACCGGCCGTGGAGCTCGGGGGGATCGCGATCCGTGCTGCGCTCGAACGCGCTGGCGTGGCGCCGGACGAGGTCGGCTACGTCGTGATGGGGCAGGTGCTGCAGGC
>CAYXAS010000071.1:0-7946 GCA_964461665.1 uncultured Gaiellales bacterium
AGCCGCGTCTCACACGTCTGTGGTCAGTACATCTAGCTCTTCGGGGCCGAGCCGAACACGGCGCGCCGTTCGACGTCGGCGGGATCGGCGATCACCCCGTCACGCTCGACGTAGCCGTCCTTGCCCCCGATCACGAGGAGCACGAGATCGTCGCTTCCCGCGTTCGAAACGCGGCGCGGGGTGGTGGACTCGACGTGGACGAGCCCGCCCGGCCCGAGGATCCGATCCTCGCCATCGACCTCGACGCGGGCCGTGCCGCTGTGGACGAAGTACAGCTCGTCCTGGCGCTCGTGGTAGTGGAGGAACCCGTGGAAACCGGGTGGCATCACGATCCCGTTCACCCCGAAGGCCGTCACTCCGAGCCCCGTACGCACCTTCCGAAATCCGTAGCCCTCACCCAGTTCGTCGAGCGATCCAAATGCATGTCCCATCTCAGGCTCCTTTCCCACCGACCAGGCTGTCGATCGTGCGTCGCAACCCCTCCTCGAGCCCGACCGCAGGGACATAGCCAAGTGCCTCGCGGGCAGCGGAGACGTCCGCCCAGGACTCCCGTACGTCGCCCGCTCGCGCGGGGGCGTGCTGTCGCTCCACCGCGCGTCCGAGCAGCCGACCGATCGTGTCGGCGAGCACATTGACCGTCTCCGACCCGCCGGTCGCAACGTTCAGCACCGCCCCGGCCGCGCCTGCCGCATCCGCCGCGAGGAGGTTCGCCGCGACGACGTTCGCGACGTACGTGAAGTCCCGCGACTGTCCCCCGTCACCCTCGATCGTTACCGGGGTTCCGTCGGCGATCGCGCGGATGAACTTCGGGACGACCGCCGCGTACTGCGAGGACGGATCCTGGTGGGGCCCGAACACGTTGAAATACCGGAGCGCCACCGTCTCGAGCCCGTACACGCGGTGGAACGTGACGCAGAAGCGCTCCGCTGCGAGTTTCGCGACCGCGTAGGGCGAGAGGGGGTTCGGCGCCGCGGTCTCGACCCGCGGGAACGTGCCCCCGTCTCCGTAGACCGACGACGACGACGCGAAGACGACGCGTCGCACACCCGAGTCGCGCGCGGCGAGGAGGACGTTCAACGTCCCCTCGACGTTGACCGCGGTGGAGGTGAGCGGATCCTGCACCGACCGCGGCACCGACCCGAGCGCGCCCTGGTGGTAGATGATCTCTATCCCGCGCACCGCGACGTGCACGCGCTCGAAGGAGCGCAGGTCGCCTTCGACGACCTCGACGTCGCGCTCGAGCCCGGTGAGGTTCGCGCGGCTCCCCGTCGCGAAGTTGTCGAGCACCCGCACGTGGTCACCGCGCTCGAGCAGGGCGCGGACGAGGTTCGAGCCGATGAACCCGGCCCCGCCGGTCACGAGCACCGGTGTGGCGCTCATGCCCGGACCGCCGTTACGTGGTAGTTCGCGGCAAGCGTCCCCGGTCGCGAGTCGCCGAGAAACGGGAGCCGTCGGTCGACTGCGGCCGCAACCGTGTTGATCACGGCCACGGCGGGCGCGCTGAGCGGGCGCAGGCGCGCCCGGCGGAGAAGGTGGTCGGTGTAGTAGGCGGTGAGCATCCCGAGACAGGCGACGGTGCCGCCTCCAGGGGTGATTGTGACCACACGCCACTCTCCCGCGTCGGCGAACACCCGCGCAAGGCCCTCGTGGGTCCAGCGCCAGGGGTCGTTCGGGGCCGGGTGGTAGGGCATCACCCCGTGGGTCGAGAGCAGCACGCGCCCGCCCGGTCGCGTGACGCGGTGGAGCTCCCGAACGCCCTGAAGGGGGTCGTCGACATGTTCCAACACTTGTGCGCACAGCACCACGTCGTACGACCCGTCCTCGACGGGGAGTGCCTCGATCGGACCGCGTAGGTCGGCGCGCAGGTTGTCTCCCGGGTCGACTCCGACGTATGCCTCGCAGTACGGGGAGAAGAGTTGCTCGTACGGCCGCTCGCCACAGCCGACATCGAGCAGTCGGTACGGCCCGAGTTCCGTGTGGGCAGCGATCGCCTCCGCCCGCAGCCATCGGACGAGTGGCTCCCGCACCGCGTAGTAGGGGGTGGAGCGCTTTGGCGCGAGCCGCGGGTCACTCACGGACGGTCACCAGCCCGAGCGCGAGGAAGGTGAGCGCAAGCATCGGGATCCCCGCGACCAGGCCGTTGCCGAGCCATACACCACCGACCGCAAGGAGCCAGCCGACACCGAGGATCGCGGCGCGCGAGCCTACGGCGGCTCGGAAACCGGCCGCCAGACCGGTGGCGGCCAGCGCGAAGAGCGCGGCAACTCCCGCGAGCCCGAGGTCAGCAGCCGCCTGCACGTAGAGAGTCTGCACCCCCCACGGCCGCTCCGCAGACGGGAACGCCTCCTCCGGCTCGTGGGGGAACAGCCGGTGGGCGTCGGCGAGGAACGGTCCGTAGGCCCACTCCTCGCGACTCCCGTTCCAGCCAGCGCCCGTCAGGGGATGGTCGAGGAAGATCCGGACACCGAGATAGGCGAGGAGCGTGCGGTGTGCGTAACTGTCGATTCGGTTGTCCGCGACTCGCTCCCTGAGCCCGATGAACGCCGCGAACTGCGTCAGCGTGTCGGTCCGCATCACCGTGGTCGCACCCGTGACCGCGATCACGACGGCGAGTGTTGCGATCGCCGCACGTCGCCGCAGCGTGCCCGCGCGTCGCGCAACGACGAGGACGGCTGCGGTTGCCGCCCACAGGCCGAGCACCGCGGTCATCGCGCCCGAGAGGACAATTCCGAGCCCGCCCCCGGCGATCGCCGCGATCGCGAGGCGCCTCCCGACGAGTCTCCCGTCGGGCCACGCGAGTCCGACGATTCCGACGACGAGGACCGCTGCAGAGAGCGCGCCGAGATCATGGATCCCGACGAACGACGGCTCGCGCTGTCCTGGACGTCGCCCCACGAACTCGTCCACGAGACCTGCGAACTGCAGGATGCCCCACGCGGTGGCGGCGCAGCCCCAGAGGATGATCGCGCGCACGAGCGGGACCGCGTCGGCCGTCCGGCGCACGAGGAGCACGACGGACGGTGCGAGGAGTCCGTACCAGCAGAACTTCGCGACGCTCGTTGCGTTCTGAACGAGGGGATAGTGCTCGCCGAGCAGGCCGGGGACGGCGAGCGAGAGAGCGCCGATGACGCCGAACGCGGTCACGGCGATGAGAACCGAGCGCGCCTCGCGCAGACGGGACGCCCCATGCGCTCGCAGGGTCGCGACCGCGGCCACGACGACGAGCGCGATCGCGAGATCCGCGAGCGTCACGTCGAGGTCGGCACCCCCGAGAACGACCGCAATCGACGGCTGGTAGCCCGCGTAGAGAAAGAGCGGCGGTGCCGCAGCCGCGAGGAGAAGAGGACCCCGCAAGGCGCGGACTATACTCGGGCTCCAAGATGCGATCCCGGCTCCTCTGGCGCCGTGTGGTGACCGCGGCCGGGATGTATGTATCCGTCGCGCTCGGGGTCGCCTCCACGGTTGTCGCCGCACGCATTCTCGGACTCGACGAGTTCGGGCACTTCGCGACCGCGTTCGCCGCGGTCGCGTTCCTCCAGTCGCTGCTCGACCTGACGGTCGAGGATGTGCTCGCAAAGCAAGGATTCCGGTACGTCGCCGCAGAGGATTGGGGGCGGCTGCGGAGGATGTTCTCGCTCGCGCTCCGGGCGAAGCTCGTCGGCGGTCTTGCCGCATCGCTCGTGCTCGTGGGGCTCGCCGCGGTCGCCGACACGGTGTTCGGATCGGGCGGACTCGGATGGCCGATCGCCGCGGCGGCGTTGATCCCGCTCGTCCAGGCACCGACAAACGTCGCAACCTCGGCAATCCTCCTCCGGGGCCGGTACGACGTGCGAGCGGTGTATCAGCTCTCGCAGATGGGGTTGCGGGTGGCCGCGATCGCGATCGCGGCGCCGTTCGGTGCGGCTGCGGCCCTCGCTGCAATCGCGATCGCGCAGGCGCTCGCGACCGGGGGGGCATGCGTCGTCGGCCGCTCGGCACTTCGGCGCTTCCCCGTTGTGCCGTCACGACCGCTCGGGGAGGACGGGCGGCCGATCCTGCGATTCGCACTGCTTTCGAGCGTCGCGAGTGGCCTCGTCTCGATGCGCGTGACGCTCGCGCCGCTGCTGCTCGGACTCGTCACGGGCCCGGTACAGGTGGGGCTCTTCCGGATCGCGCAGACGCCACAGAACGGTGTGTCGGCTGCGACCGCGCCGGTACGACTCGTCTTCCTCACCGAGCAGACACGGGACTGGGAGAACGGCGGCGTCGCCCGGGTCTTCACCGGAATCCGGCGCTACATGCTCGTCTCGTCGGGGCTCGCGGTCGCGATGGTTGCGGTCTTCTGGGTCGCGATGCCGTGGCTCGTGGAGACGGTTTTCGGGAGCGAGTTCGTCGGCGCCACCCGCGCAGCTCGTGTGATCCTGCTCGCGGCCGCAGTGCAACTCGTCTTCGGTTGGACGAAGTCGTTCGCGACGACGGCCGGGAGACCGACGGCGGCGATCGTCGCGCACGGGATCGAGGCGGCTGTGGTGATCCCACTCACGCTCGTGCTCGCCCACCTGTATGGGCTCGAGGGTGCGGCGTGGGCGCTCGTCGCCGGGAGCACGGTGTTCGGTGCTGCCTGGCTCGTCCTGTTCCGCCGAATCGAACGTCGACCGGGGGTGGCCGCAGCGTGAAGGTCGTGATCGCGAGCGGGATCTGGCCACCTGATGTCGGTGGCCCCGCAAGTCATGCGCCCGCGCTCGCAGCCGCGCTCCACGCGCACGGGCACGAGGTGACGGTCGTGACGACCGCGGACCGGTCGCCCGCCCGCGAGCGTTATCGCGTGCGGTTCGCATCTCGCTCCCTGCCGCCTGGTCTGCGGCATCTGCGCGCAGCTCTGCTCGTCGCCGGTGCGGCGCGTGGGGCGGACGTCGTCTACGCAACGAGCATGATCCGGCGCGCCGCGATCGGCGCGGCGCTGGCGCGGACCCCGCTCGTCGTCAAGCTCGTCGCCGACGAGCCGTACGAGCGCGCCCGTCGCTCCGGGCGGTTCAGCGGGACGCTCGAGGAGTTCCAGCAGCGCCCGGGGTCGATCACGACTCGCCTCGCACAGGTCACACGCACGGCCGCGGTGCGCCGTGCGCGGAGGGTGTTCGTGCCGAGTGGGTACCTGCGGGAGATCGCGGTCGCCTGGGGGCTGGATTCCGCACGAGTCGAGACGCTTCACAACCCCGCGCCACCGGTGGATGGCGTCCCGTCGCGGGAGGAGGCGCGCGCCGCGCTCTCGCTCGACGGTTTCGTGGTCGCGTTTGCCGGTCGGCTCACGGAGCAGAAGTGGCTTGGCGGCGCGCTCGGCGCGCTCGCCCAGGTTCCCGGCCCTGTGCTCGTGCTGGTCGGCGACGGCCCGGAGCGACAGCGGCTCGAGCGTCGTGCGGCGGAGCTCGGGATCTCCTCGCGCGTGCGGTTTCTCGGGGGCGGCGAGCGGGCGGATGTCCTGCGCCTGTTCCGGGCCGCAGATTGTTCGTTGCTCTCGTCCGCCTGGGAGAACTTCCCGCACACCGTGGTCGAGTCGCTCGCGGTGGGCACCCCGGTGATCGCGACCGCCGTTGGGGGTGTGCCCGAGGTGGTACGTGACGGTGAGAACGGACTGCTCGTGCCGCCGCGCGACGAACTGGTGCTCGCCGCCGCGCTCCGGCGGGTCGTCGAGGACGGGTCGCTCCTCCGCCGGCTCGCCGCGGGCGCTGCACCCTCTGTCGCCGCGCTCGAGGAGAAGACCGTTCTCGCTCACATCGAGCGCGCTCTCGCCGAGGTGGCGGGATGACACGCTTGCTGATGGTCGCCCGGACGCGCTACGCACTCCCGCTCTCCCCGTCGCTCGTGGAGAAGTTCGACGCGATGGGTCGGCTGCTCGAGATCCACGTGCTCGCGTCCCGGACCCCCGGGAACAGAGGCCACGATCCGCGGTTCACACTCGTCTCCCCGTCCCGACTCCGTCCGCTCGACGGTCTCCTGTTCCACGCGCTGCTTCCGTTCCGCGTCGCCCGTGCGATCCGCCGCGTACAACCTGATGCGATCCTGGTGCAGGGGGCGCACGAGACAGCACTTGTCCTCGTCGGCCGTCGGCTGGCCGGATCCCGCGCTCGGGTGATCCTCGACCTCCACGGCGACATCGCCGCACCGACCCGCCTCTACGGATCGCCGCTGAGGCGTCTCCTCACACCGGCCGTGGACGCACTCGCGAGACGCGGGGTGCGTGGCGCCGACGGTGTCCGCACCCTGTCACCCTTCACGAGCGACCTCGTGCGCCGGCTCGGTGTCGAGCCGGCGGCGGAGTTCGTCGCTTTCATGGACCTCGCGGTCTTCGACCGCCAGCCCCCGCTCGCACAGCCAGAACGCCCGACACTCCTCTTCGTCGGCGTGCTCGAGCGCTACAAGGCGCTCGATGTGATCGCTGCCGCCTGGCGTCTCGCGGCCGCACGTGTACCCGAGGCGCGGTTCCATCTCGTGGGTCGCGGCACTCTGCGCCCGCTCGTCGAGAGCCTCCGCGCCGAGTACGGCGAGCGTGTCCGGTGGGACGAGTGGCTCGACCCCGAGGCCGTCGCCGCGGCGATGGATGGTGCGTCGGCGCTCGTGCTCGCCTCCCGATCCGAGGGTCTCGGCCGCGTGATCGTGGAGGCGTTCCATCGTGGCCGTCCAGTGATTGGGTCGCGGGCGGGAGGGATCCCGGACGCGGTGATCGACGGAGTCAGCGGCCTCCTCGTTCCCCCCGAGGACGTCGAGGCGCTCGCCGACGCGATGACGCGGATCCTCGCCGACCGTCCGCTCGCCTCACAACTTGCGGAGGGGGCGGCTGCTGCCGCGGCGCGCTGGGCCGCCACCCCGCAGGAGCATGCGGCGCGGGTCGCGGCGCTCGTCGAGGCGGTCCGCGCTCGATGACGCGATTCGTTGTCGTCACCCAGCGGGTCGATCCCTCGGATCCGGTGCTTGGGGCCACGGTTGCGAAGCTCACCGCGCTCGCGGCCAGAGTGGACGAACTGGTCGTGCTGACGGAAGGCGCCGTCGAGGGTGCGCTCCCTGCCAACTGCCGCGTCCGTCCGTTCGCGGCCCGTAGCCGCGCCGGGAGAGGGCTGCGGTTCGCGAGCGCGCTCGCCGATGAACTCCGGCGGAGTCCGCGTCCCATCGGAGTGCTCGCCCACATGTGCCCGATCTACGCCGTGCTCGCCGCTCCGCTCGCGCGCCCGTTGCGTGTGCCGCTCCTCCTCTGGTTCACCCACTGGCGGGCGAGCGGGCTGCTCCGGCTCGCGGAGCGTGTCTCGACCGCCGTGCTCTCGGTGGATGACCGAACCTTCCCGCTCGCCTCGCGAAAGGTGCGCGCGATCGGGCACGGGGTTGACGTCGCCGACCTCCACGGTGTCGAGCGACCGTCTGAGGGACCGCTGCGGCTGCTCGCGCTCGGACGGACATCCCCCGCGAAGGGGCTGGAGACGGCCGTCCGCGCGGTCGCGCTGGTGGGGGACGCGACGCTCGAGATCCGTGGGCCGTCGCTCACACCGGAGGAGCGGGCACACCACATCGTTCTCGAGCGACTCGCGGCCGATCTCGGGGTCGCCGATCGCGTTCGGGTCGAGCCCCCTGTCGGGCGCGACGAGGTTCCTCGACTGCTCGGCCGGTTCGACGCGCTCGTCAACGACATGCGCGCGGGGGCGACCGACAAGGTGGTGTTCGAGGCTGCGGCGAGCTGTCTCCCGGTGTTCGCCTCGAACCCGGCCTTCGACCGCCTGCTCCCTGACGCCCTGCGCTTCCCCACGGGCGACGCGGAGGCGCTCGCGCAGCGGCTCCGCGCGTTCCAGCATGCGGACCGGGCGGCGCTCGGCACGGCACTGCGCGAGCGCGTGCTCCGCGAGCACGCGGTGGAAGGGTGGGCGGAACGGGTGCTCGCGAGCACCGGAGCATCAAGATGAGCCGTCCGGTCGTCCTCCATGTCG
>CAYXAS010000072.1:0-7835 GCA_964461665.1 uncultured Gaiellales bacterium
GAGGCTCGGACGCGATCAGGCGTCTCGAAGGTGTGTGGTTAGTCCAGCTAGACGGGTCGTCCCCCGGTCTCGGGCGTGCGGTTGCGCGTTCTGGCGTGTCCGGGTCGCTCCGGGGGTTGGTCAGGCCGTCAGGGGGCTTTCCCAACCCCCGCCGCTTCGTGCCGGACGCCCAGCACCGATGCTCCCAGCATCGCCGCCGAGCTTCCTGCACGCCCCGGAGCGGCCAGCACGCGCCCCGCAGAAGCCGATCCCGCGGACTACCCGTTCTTTCGCTCAGACCCTCGCGGGGAGGAGGTCGAGCAGCCCCGCGTCGATCCGCGCCCGGGCCGCCTCGACCTGACCGAGCACCGCATCGACATCGACCCCCCGGTGCGCTGGCCGGTACCCGTCGAGTCGGATCACGGCCTTCTCGAGCTGTCCACCCGCGCCCGCCGCGTTCCCTTCCGCCGCGTGGTGCCACGCCACCGTGACATGGACGAGCCCCTGAAGGAAGTCCCGCTCCTCCTCGGGCGCCTCGCGCCACTCCTCCTCGAACGCCTCGTGTGCATCGAACCAACGGCACGCGCGCATCCGTTCGAGGCCGTCGGCGAGCGTCACCTGACCAGTATCCCCTCGCCGTCGGCCGTGGTATATGTGCGGCCGATGGCAACGATCCTGCTGGTGGGGGTCGACCTGTTCTTTCGGTCGAAGCTCGAGGGGCTCCTTCCCGGTCACCGGCTCGTGACGCACGACGCCGCCGACCCGCCCGACATCGTGATCTGCGACATCGCGCGGGTGGACGCGAACGACGTGGCGGACACCTGGCCTGAGACGCCGATTCTCGGGTTCGCAAACCACACGGATACGCAGGGGCTCCAGCGGGCCCACGCCGCGGGGTTCGACCGCGTGATCGTCAAGTCCGCCCTCGTCGAGCGTGCTAGCGACGTTGTCGCAGAACTGGTCGGAACCGCGCCCGACGGGTAGTGCACGGTCGCCGGGAGTGGTGTTGATACCCTCGCCCGACCGATGACGTACATCATCAGCGAGCCCTGTATCGACATCAAGGACAGGTCGTGCATCGACGTCTGTCCCGTGGACTGCATCCACGAGATGGGGCGGATGCTGGTGATCGACCCCGACGAGTGCATCGACTGCGGGGCCTGTGAGCCGGAGTGCCCGGTCGAGGCGATCTTCCCCGAGGACTCGCTCCCCGAGAAGTGGGAGCCGTTTGTCCGGATCAACTACGCGTTCCCGCAGGGTGCTGCAGCCGTCGACCCGCTGGTCGAGGAGTACGTGGCCGCGCACGACGTCCGGAACGTCCCGCTCGACGAGCGGTAGTCGCTTCTTCCGTCGGGCGGGCGCGTCCCCGCCGACCCGCTACGCCTCGGCGGAGAGAACGAGGCCAGCGGCGAGCGTGTCGTTCGACGACTCGTCGACGAGCACGAACGCCCCGGTCACGCGGTTCACCTCGTACGGATCGACCGCGAGCGGTGAGGCGAGACGGAGCCGGACGGTCGCGATGTCGTTCAGCGCGAGTCTGGTCGCCGGAACCTGCTCGAGCGTCTCCACGTCGAGCTTCGACTCGATCGCGTCGAGGATCGCCCGAGACCACCGAGTGGTGTGCTTCACCGCGAGTCGCGCGCCTGGTTCGACGGCGCGCTCGCTCATCCAGCAGACGGTCGCGGTCACTGTCCGCGCGCAGACGGGCTGATCCGCGGGGTCGGCGAGGGTTTCGCCGCGCGGCACGTCCACCTCGTCGGTGAGCCGCACCACGACGGACATCCCCTGCACCGCGACCTCCAGCGGCCCGTCGAGGGTTTCGACCGAGGCGATTCGGGTTCGGTGACCGGACGGCAGGACGACGACGTCGTCGCCTGCACGCCATTCGCCGCCCGCAACCTGGCCCGCGTAGCCGCGGTAGTCGTGGTGGTCGCCGGACATCGGCCGGATCACCCACTGGACGGGGAATCGTCGATGGGTCCCGTCGCGGTCGCCGGAGAGCTCGACCGCCTCGAGCCATTCGAGCAGCGTCCCGCCCGTCCACCATCCGAGCCGTTCCGAGGGATCGACGACGTTGTCACCGTCGAGGGCGGAGAGCGGGATGGCGACCGCGTCACGCAGCCCGACCCGACCTGCGAGCTCGCGCAGTTCCCCCTCAATCTCGCGGAACCGGCTCTCGTCGAACCCGACGAGATCCATCTTGTTGACCGCAAACACGACGTGGGGGACACCGAGGAGCCGCACGATCGAGGTGTGACGGCGGGTCTGCTCGATCACCCCCTTGCGCGCATCGAGCAGGACCACCGCGACATCAGCGGTGGAGGCGCCCGTCACCATGTTCCGGGTGTACTGGACGTGTCCGGGCGCGTCAGCGAGCTGGAAGCGCCGTCGCTCGGTCACGAACGACCGGTACGCGACATCGATCGTGATCCCCTGTTCGCGCTCGGCGCGTAGCCCGTCGGTGAGGAGCGCAAGGTTGACGTACCCGTCGCCGCGCCGCTCCGAGGTCTCCTCGATGTGCTCCATCTGGTCGACGAACACCTGCTTCGTGTCGTAGAGGAGCCGCCCGATCAGGGTGGACTTTCCGTCGTCGACGGAGCCACACGTGACGAGCCGCAGGAGCTCCGAGTGGGCCGCATTGCCCGTCAGGAGCGAGGCGAGATCAGAAGTATCCGACACGTTTCCGATCCTCCATCGCGGCCTCCGAGACACGGTCGTCGGCGCGGGTCTCGCCCCGCTCGGTGATCCGTGTCGCGGCGATCTCGCCGACGACCTCCTCGATCGTCGCGGCGCGCGACCGGACACCGCCGGTGCACGACATGTCGCCCACGGTGCGGAACCTGACCGACTCGGTGAACGGGGTCTCGTGGTCGTAGCGCTCGATCACCTCGGACGCGGCGTACAGCATCCCGTCGCGCTCGAACACCTCGCGCTCGTGCGCGAAGTAGATCGACGGCAACTCGAGCCCCTCACGGGCCACGTACTGCCACACGTCAAGCTCCGTCCAGTTCGAGATCGGGAACACGCGCACCTGCTCGCCCTTGCGGATCCGGCCGTTGTAGAGCGACCAGAGCTCCGGCCGCTGCGCGCGGGGATCCCACTGCCCGAAGTCGTCGCGGAACGAGAAGATCCGCTCCTTCGCGCGCGAGCGCTCCTCGTCGCGTCGCGCGCCGCCGATCGCCGCGTCGAACCCGTGCTCCGCCATCGCGTCGAGCAGCGTTGTCGTCTGCAGCTGGTTGCGCGACGCGCGTGGCCCCTTCTGCTCGACGACGCGTCCCCGGTCGATCGACTCCTGGACGGAGGCGACCACGAGCCGCTCACCGAGCTCCGCGACCCGCCGATCGCGATACTCGATCGCCTCGGGGAAGTTGTGGCCCGTGTCGATGTGCATCAGGGGGAACGGGAACCCGCCCGGCCGGAACGCCTTCTCGGCGAGCCGGAGCAGCACGATCGAATCCTTCCCGCCGGAGAACAGAAGCACGGGCCGCTCGAGCTCCGCAGCGACCTCGCGCATGATGTGGATCGCCTCCGCCTCGAGCGCGTCGAGGTGTGTGAGCCGCTGCGTGCTCATCGGTGGAGCCCGCATTCATCCTTCGCATGACCGGTCCACCGGCCTGCGCGCCCCTCGCCGGGGCGGGTGCAATGGGTGCAGCCGATCGAGGCGTACCCGCGCTCGTGCAGTGGGTTGACGGGTAGGTCGTGGTCGCGGACGTAGGCCCACACGTCGGTGTCCGACCAGTCGGCGAGTGGGGCCGCCTTCCACAGTTCGTGGCCGTCGTCCCACGTCAGCTTCGCCGTCGCCGCGCGTGCAGCGGACTGGTCGCGTCGAACGCCCACGATCCAGCCGTCGAGCCCGGCGAGCGCTCGCGCGAGCGGTGCGACCTTACGGATCGCGCAGCAGAGGTCCGGCTTCCGCTCCCAGAGGGCATCGCCGTGTGTCTCAGCCTGTTGGGCGAGCGTGGGACCCTCGAATGTCTCGATCGCGATCCCGTAGCGCTGCTCCACTGCGCGCCATGTCTCGTACGTCTCGGGGAACAGCACGTGCGTGTCGAGCGCGAAGACCCGAGCGCGCGGCTCGCGCTGCAGGAGCATGTCGAGAAGGACGCTCTCCTCCTTCTGGAACGAGCACGCGAGCGCGACCTTCGGATGGAGCTGTCCGATCATCAACTCGATGATCTCCTCGGCGCCCATCGCCTCTGGATCGGCAGTGCCGACGAGCTCGCTCGCGCTCCGTTCCACGGACGAGAGGGTATCAGGCATGAAGGATCGTTATTCGTGACATAAGATCCTGCACCAGAAACGTCGGGTACGGTAGGCGGATGGGCGGCGGGGTGTTCGAGGGAATCCGGAGGGTCACGTTGCCCTTCCCCTCCGGGGTCGGGCACGTCCACGCCTACCTCGTCCCGGGCGAGGACGGGTGGATGGTGGTGGACACCGGGCTGGGTCTCCCCGACGCGAAGGAACGGTGGGCCGCCGAGCTCGCGACGCTCGATGGCCCGGTGGCACGGATCTTCGTCACGCACTTCCACCCCGACCATGTCGGCGCGGCCGAGGATCTCGTCGAGTTGACAGGCGCTCCGGTGTTCCAGGGGACGCTCGATGCGGAGCAGTGCGCCCGGGTCTGGGGGACGGAGGGCTGGGAGCCGGTCGTCGCGGAGTGGTTCCACCGACACGGCGCGCCCGACGGCATCACGCGGGAACTGGTCGAGCAGGGATTGAGCTGGCGGCCGTTCATCCGCTGGCCGCGCGTCACGATCCCCGTCGCTCCCGGCGAGATGCTGCATGGCTGGCGCGTTGTCGCGGCCCCCGGTCACGCGGACGGGCAGCTGATGCTCATCCGCGACGGCGTCCTACTCGCCGCCGACCACCTGCTCACCCCGATCACACCGACCGTCGGGCTCTGGCCCGCGAGCCGCCCCGACCCGCTCGGCGACTACCTGTCCGAACTCGCTCGGCTCGACGAGCTCGAGCCGCGGCTCGCGCTCTCGGGCCACGGTGAGCCGATCCATGATCCCGTCGGCCGGGCACGCGAGATCGCGGCGCACCACGATGAGCGGCTCGCGCAGACGGCAGCTGCGCTCTCGGACGACGCGCCGCAGACCGCGTACGACATCTCGCTTGTCCTGTTCGGCAGGGAACTGAGGGCCGCGTCGAGACGGTTTGCGATCGCCGAGGCGCTGTCGCATCTCGAGCGCCTCGTTCTGATGGGCGGCGCCCAGCGTGGAGGAACCGCCGAGATGGTCTCCTATACTCCCGCCTGAGTGGACGACGAGCCCTCCCGTACCAGCGCCCCGCTCGACGGGGCGCCCGATCTCCGAAGCATCCGATGAGCGATCTCGTGAGAGCGGTCGCGCTCGTCGCGCTCGTTCTCGGTAACGCCGTCTTCGTCGCCGCCGAGTACGCGCTCGTTACTGCGCGCCGTTCCCGGCTCGAGGAGCGGGCGGAACGCGGTGGCCGTGCCGCGCAGGTGGCGCTGCGGCTCATGGACGAGCCTGTCCGGTTCATCTCGACCGTGCAGGTCGGGATCACGGTGTTCGGGATCGCGCTCGGCGCGATCGGGCAGCCGCTCGTGACGCGCTGGCTCGGCGCGCTCCCCGACGGGGTCGCGTTCGGGATCGCGTTCGCCGTGCTCACCTATCTGAGCGTCGTCGTCGGCGAGCTAGTCCCGAAGGCGGTCGCACTCCAGCGTGCGGAGACGCTTGCGGTCGCGCTCGTGCTCCCGCTCGACTTCCTCTCGCGCGTGTTCGCACCGCTTGTCTGGCTGCTGCAGCACAGCGCGAACGGGCTCCTGCGTCTCGTCCGCATCGAGCCAGCGCCCGCAGGGATGATCCCGTTCACGCGGGCGGAGATCCGTCAGTCGGTCGCGGCCGCCGAGGACGTCGGGGAGATTCACGCGGCGGAGGAGGAGATGCTCTACAAGGTCTTCGACTTCGCCGAGAAGGAGGCAGTGGACGTGATGGTGCCCCGGCCGGACGTGGTCGCGCTCTCGATCGGGCTCCCGCCCGCCGAGGCGCTCCAGGCGGTGCTCGGCGCACCGTTCACTCGGTACCCCGTGTACCGCGGGACGCTGGACGACATCGTCGGGATCCTCCACGTCCGCGATCTCGTCGTCGCGCTGAACGACCCCGCGAACGCGGCGATCGAACTCGCGGCGCTGCTCCGCCCCGTGCATGTCGTGCCCGAGACGAAGGATCTGGGCGCGCTCCTCGGAGAGTTTCGTCGCACGAACCAGCACATGGCGGTCGTGGTGGACGAGTACGGCGCGACGATGGGGATCGTGACGCTCGAGGATCTGCTGGAGGAGATCGTGGGTGACATCGAGGACGAGTTCGACCTCCCGGACGAGTCGGTCGAGCGGATCGACGACCGGACGATCCGGATCGACGGGACGTTCACGATCGATGACTTCAACGAGCAGTTCCACGTCGAACTCGACACCGAGGACTTCCACACGGTCGCGGGCCTCGTCTTCGGCCACCTCGGCCGTGCCCCCGAGGTCGACGACGAGGTCGTCGCGGCGGGCGTCACGTTCCGGGTGCTCGAGACGACCGGGTCGCGGATCCAGCGGCTCGAAGCGGTGTTCCTTCCAGCGCTGTCCGACGACGAGCCCGGCGCCGCGTAGCCACACGTGTCGCCGTTCCAGTACCGGGACTTCCGGCTCTTCTGGGCGTCCGTCTTCTCGCTGAGCCTCGCTGCACAGATGGTCGCGGTCGCGATCGGCTGGCAGGTGTACGAGATCTCCGGGAGCGCGCTCGATCTCGGCCTCATCGGGCTTGCGGAGTTCATCCCGCTGCCGCTGCTCGCGCTCCCGGCCGGCCATCTGGCCGACCGCGTCTTGCGGAGACTGATCTACGCGACGAGCGCCGCGCTGTACATCGCGGTGCTCGCCGGGCTGCTCGTGATCACGCTCGCCGATGTCCGCTCGACGTGGCCGTACTTCGCGCTCGCGTTCGTGACTGGGGTCGCGTGGGCGATCGGCACTCCCGCTTCGCGCGCGCTCAGCCCCACGCTCGTCCCCGGGGAGCTGATCCCACGCGCGATGGCGCAGTACTCGACCGCGTGGCAGACCGCCAGCGTCGCGGGGCCCGCGCTCGGCGGTCTGCTGTTCGCAGTCGGTCCGTTTCTCACGTACGCGGTTGCGATCGCGTTGACCGCCGTCGTCCTCGTCGCGGTGCTCTCGATCCGGGATCGGGGTGCGGCGCTCGCACCCGGATCGACGCCGACGCTGCGCGAGCTGCTCGCGGGTGTGGCGCTGATCCGGCGGACGCCTGTCCTCCTCGGTGCGATCTCGCTCGACCTGTTCGCCGTGCTCTTCGGGGGCGCGGTCGCGCTGCTCCCGATCTTCGCGAAGGACATCCTTGAGGTCGGGCCGATCGGGCTGGGGGCGCTGCGGAGCGCGCCTGCGGTCGGTGCGGTGATCGTGGCGGTGATCCTCGCCCGTCGGCCGCTCACCGGGAGCGTGGGCCGCATTCTGCTCATTGCGGTTGGCGCGTTCGGTGTCTCGATGATCGTGTTCGGACTGTCGCGATCGTTCGCGCTCTCGCTCGCCGCGCTCGCGCTCGGTGGCGCGACGGACATGGTGAGCGTCGTGTTGCGGGCGACGATCGTGCCGCTCGTCACACCCGACGAGCTGCTCGGGAGGGTGAACGCGATCGAGATGGTCTTCATCAGCGGGTCCAACGAACTGGGCGCCTTCGAGTCAGGCGCTGCGGCCGCGCTCGTCGGGGTGGTGCCCGCGGTGCTGATCGGCGGCTGCGCGACGATCCTGATCGCGCTCGTGTGGGGGAGAGTCTTCCCTGCGCTCGCGCGGGTCGATCGGTTGGAGGACCTCCGCCCGGTCGGCACGTCCCCCTAGG
>CAYXAS010000073.1:0-7690 GCA_964461665.1 uncultured Gaiellales bacterium
CGCGGTTCGCAACGAGCACCTTGGTGAACACGGCCATCTGGAGCGTATTCTCACGCACGATGACGCTCGCCGATCAGTTGACGCTCGTCCGTGTCCTCGCGGTGCCGGTCGTGGTGGTGCTCTTCGCGTGGAGCTTCCCCGGCCACGCCTACTGGGCGACGGCCGTCTTCACGGTCGCAATGGCGACGGATCAGGTCGATGGCTGGCTCGCGCGCCGCCGCGGCCAGTCGACACCACTCGGCGCTCTCCTCGACCCGGTCGCGGACAAGGCGCTCGCGCTCGTCGGATTTGTGATGCTCGTAGCCGAGGGTGTCATCCCCGCATGGATGGTCGCGGCGATCGTCGCCCGGGAGATTGTGATCTCCGGGTTGCGTCAGGCGGCGATCGAGCGTGGCATCGTGCTGGGTGCCCGTGACCTCGGGAAGTTGAAGGCTTGGGCCCAGTCGGTTGCAGTCGGCGTCGGCGGGTTCGCGGCCGCGGGCGCGTGGTCGGAGGGGATCGCGTGGTGGGTCGCGCTCCTCGCGGTCGCGCTGACGTGGATCTCGGGGCTCGACTACGCGCGGGTTGCTCCCCGCGTGCTGCGCGGCACACCCGCGTAGCCCGACGCACCGCGGCGATCTCGCGAGACGGACCGGTCAACCGCTGCGGCGAGCCCGTGGAGCCGCCAGGGGCTCCCAAGTCCCTGCGGCACATAGCTGCGATCGAGCCGCTCGAGGGCGAGTGCGCGGAGGATCGCAGCGCGCGCGACCGGCTCGGGTTCTGGGTACAGAACCGGCTCGAGCGGGTGAGGTGCGGGCGACACGGCGGAGACCCTATGCCAGAGGCAGAAGGCGTGTCGCGGTCGCCTTGAACGACGCGACCGCGGTATCCCCTTCCCGGAGGCCGAGGCGATCGAGCGAATCGACAGTCACCTCCGCTGTCACGGTCCCAACCTGGACACGAGCACGGTTCCCGAGGCGGACGATCCCAGTGATCCGCGCGTGGATGTGATTCGCAGCCGAGTCGGGCGACTCCTCACGGCCGATGCTGACCTCCCACGGGTGGATCGTGGCTGCGACAGCGCCCACCTCGGTGTCGGTCGACCGGACGATCGATCCACCGTCAAGCCGGACGCTGGTCAGCCCGTCGCTCCCGGCCCGAGCATCTCCTAACAGGACGTTTGCTCCGACAAAGCCGGCGACGTACGGGTCGACCGGCGCCGCGACAACCTCGGCAGCGGGTCCGAGTTGTCGAAGACGGCCGCTGACGAGCACGCCGACCCGATCTGCGAGCGCCGCGGCGTCCTCGAAATCATGGGTGACGATGATCGCCGGCAGCGCCGCGTCACGGAGTAGTGCCCGCAACTCCCCCCGGACGGTCCCGCGTGTATGGGGATCAAGCGCAGAGAGGGGCTCATCGAGCAGCAGGACGTCGGGGTCGCGCGCCAGGGCCCGAGCGAGCGCTACGCGCTGACGCTCACCGCCGGAGATGAGACCGGGGCGGCGGCCGGCGAGCGCCGAAATCCGAAACCGTTCGAGCAGGTCGCCGACGATGCCCTCGTCCACTGCGCCGAACGCGACGTTCTGGCGGACGGTGAGGTGCGGGAAGAGCGCGTACTCCTGGAAGACGTATCCGACGCGCCGCGATTCTGGCGCCACGTCGATCCCCCGCGCGCGGTCGAACCACACGTCCCCACCAAGTGCGATCTTGCCCGATCGTGGCGTGACGAGACCCGCGATCGCCCGCAGCACGCTTGTCTTCCCAGCGCCAGACGGCCCGACGAGGGCGACCGTCTCGACACCGATCTCGAGCGTCAGCTCGAGATCGAACGCGGCGAGCGAATGTGAGATGTCGAGGCTGAGACTTGCCATCTTGGGATCATCTTGACCGCGAGAAGCACCACGCCGCTCACGATCACGAGGAGCGCACCGATCGCGAGCGCAACATCGAAGGCGACGTCGAACTGCTCGTAGACCGCCAGCGTGAGGGTCTGCGTGACCCCCTGCAGCGAGCCTGCGAACATGATCGTCGCGCCGAACTCACCGATCCCGCGGGCGAACGCGAGGGCAGCGCCCGCGCCGAGACCGGTGCCCGCAAGCGGGAGTGCGATCCTCCCGAAGATGCGGGCGGGACCCGCACCCAGAGTCCGTGCCGCATCGACGAGCGAGCGGTCAACACCCGAAAACGCAGCGACGGCGCTCCTCACGTAGTAAGGGCCCGCGACGAAGATGATCGCGAGCACGACGGCCGCCTTCGTGAATGCGATCTCGATCCCGAGCGCGGTGAGGGTGCCGCCGAGGAGGCCAAGGCGGCCGAACGCAGCAAGCAGTCCAAGCCCGGCCACCGCCGGCGGGAGGACCAACGGGAGCTCGAGCAGCGTCAGGGCAATGTCGCGTCCAGCGAACCGCTTGGTCGCGAGCAGATATGCGGCTGGCGTGCCGACGAGGAGAACAATCGCCTGCGCGATCGCAGTCGTCGCCAACGTGACGCTGAGCGCGTCGCGCACGACCTCGGCGGAGAGCGCCTCCGCAACGTCCGAGAGCGAGAGCCGTGCGAAGATCGCCGCCACCGGCAGGATCAGGAACACGAGCGCGAGCCCACCGGCGCCCCAGAGCGCGACACGGAATAGACGGTTCACCGCGGAACCCCGAAGCCCGCAGCACGCAGCGCTGAACGGCCACTCGGACCGAGGAGGGCAGCCATGAGGGCGTTGGCCGCCTCCAGGTCACGCGGGTCGGTCGCGATCGCAGCCTCGTAGATGACGGTCGGTTGCGCGGAAACCGGGAGTCGGACGACAGTGACGCGGTCGGCGACGCTCCGTGCGTCGGTCGCGTAGACAAACCCCGCGTCCGCCTCTCCGAGTGAGACCTTCCCGACGACGCCCTTCACGTCAGGCTCCTGACTCACCGCTTTCCGGAGCACGCTGAGGAGACCGAGACGCTTCAGCACCTCCCGCGTGTAGAGGCCGATCGGCACGCTCTGGCTCGTCACGACGAGCCGCAACTTCGGCCGCCGCGCGAGATCACCGACGGTGCGGATCGAGGCCGGATTCGAGCGCGGGACGATCAGAACGAGGGTGTTCGTCGCGAACGCAACCGGCTTGCGCACGAGCCCTTCGCCGTGAAGCGCCTGGGTGTAGACGGCGCTGGCGGAGAGAAACACGTCGAACGGCGCGCCCTGACGAATCTGCTGTGCGAGCTGGCTCGAGGATCCGGATGCGATCCGCGCGCCGGGCGCTATCCGGGGAAGCACCTCTGTCAGCGACGAGCCTGCAAGGGCGGTGGCCGGCGGCGCCGCCAGCGCCGGAACCGCCCAGAGACCGGCTCCCGCGATCACGGCCGCCGCCAGCGCGGCGACACCGATGAGCCTCGGCCGCCTCAACGGCCGACCATGACGCTCGTCGCCTTGACGACGCCGGTCACGACCGCGCCTGGGCGCAGATCGAGATCGTCGATCGCGTCGGCGGTCACGATCGCGACCAGTCGGGCAGGCTCGGTGACGTCGATCTCGACCCGTGCGAGCAGCCCGTCGCGGGTCACCGCGCGGACGACGCCCCGCAGTCGGTTGCGCGCGCTCAACTCGGTATCCGGCGTGGCGACTCCAAGGCGCTCGAGCTCGGCTGCGGGGACGAGTCGGCGGTTAGCGGCGTCTCGCTCGGTGCGGAGCCTGCCTGCCCGATCCCAGCGTCGCAGCGTGTCGATGCTCACCCCGAGCAACCGCGAGGCCTCTCCGATGGTCACACTGTTCCTAGGCATTGCCTAGGAGGCTATCTGATCTGCCGCTCGCGCGGAGGAGGCTTCAGAGCGGGATGTTCCCGTGCTTCCGTGCGGGGGTCGCCGTCCGTTTCGCGAGGTGCGCCTCGAGCGCTCGGATCAGATACGGGCGCGTCCGGCGCGGCTCGATCACATCGTCCACATAGCCGCGTTCCGCCGCGCTGTACGGGTTCGCGAAACGTTCCCGGTAGTCAGAAACCAGCTCCTCGCGCCGCGCAACTGGGTCTTGCGCGTCGGCGAGGTCCTTCCGGAACACGATGCTTACGGCGCCGTCGGGGCCCATCACGGCGATCTCTGCCGTCGGCCAGGCGATGTTGACGTCGGAGCGGATGTGCTTCGAACTCATGACGTCGTACGCGCCCCCATACGCCTTCCGCGTGATCACGGTCAACTTCGGCACAGTTGCCTCTGCATAGGCGTAGAGCAGTTTCGCTCCGTGACGGATGATCCCGCCCCACTCCTGCGTCGTCCCGGGGAGGAATCCTGGGACATCGACGAATGTGACGAGGGGGAGATTGAACGCGTCGCATGTCCGCACGAAGCGCGCCGCCTTCACCGAGGCGTCGATGTCGAGCACGCCTGCGAGCGACGAGGGCTGGTTGCCGACCACGCCGACCGCGTGACCGCCGAGGCGGGCGAGGCCACAGACGATGTTGGTCGCGTAGTCCGGCTGGATCTCGAGCAGCGCTCCGTCGTCGACGATCGCGTGGATCGCCGCCTTGATGTCGTAGGGCTTGTTCGCCGAGTCGGGCACGAGCGTGTCGAGTGCAGGCTCCTCGCGATCGATGGGATCGCTGGGAGCGACGTACGGCGCCGTCTCGAGGTTGTTCTGCGGGAGGAACGTCAGGAGATAGCGCGCGTCATCGATCACCGCGTCCTCGTCGGCCCCGACGAGGTGTGCGACGCCCGACCTCCTGGCGTGTGTCGTCGCGCCCCCAAGCTCTTCAAACGAGACCTCCTCCCCCGTCACAGTCTTCACCACATCGGGCCCGGTGATGAACATGTACGACGTTCCCTCCGCCATCAACACGAAGTCGGTGATCGCGGGGGAATACACCGCGCCACCCGCGCATGGTCCGAGCACGAGGGAGATCTGCGGGACGACGCCCGAGGCCTGGACGTTGCGCCAGAAGATCTCGGCATAGCCAGCGAGCGATACAACACCCTCCTGGATCCGAGCACCGCCCGAATCGTTGATGCCAACCACGGGGCATCCGACCTTGAGCGCCATGTCCATCACCTTGCACACCTTCTCGGCGAAGACCTCCGACAGCGATCCCCCAAAGATCGTGAAGTCCTGCGAGAAGACGCAGACGGTGCGCCCGAAGACCGTCCCGTAACCGGTCACGACCGCGTCACCGAGGGGCCGGTTGTCGCGCATCCCGAACTCGACCTCGCGGTGCCGGACGAACCGGTCGAGCTCGACGAACGAACCGGGGTCGAGCAGCCGTTCGAGCCGCTCGCGCGCGAGCAACTTCCCGCGCTCGCGCTGGCGTGAGACCGCCTGCTCTCCGGCGGCCGTCTCGGCCTCGGCGCGGAGGTCGGCGAGCCAGCGGAGCTTCGCCTCGGTGGTCTCGTGCCGCGTCGACATCGACGGCAGCCTAACCCGATCCGGTGCGGGCGGCCGCCGCAGCGTGTCCCTGCAGGCCATGTTCACCTGCCCCTGCCCCGGGGTCCACCATCCTCCTCCCCACGGCTCGATCCTATCGCCGGGCAGCGCGGAAGGGAACGGGCAGACCGTGCCAACTCCGTGCCAATCGTTCCACCGGCGGTAGTTTGTCGCCGTGTCTTCGCCGCTCGACCGCTCCGCAGCCTGGCCGTACGTCGACGGGGAGCCGCAAGCGCTCACCTACGCCCGAGCCGACCATCCCGCCGGACTCGCGGTCGAGACGGCGCTCGGTGAGCTCGACGGTGGGCACGCGCTCCTGTACCCATCGGGGATGGGTGCGGTGACCGTCGTTTTTCTGACGATCCTCCGCCCCGGTTCGACGATCGCGATCGCCGCAGGGGCCTACTACGGCCACCGACAGCTCGTCGAACAGCTCGCGCACTGGGAGATCTTCGCGGTCGAGTTCGACCAGACGGGAGACGCCCCGCCCAACGCCGACCTGCTGCTGATCGAGGCGCCATCGAACCCACTGCTGACGATGCCCGACTGGGAGAGAGCGGCGGCGCACCCTGCGCCTGTCGTCTGCGACTCGACCGTCGCGTCACCGCTCCGCGTCCGGCCGCTTGAGCACGGATGCGACATCGTCGTGCACAGCGCGACGAAGATTCTGAGTGGCCACGACGACGCACTTGCAGGCGTCACCGTGACGCGCGACCCGGCGCTCAACGAGCGCCTCCACCGGACACGACGGCTCGCAGGCATCGTCGCCTCCGCCGACACCGCCTGGCTCGTCCACCGCGGTCTCCGTACCCTCTCGGTCCGCCTCGACCGACAGGAGGCGAACGCCCGCGAGCTTGCACAGCGGCTCGCCGCCCACTCCGCAGTCAGTCTCGTCCGCTATCCGGGCTTCTCGTCACTCATCTCGTTCGATGTCGCCGACGGCAACGCCGCGCTCCGCGTCGAGCGCTCGCTCGAGTTGATCGAGAACGCGACGAGCCTGGGCGGGACAACGACACGGCTCGAGTCGCGCCACCGCTGGGAAGGTGACCGCATCCCGTCAGGCCTCCTGCGCCTGTCGGTGGGGATCGAGGATGTCGAGACGATCTGGGCGGATCTCGCCCGCGCGCTCACGGCAGCCTGAGCCGCCGTTCGCTCAGGCGTCACCCTCGGTGGGGCGCGCGCGTGTCAGGCCCGCGCTCCCGCTCGACAGCCGCTGTGCGATCCAGACCGGGACGACCGAGAGTGCGATCACGACGACCGCGACCACGTTCACGATCGGCAGCTGGTTCGGCCGCGCGTAGTTGTCGAGGATCCAAAGCGGCAGGGTACGGTCGGCGCCCGCGGTGAACGTCGTGACGATCACCTCATCGAACGAGAGAGCGAATGCAAGGAGCGCGCCCGCGACGAGCGCGCTTCCGAGTTGTGGCAGCGTCACGCTCCGGAACGTCCGCCACGAATCGGCACCGAGATCGGCAGACGCCTCGTCGAGCGACCGCGGCATCCGCCGCAGCCGCGCGACCGCGTTGTTGTAGACGACGACGATGCAGAACGTCGCGTGGCCCACCACGATCGTGAACAGCCCGAACGAGACGCCGATCGGCTTCAGCACCTCCGTGAACGTGGCGTTCAGCGCCATTCCGGTCACGATCCCGGGGAGCGCGAGCGGGAGCAGGACGAGGAACGAGACGGAGTTCCGCCCGAAGAACGAGTAGCGCGAAACCGCGAGCGCGGCGAGTGTCCCGAGGAGCGCCGCAACGAGCGTCGCGCCGAGCGCCGCCTTCACGGAGAGCCACAGTGCGTCGCGGACACCGGGGTTCGTGAACGCCTCCTCGAACCAGTGGAGCGTCAACCCCTCGATCGGCCACGCCTGGGTGCGTCCCTTGTTGAAGGCGTACAGCACGATCACTGCGATCGGCAGATAGATGAACGCGAGCGTCAGCACGGTGCCGAGCCCCAGCAGACGACGTGCCCAGCGGCTCTCCGTCACAGGTTCTCGAACGCCCCCAGGCGCTTTGCGACGAGGAGGTACACGATCATCACCGCGACCGGCACGGTTGCGAACGCCGCCGCGAACGGCAGATTCCCGGCCACTCCGATGTTCGCGTAGACCACGTTGCCGATGAACTGCGTCGATGAGACGAGCTGCGGGGTGATGTAGTCGCCGAGCGTCAGCGAGAACGTGAAGATCGAGCCCGCGACGACTGCGGGGAACACGAGTGGCAAGACGACGAGCCGGAAGGTGCGCGGCGCGCGCGCGCCGAGATCCCCCGATGCCTCGAGCAGCGATTCCGGGATCCGCTCGAGCCCCGCGTAGATCGGCAGGATCATG
>CAYXAS010000074.1:0-3498 GCA_964461665.1 uncultured Gaiellales bacterium
GCTAGGGCTCCTCGCTCCACCGCCTCGGATCGTCGTCCCCCAGGCCGTGTTGGCCCACTCACGTCATTACATGCCAAAAGCGTCCGACGAGGCGCGGACGTTGGTGCTCGATCCGTTCGTGCGGACCGCCGGTGGGTCGGTGTGCGTGATCTGGGACGAGGTCTCGCTCGACGCCGAGGCGGCGGAGACCCTCGACGCGCTCCTCGCCGGGATCGGCTATCTCGGACGTTGTGAATCGCCCTGCGTCGTCCGTCGCGTTTCGGAGCCCGGCCACAGCGGGCACGCGATCGAGCCGATGGAGTCGGACGCCAGCCCCGACGACGGGGACATCGTCCGTGTTCTGTGTCTCGCCGAGGGGGCGTCGTGCAGGGACCTTTCGAAGACGACGGCGGGTCTTCGCTCCGACAAACGGCGGCACGCGCCGGCTGGAAGATGGGTCGACTACATCCGACCACGGTCATCTCTCGGGCCATCCCCAGCGCCCGCGTCGCATCGCAGGGTCGCGGCGAGACCGCTCGGGCTCCGTTTCGCGGTGGAGGGTGCGGCGGTGCCGCCGATCACGGATGCCGTGCGCTTTGCGAGCCTGGTGCGTGCCGCGGCCTTGAGGCGGGCGGACAGTGCGCCCCCCGAGTCGATCGCGCTCCTCCGCGGCCGAGTGGATGGGGAGGCCCCGTCCGCCGGACACCGTCACGCGCATTTCCTCTCGACCGACGAGGACGGGGATCGCCGCATCGACCACCTGACTGTCTGGTGCCCCGCGGGGCTCGACGCTGCTTCGCAAGCGGCGCTCGATCTCGTCGGGCTGCGCGGGTGGGCGTTCGAGCATCCCGTGTATCTCGTGCTGCTCGAGACGCTTGGGGTCGAATCGCGAACCGGCCCGCTCGCGGAGTCACGGGTCTGGCGGTCTCATACCCCGTTCGTTCCGGTGCGTCATCCAAAGCGGCGCAGCGGCCGGATCGTCGATGGGTGGGTCGATCAGGTTCGCCTCGAGCTTGAACGGCGTCAACTTCCCGAGCCGGACGTGATCGAGCCGATCCAGGGCGGGGGGGTGCACTGGGGCGCGTTCCGTCACGGGCGAGACGGTCGGCCGATCTCCGAAGCGTTGCCGCGCCTCGGGTTTCGCATCGTGTTTGCCAAGCCGGTTTGCGGCCCGATCTCACTCGGGAGCAACAGTCACTTCGGGCTCGGACTCTTCCTCCCGGAGGACTGACGTTGGGCGCCGCTCTTGAGATACCCGATCGCGTTCCGGTCAGGATGCTCAACGAGTTCGTGTACTGCCCACGCCTCTTCTACCTCGAATGGGTCGAGGGGCTCTGGGAGGAGAACGCCGACACGGCCGAGGGCTCGCTGAGTCATGGGCGCTCCGACAGGGGAGGAGGGCGGATCCCTGCGGCCGAACCGGAGACGACGACGGCGGAGCCCGGGGACGGCGAGGTGTGGGAGGGGGCCGCACGTTCGGTGCTTCTCGACGCGCCGATCCTCGGCCTGACCGCGAAGATGGATCTGATCGAGGGAGCGGGCGGTGCCGTCTCGCCCGTCGATCACAAGGTCGGGGGCCCGAGGCAGGACGGCGCCCCCTGGGACGCCGACCGGGCGCAGATCATCGCGCAGGTTCTGGTGCTCCGCGAGAACGGGTATCGCTCCGAGCGGGGCTACCTCTCGTACCGCCGCACCCGAACGCGCGTCGCCGTCGAGGTCGGGGACGAGGAGAGACGCGAGATCGAATCGCAACTCGAGGCTCTCCGTCGTGCCGCGGGCGCCCCGCACCCCCCTCCGCCTCTGGTGGACAGTCCGAAGTGCCCGCGTTGCTCGCTCGTCTCGATCTGTCTTCCCGATGAGGTCAACGCGCTGCGTCTCGTCCGCGATCGGAGTCCTGTACGACGGCTTCTGGTCGCTCGTCCCGACGCGGCGCCGCTCTACGTCCAAGACCACGGCGCGACGGTGCGGCTTTCGCGCTCCCGGATCGAGGTCACGAAGGACGGCGAGTCGATCGCATCCATGCGCCTCGTCGATCTCGTCGAGGTTGCGCTGTTCGGTGGAGCAGCGATCACCGAGCCGGCACTGAGGGAGTTGGCCCTGGCGTCGATCCCCGTGACCCACTTCTCGTTTGGCGGCAGGTTTCACGCGATCACCGTGGGGTTGGAGACCAACAACATCGACCTGCGGATCGCGCAGTTCCGCCCCGCCGATGACAGCGACGCTTCGCTGGAGCTGGCCAGGGTCTTTGTCGCGGCCAAGATCCGTAATGCTCGGGTGCTGCTCCGGCGAAACGGCGGGCCGGATTCGTCAGAGGCGGTCGGAGAGCTCGCTCGACTTGCGAGGCGCGTTGTGCGTGCCCCCGATGTTGGGATCCTCTTGGGTCTTGAGGGAGCGGCGGCGCGCGAGTATTTCAGGGCGCTCGCTCGCCTGCTTCGCGGCCGTTCCGGTTCGATCCCGATCTCGTTCGACTTCGAGCGCCGATCGAGACGACCGCCCCGTGATCGCGCGAACGCTGTGCTCTCGTTCCTCTACGCGCTCCTGACGAAGGAGTCGGCGCTCGCCGTCCGGCGTGTCGGATTCGACCCTCTTCTCGGGTTCTTCCATCGTCCGCGGTTCGCGCGCCCTGCGCTGGCCCTCGACCTGATGGAGGAGTTCCGTCCCGTGATAGCGGACTCGACGCTCCTTACGGTGGTCAACGGCGGCCGTCTGTCCGTCGATGACTTCGTGGAGCGGGCGGGGGCGGTCACGCTGTCGGCGACGGGACGGGCAGCGGTGATCTCCGCGTTCGAACAGCGCATGACAACCGACGTGCGCCACCCGACGTTCGGCTATCCCGTGACCTACCGGCGGGCACTCGAACTGCAGGCCCGGCTGCTCGCAGCGCGCCTCACCGGGGACGTGCCCGAGTACCGACCATTCATCACACGCTGATGCGGAACCGCTACCTCCTGTGTTACGACGTGTGCGATGATCGCCGCCTACGCCGAACCGCGCGGCTCGCGGAGGCATGGGGCAGGCGGATCGAGTTCTCCGTCTTCATCTGCGACCTCGATGGGGTGGAGCGCGCGCGGTTTGAGCACGCGCTGGGCGAGGTGCTGCATCGACATGAGGATCGCGCGTTTCTGGTCGACCTCGGTCCGGCGGGTCCGAGTAGCACGAAGCGCTTCCGGTGGCTGACCCGTCCGGTCGAGTTCCCCGACCCGAGCGTGGCGACGATCGTCTGAGGCTGCGATGATGCTCGCGTGCGAGCGCGGCCGTTCTCTCGTCGCGCCTGGGAACTGCTCGCAACCGACGTTTCTCCTGCACCTTGACAACTTTCACTACCGCCCGCCGCTCGGTAGCTGCGCCGCAACCGCTAATCCGCGGTCACCTCACCGTTCCGCTCGCAACACGTGCCTGTATGCCTTAGGCCATCCCGCCTGTTTGGGTGGCTCTCTCCCGGGGGTTTTCCCCCGGGCCCCGTTGAAGGCACCCGTAGGTCGCGCCTTTCGCGATTCGGGGGAGGAGGCCTCTCCCGGG
>CAYXAS010000074.1:3508-7382 GCA_964461665.1 uncultured Gaiellales bacterium
GTTGTGGCGCGCGAGGAGCTGGTTCCAGCTCTCCCGGGGGTTTTCCCCCGGGCCCCGTTGAAGGCCGTCTGCGCGAGCTGCGAGTCAGCGCGCGACGTGGCCTCTCCCGGGGGTTTTCCCCCGGGCCCCGTTGAAGGGCACCAACCAGCAACACCGCTCGCGGCCACCACCTATTCTCTCCCGGGGGTTTTCCCCCGGGCCCCGTTGAAGGCAGCCGTAGGTCGCGCCTTTCGCGATTCGGGGGAGGAGGCCTCTCCCGGGGGTTTTCCCCCGGGCCCCGTTGAAGGCGGCGGCGTCGCGTGAGCAGGCGGAGGTGATGTTTCGCTCTCCCGGGGGTTTTCCCCCGGGCCCCGTTGAAGGCGGTGCTCCCGCAGCCGCCGCCACGCGATCTCCGCCTCTCCCGGGGGTTTTCCCCCGGGCCCCGTTGAAGGTCGGCGATCGAGGTAGGAGTACCGCACCAGCCGGCCTCTCTCCCGGGGGTTTTCCCCCGGGCCCCGTTGAAGGGGCGTGCCTGAGTCGATACGCACCTTCGGGATCGACTCTCCCGGGGGTTTTCCCCCGGGCCCCGTTGAAGGTCGACCGCCTCCTCCTCCTTCTGGCGATACACCAACGTCCTCTCCCGGGGGTTTTCCCCCGGGCCCCGTTGAAGGATTCGTACAGCTCACTGGACTCAATGCAGCCTGTCGCGTCTCTCCCGGGGGTTTTCCCCCGGGCCCCGTTGAAGGGCTGAACTCAAGACCGAACGCGCCCGCGTCGCACCTCACCTCTCCCGGGGGTTTTCCCCCGGGCCCCGTTGAAGGGTGTCGTGGTGCTACGAGCAGGTGTGCGGACGCGACTCTCCCGGGGGTTTTCCCCCGGGCCCCGTTGAAGGTTTCCCATGCGACGAGAGGGCTGGCGTCGATGTCGACTCTCCCGGGGGTTTTCCCCCGGGCCCCGTTGAAGGCTGAGCCACGCCACGCCGTAAACTTCTACCCACTCCGCCTCTCCCGGGGGTTTTCCCCCGGGCCCCGTTGAAGGCGGTCAACGACTGATCGGGGCTCGTTGTGTGCGAGCGCGGCTCTCCCGGGGGTTTTCCCCCGGGCCCCGTTGAAGCGGGGATCACCTCCCGCACACCACGGTGAGGGTCGCGATCTCTCCCGGGGGTTTTCCCCCGGGCCCCGTTGAAGGGATGCGCGGGGTGAAAGTGTTCGCGGACGCCGCGACGCTCTCCCGGGGGTTTTCCCCCGGGCCCCGTTGAAGGGGCGGAAGCCTCACGCTCTCCGAGCAGGAAGTTGACTGCTCTCCCGGGGGTTTTCCCCCGGGCCCCGTTGAAGGGCTTGGTCCTTGGACGGATCCCGCTGCTCCGGCTCGAGCTCTCCCGGGGGTTTTCCCCCGGGCCCCGTTGAAGGGGTGCGCGCCGCGACATCTACACGTTTGCGAACGGCTGGCTCTCCCGGGGGTTTTCCCCCGGGCCCCGTTGCGTTCGCGTCGACACTCGCCATCGCGGGCCACCGCTCGCGGCCTTGCGGTGGCGCCAGCCAGTTGCGTTCTACCGCCCAGCGAGCGGGACGAAGCCCATCCGCTCGTATATCGCCGCGAGGGTCGGAGCGGCCGCAGCGCGCGCCTTCTCGGCTCCGGTCGCGAGCAGCCGCATCAGCGCAGGCTCGTCCGCACGGAGCTCGAGGTATCGCTCCCGCACCGGTGCGAGGAGCTCCACGACCGCCTCGGCGACGTCCGTCTTGAACTGGCCGTACCCGAGCCCGTCGTAGGCGGCCTCGACCTCAGCGGGCGTCCGCCCGGTCGCGACGGCGAGGATGTCGACGAGGTTTGTCACACCTGGCTTGTCGTCGGCTCGCCGGACCTCGCGACCGGAGTCCGTGACCGCCGACCGGAACTTCTTCCGGATCAGGTCGGGCGCGTCGAGCAGTCGCACGGTCCCCTGCTCGGTGCCGCCGGTGGTGGACATCTTCCGGGTCGGCTCCTGCAGGTCCATGATCCGTGCCCCGATCTCTGGGTACACCCCGCGCGGCACGACGAACGTCTCCCCGAACCGCTGGTTGAAGCGTTCCGCGATGTCGCGCGCGAGTTCGAGGTGCTGGCGCTGGTCATCGCCGATCGGGACGATGTCGGCGCGGTACAGCAGGATGTCGCCGGCCATCAGGATCGGGTAGGTGAACAGGCCCGCGGAGACGAAGTCGCGCGCATCCGCCTTGTCCTTGAACTGCGTCATCCGGCCGAGCTGCCCGTAGCTCGTCACCGCCGACAGCAGCCATGACGCCTCGGCGTGCGCGGTCACGTGACTCTGCGCGAACACGGTCGAGCGGTCGGGGTCGAGCCCGGTCGCGACGAGCATCGCGAACAGGTCGAGCGTGCGGACGCGGAGATCGGCCGGGTCGTGCTCGACCGTGATCGAGTGGAGATCGACGATGCAGAAGAACGCATCGCCCTGCTCCTGCGTCGCCGCGTACTGGCGGAACCCGCCGATCAGGTTGCCGAGATGCTTGTCGCCGGTCGGCTGGATCCCGGAGAAGACGCGCATCTGGTGATCGTAGACAGGCTGTTCCCCGGAGCCTGACCGTGCGGAGCACAACCGCGTGGTCGGACCGCGGGACTGCCCGTCCGGTGGGGGCGGGCGAGACCGCACCTACAATGCCGCGATGGCCGCGACCGAGCCAGCCTGGACGCCCGCATCGTGGCGCGCGCTACCCGCGCTCCAGCAGCCGGAGTGGCCGGACGCAGCCGCGCTCGCCGCGGTGCGCGCCCGCCTGCAGGAGCTCCCCCCGCTCGTGTTCGCTGGCGAGGCGCGGGCGCTGCAGCACGCGCTCGGCGAGGCGGCGGAGGGCCGCGGCTTCCTCCTCCAGGCGGGCGACTGCGCCGAGTCGTTCCGCGAGGTCTCGGCGGTCGCGATCCGCGAGCGATTGAAGGTGCTGCTCCAGATGTCCGCGGTGCTGACGTACGCCGCGACGCTCCCGGTCGTCAAGGTCGGCCGGATCGCCGGCCAGTTCGCGAAGCCGCGCTCCTCGCCGACAGAGGTGGTGGACGGGGTCGAGCTGCCGTCGTTCCGCGGGCACGCGGTCCACTCGGACGAACCGACCGCGGCCGCGCGTGTCGCCGATCCCGACCGGCTCGTGCAGGCGTACTACCAGGCCGTCTCGACGCTGAACCTGCTGCGCGCATTCACGAAGGGCGGGTTCGCCGACCTCCAGAAGGTGTACACGTGGAACAAGGAGTTCATCTCGACCTCGCTTGAAGGGCGCCGGTACGAGGTGATCGCGAACGAGATCGGCCGCGCGCTCCGGTTCATGGAGGCGATCGGGATCGATCTCGGTGACGAGCGCGCGATCCACGAGGTGGACGTCTGGACGAGCCACGAGGCGCTGCTGCTCGACTACGAGGAGCCGCTCGTCCGTCGCGACTCGACCACCGGCGACTGGTACGCATGCTCTGCGCACTTCCTGTGGCTCGGCGAGCGCACCCGGGGCCTCGATGGCGCGCACGTCGCCTTCCTCGAGGGGGTGCACAACCCGATCGGCGTCAAGATCGGCCCGACCGCGACCGCCGACGACATCGTCGCGCTCTGCGAGCGGCTCAACCCCGCCCGGATCCCGGGGCGGCTCACGCTCGTGACGCGACTCGGTGCTGACCGCGTCCAGGAGTTGCTCCCGCCGCTGCTCACGGGTGTCCGCGAGTCGGGTCACCCCGTCCTGTGGGTGTGCGATCCGATGCACGCGAACACGTTCGCGGCGCCGTCCGGGCACAAGACACGCCGTTTCGACGATGTTCTCCGGGAGATCGAAGGGTTCTTCGCGGCCCACAGGTCGGTCGGTACATGGCCTGGGGGTGTGCATCTGGAGATCACCGGCGAGGACGTCACCGAATGCCTCGGCGGGTCGCA
>CAYXAS010000075.1:0-7210 GCA_964461665.1 uncultured Gaiellales bacterium
CAGCCCGACCACCCATCAGCCGCGTCTCACACGTCTGTGGTCAGTACATCTAGCCGTCAGCGATCGAACGCGGCCGCAAGACGGGCGATCCCGTCCGGGCGCACACCGCAGCAGCCACCGACGAACCGTGCTCCGAGCGCGACCCAGCGCATGACCGTCGCAGCGTCCGCAACCGTCCCCGCTCCGTGCCAGACGCGCGCGTTGGCGTCCCAGCGCCGTCCGTCGTTCGGGTAGGCGACGAGCGGGAGCGACGTCACCCGGCGCGCACGGGCGAGCAGCGGCTCGACGAGGTCGGCCGCGACGCAGTTCACCCCGATCGCGACGACCCCGGGCACATCGGCAGCGGTGGCGACGGCGTCCTCGAACGGCGTCCCGTCCGCGAGCGAGGCTCCGTCCCGACACTGGAAGCTCACCCAGGCCCGCGCCTCGGGACGCTCCCGCAGCAGCTCGGCGAGCACCACCGCCTCCTCCCCGCTCGGGATCGTCTCGACCGCGAGAAGATCGGGCAGGGCGGCGAGCAGGAGATCGAGCCGCTCGGCGTGGAAGGCCCGCAGGGTTGCGCGATCGACGGCGTAGTCGCCCCGGTACTCGCTCCCGTCCGCGAGCGCGGCGCCGTACGGCCCGACCGAGGCAGCGACGAGGAGCGCGTCACCCCCACACCGCTCCGCTGCGACCCGATCGGCCGCCTCGCGCGCGATCGAGACCGAGCGCCCGATCAGCCGCTGCGCCTCGTCCTGTTCGAGCCCCGCCGCGACGAATCCGCCCGTGCTCGCCTGATAGCTCGCGGTGGTCGCGACCGTCGCACCCGCGCGGAAGAACGCCTCGTGGACGGCGCCGATCTCGCCCGGGTCGTCACGAAGCAGACGCGCCGACCAGAGCGACCCCGAGAGGTCGTGGCCGCGGGCCTCGAGCTCGGTCGCGAGCCCGCCGTCGAGCACGGTGACCCGATCCATGCGGCGAGGCTACCGCGCGAGGTGCGATGCTCCCCGGATGTCGGCTCGCGTCACCGTCGATGGCCCGCTCCCACCGGTCGAGGGGTCACAGCTCTCGTTCGACCGCTTCGCGCTCGGATCGGGTGAACGGAGAGGCGTCGGGCACCCGGAGCGGGATGTGTTCGTGCTCCTCCATGCGGGAGGCGGGACGATCGAGGGGCGCCCCGCCGCCGCGCCCTCGTCCGCCCATCTCGTCGCTGGCGAGCGGGAGACCGTCGTCGCGGGACCGGAGGGGCTGATCGCGGGGGTTGTCGAGATCGGGCCCCATGTCGATCTCCATGCGCCGATTGGCAGCCGCCGACCGGCCGCGCTCGCGAACAGGGCGGACGCAGAGAAGGCGACCGGGGCGCGGTCGTTCCAGATCCTCCACGGGCCCGAGAACGGCTCGACGCGCGCAACCGCCTTCGTCGGGTACGTCCCACCGGGTCGGGCGCCGCGCCACTACCACCTCTACGACGAGATCATCTTGATCCTTAGTGGAGAGGGCGCACTCCACCTCGAGGGCGAGCCGGAGCCGCTCGGGCCGGGGAGCGCGTTCCGGCTCCATTCACGGGAACGACACATCGTCGAGAACACGAGCGCCACCGACCACCTCGTGCTCGTCGGCATCTTCACCCCCGCGGGAAGCCCGTCCGCGGCGTATCTCGACCCCGATGTCGCGGAGGCGTACTCCCGCGCGATGCGCGAGCCTACGCCGCGAGTTCAGCGGCGAAGTGCCTGACGCTGAGAGGCTCGCCGGTCGCCTGCTCCATCAACCGATCCCAGCGCACCGACTCGCCCGCCGCGAAGACCCGCTCGACGAGCAGCCGTCCGGCCCCCGTCGAGCCCTCCGCACCGCCGTCCTCGCGGGCGAGCATCACGCGTAGCTGGGCGGAGATCAGGCGGCCGTAGAGGTAACAGTGGTAGTAGACGGGCGCGCAGGCGATGTGGATCTTTGCCGCCCAGTCCGGTGCCGACCGGCCCTCAGGCCGGGTCACGAGCTGGAAGCGCTCAACGAGATCCCACCAGATGGCGTCGAGATCGCCGTCCGGATCCGCGTAGAGGGCTCGCTCGAACCCCGTCATCACGAGCACCCAGCGGGTGAACAGCAGCCGCTCGGCAATCGTCCCGTCGGTCAGCCCGCGCTGGGCGGGCGCGTCGGCCGCGCCGGCCGTCTTGTGGAGCCACGCCTCCGTCCGCACGTGTGACTCGAACACCATCGCGATCCCCTCGGTGACCGTCGTGTGACAGTCCCGGAGGGTCCACGGCAACGATCGGTCGATCGCCGCGAAGTAGACACCGTGCCCGAGCTCGTGGAGCATCGTCTCCGCCCAGGAGGCGTCATTGCGGACGTTCGCAAGGACACGCACGTCACCCTCGCGGTCGATGTCGATGCAGAAGGCGTGCTGGCACTTGCCATCGCGGGGATAGAGGTCGCTGCGGGAGAGGATCGCCCCCGCGGCGAGCCCGAGCGCGTCGCACGTCTCGCCCGCGAGCGCGACCACATCGCGTTCTGCGACGAACGGGTCGAGATCAACGACGCCATCCGCCGGAAGATCCTGGAAGAACGGGTCGGCGTAGTGCCACGGACGGAGATCGGACGCCGCACACCCGAAGCGCGTTGCGAGGCTCGCGTCGAGTTCCGCCTTCCACCGCGCGTATGGCTCCCTTGTCGCAACGTCACAGGCATCGAGCGTCGCGAGTAGTCGATCCTCGTCCATCTCCTGTGCCGCAACCGAGAATGCGAACCAGTCGCGATATCCCTGCCCGCGCGCGATCTCGTTCCGGAGCCGTGCGAGCGCGCGCACCCGGTCGGCCACCGCAGCTCCGACGGTCTTCGAGGCCTCCCACGCCTCGCGCCGCTCGGCGATGTCGTTCGAGCCGCGGAGGATCACCTTGATCTCGTTGTCGGGCACCTCGCGACCGCCGACGACACCGCGATGGCGCGAGAAGGTCGCCTCGACCTTCGCCTCGAGCTCGACGATCCGATGACGGAGCTCCGCGGGCGCCTGGGCGGTCAGTAGACCCGCGCGCAGCACCTCGAGTTGCCGATGGGTGATCCCCTCGGGCGCGGTGGCGAGCGCTGCTTCGACGTCTGCGAACAGCACGGTGTCCGAGCGGGCGTCCGAGAGTGCGGTCTCGGCTGCGACCAGCGCCTGTTCGTTCTCGTCGGTAGCGGCGACGTTCGCGTCCCAGGCCGCGCGCGCTGCCGTGACAGACAGGGGGCGCAGGATCGCCTCTGCGCGCGCGCAAGTCTCGACGGGGTCCACCACTCCCGGAGGCTATCCGTAGGATCGTGACGGATGGGAACCGATGCGCACCGCGCAGCTGCCGAGGGTCTGACGGTCACTGTCGGGGTCGTCACGGTCTCCGACACCCGCACCCCGGAGACCGACGTGAACGGCGCGTACCTCCGAGAACGGATCGAAACGGCCGGAGCGGTCGTCGGGGGCTACCGGATCGTGCGCGATGAGCCGACGGAGGTGCGGTCGGCGGTGGAGGCACTCGTCACCGACTGCCGTGTCGTCATCGTGAACGGTGGCACCGGGATCACGAGCCGCGACAACACGTTCGACACGCTCGCGGGGATGCTCGAGAAGACGTTGCCCGGGTTCGGCGAACTGTTCCGGATGCTCAGCTGGGAGCAGGTGGGCGCGGCGGCGATGCTGTCGCGGGCCACCGCAGGGACGTTCCGCGGCTCCGTCGTCGTCTCCACCCCGGGCTCGCCCAAGGCGGTCGCGCTCGCGTGGGAACGGCTGATCGAACCCGAGTTGCAACACCTCGCCTGGGAACTGGGGCGCTAGACGAGGCTGCCGTCAGGCGGCGTCGTCCGGATCGTCCCCCATGGCGTCCCAGCCCGGGCGCAGGGGGATCGGCGCCTCGGACGCAGCGGCGCCCGCGGGGCGGGCCGTGGGTACGGGACCCGGCGCGGGTGGCAGCGCCTCCTCGAGCCGCCTGCGTGTCTGCGCGCGACGGACGAGCGCGGCTGCCCCGATCAAGAGAACCACGGCCATACGAGCCTTCATGGAGACGAGCGTAGCGCGCTTCGTAGACTCCCTCCATGGCGATCGAGGTCTCGTCGCGGACGCTCCCGTTCGACTGGTATGTGGATCCGGCCGTGGCGCGGTTGGAGCAGGGTCGCGTGTTCGCGCGCCACTGGCAGTACGTCGCCCGCGCCGACCAACTCGCGCTCAACGGATCGTTCGTTGCGGTGGATGCGGCGGGGATCCCCATGGTGCTCGTCCGAGGGCAGGACGATGTGCTCCGCGGTTTCGTGAACGTGTGCCGCCATCGGGGGTTCGCCGTGTGCGAGGGCGAGGGTCAGCGGGAGACGCTTCAGTGCCCCTACCACGCATGGACGTACGGACTGGACGGATCGCTGCGGAGCGCGCCGCGGGCCGACCGCGAGCCAGGTTTCGACGCGGAGGGGATCAGCCTCGCCCCCGTGGCAGTTGCCGAGTGGGGCCCGTTCGTCTTCGCGAACGGTGATCCGGAGCCGGCGGTGGCGTTCGCGGAATGGCTCGGGGACGTGCCCGAAGTGATCGCCGCGAGCGGTCTCGATCTCACGGCCCTCTCGTTCGACAGGCGTGGCGAGACCGACTACGCCTGCAACTGGAAGGTCTGTGCCGAGAACTTCCTCGAGTGCTACCACTGCGCAATCGCGCACCCGAGCCTCTCGAAGACGATCGATACGTCCGCGGACGCCTATCTCCTCGAAACACGGCGCTGGTCGTCGATCCAGTACGGCTCCCCCCATGGCGGCGGCGGTGGCGCGTACGACACAAGCGGGTCGATCGAGCAGGGCCAGTTCCACCTCCTGTTCCCGAACACCACCGTGAACGTGATGCCCGGCAGACAGAACCTCTCGATCGGGCCGATCCTGCCCCGCGGCCCGGAGCGGGCGTACCGCTACCTCGACCACTTCTTCGGACCGGACGCGGAGGACGAGAGCTGGCGCTCCGATTTCTGGGAGCTCGACGCGGTTGTGGGTGCGGAGGATCGTGCGCTCGTCGAGCGGGCGCAGCGCGGTCTCGGGAACGGGATCGTGACCGCAGGACGCCTCATGCCCGGGTCGGAACAGCTGATCGCGCACTTCCAGGCGCTCGTCGCCGAAGCGCTCGCGGACTGACCGCCTAGTCTCCAGCCGTGGCAGTCGGCGGGACGGGGCGGGGAGGGCGAGCGGCGCGTCACGCGCGCGCGACCGACGTACCGTCGCCCGCGACCGCGCCGTCGCTCGACGTGAGACGCGCGATCGGCCCGATCGAACTGCTCTCTGTTGACCAGGTCGAGGCGATCCACGAGGGCGCGCTCCGAGTACTCGAGGACGTCGGTGTCGAGATGATGGGTGCCGCGGCACGCACGACGTTCCGGGGTGCCGGAGCGCTCGTCGACAACGAGACGGGGCTGACGCGGATCCCGCGCGAGGTGGTCGCGGCGGCGCTCACAACAGCCCCTGCGCAGTTCACGGTGACCCCGCGCAATCCCGCGCGGCGCCTGGTTCTCGGTGACGACCGGGTCTACTTCGGCCTCGTTGCCGGTCCGCCGACGGTCGAGGATCGCATCCGCGGGCGCAGGAGCGGCAACCTCGCCGACTACGTCGAGTTGCTACAGCTCGCACAGAGCTTCGACGCAATCCACTTCGTCGGCAACCAGCCCACCCCACCCGTTGAGCTCGCCCCGAACATCCGCCACCTCCACACGTACCGGGCGAACGTCACCGCCACCGACCGCGTCTTTCACTGTCTCGCGATCGGGCGCGAACGCACCCTCGACGGGATCGAGACGATGGCGATCGCGCGCGGGCTCACGCGAGAGGAGGTCGTGGACGAGCCGTGCGTGCTGACGATCATCTCCGTCAATTCGCCGCGCCGCTTCGACGAGGCGATGACCGATGGCCTCCAGGCGATGGCCGAACATGGTCAGCCTGCGGTGGTCACGCCGTTCACGCTGATGGGCGCGATGACCCCGGTGACACTCGCGGCCGCGCTCACCCAGCAGCACGCGGAGGCGCTCGCAGGGATCACGCTCACCCAGTTGACGCGGCCGGGCTGCCCGGTCGTCTACGGCGCGTTCACGTCGAACGTCGATCTCCGCAGCGGTGCACCCGCGTTCGGAACTCCAGAGAACGCGCGCGCGACGATCGCGGCCGGGCAACTCGCGCGTCGCGTCGGTCTCCCCTATCGCGCCTCGAACGCAAGCGCCTCGAACGCGGTCGATGCGCAGGCGGCGTACGAGTCACAGATGTCGCTCTGGGCGTGCCTCCTCGGTGGCGCGCACCTCGTGTATCACGGTGCGGGCTGGATGGAGGGCGGTCTCACTGCCTCGTACGAGAAGGTCGTGCTCGACGTCGAGATGATCCGGATGCTCGCGGCGACCTTCGCCGGCTCAGATGTGACGGTCGACGAGATCGAAGCGGGGATCGAGGCGATCGCAGAGGTCCCAACCGGGGGCCACTTCTTTGGCTCGCCACACACGCTCGCCCGCTACAAGACCGCGTTCCACGCGCCGCTCCTGTCCGACTGGCGGAACCACGAGGCATGGGAGGAGGCGGGATCCGAACCGACCGATGTTCGCGCGACGCGGGTCTGGCAGGACGCGCTCGCCCGATATGTCGAGCCGTCCCTCGACGACGAGGTGCGGGCACGACTCGACGCGTTCGTGGCGCGACGCGAGCGCGAACTCCACGGGGTCGAACTGTGACACGGCTGCTCTACGTCCTCAGTGAGCACCGCGGCGCGCTCGACGACGAGCGGCTCGCCCGATATGAGGCCGACCGCGCCCGTCTCGCGTCGCTCGCACCCGGAGTCGTGGTCGAGAGCGTCCCGTACGAGGAACTCTCGTCGCTCGACGCCGATGCGGTGGTGCTCTCCGGCTCGTACGACCGCTGGGACAGTCATGACTCGGATGCACTCGAGCGGCTCCACCGCCTGCTGCGCGACCGCCGGGAGCCGACACTCGGGATCTGCGCTGGTCTCCAGACGATGGCTCGCGCGCTCGGTGGGCGGATCGACCACGCAGCGTCACCGACGATCGGCAACGAGCTCATCGAGGTCCTCGACGACACCTGCATTCTCGCCGGGATCGGGGGACGCTTCGCTGTAGTCGCACACCACGGCGACGAGGTGGTCGAGGTGCCCGCGACGCTACGGGTCGTTGCACGCAGTGCCTCATGTGCGGTCGAGGTCGTCGCGGCGACCGACCGGCCATGGTGGGGGACGCAGTTTCACCCCGAGCTCTGG
>CAYXAS010000076.1:0-6692 GCA_964461665.1 uncultured Gaiellales bacterium
CGCCGGAGACGGCGTCCACGCGAACGATCACGTCAACATGGGACAGTCGTCGAACTCGCCAGCAGCAACACGATCGCCGGCGGTCGCGATCCGCTCCGCGACGCCGGGGTCGAGGAGCCCGAGTTCGGCGTTGACGCGCGCGGCCGCAGCCTTGATGCGCCCGAGCCAGCGGGCGACATCGACCGGGATCGGCTCTCCAGAGACCGGGAAGTTCCCGATCGCCTTGTCGGTCTCGCCACCCCACAACTTCGCCATCGTCAGCCTCCGTCTCGCGTTCGCCCGTGTCCCACCAACGGTAGCCCTCGCCTGCACTACGAGTCCCAGCGAACCGCCCGGCACCCGCTGGCGTGAGCGGGGCGAGGCGCCGTGATGCCGCGGCTCAGCGGCCGAGCGCGGCAGCGAGCTGCTCGTCCCAGGTGAGCCGCTTCACGCGCGGGCGCCCATGCGGTTCCCCCGCAGCGCGCTCCGCCTCGTCCAGCGCCTTCCAGGCCGCGAGATCGACCACCTCGACGCGTCGAGAGGCAAGCAGCGCGTCGACGTCGGGCGCTGCGGCTGCGCTCCGCGGAATGCGCCCCGCAGCAGCGTCCGCGAGCAGGGCCTCGACCGTCTCGGTCGCGTCCTTCTTGTTCGTCCCGATCACCCCGCTCGGTCCGCGCTTGATCCATCCCGCGCAGTACAGCCCGGGTACCGGTTCACCGTCGGCATCGACGACATGCCCCTCACGATTCGGGATCACGGCACGCCGCTCGTCGAACGGCACGCCGTCGATCGGGATTCCTCGATAGCCGACGCCCCTGAACACGAGTCCACAGTCGAGCGTCTCGCGCCCATCCGTCGCCACCGCCGCGAGGCCCCCGCGCCCGTCCGGCTCGAGTCGGTTGCGGGTGATCTCGACCGCGCCGACGCGGCCGTCCCCGTGGATTGCGACGGGTGAGGCGAGGAATCGCAGCACGATGCGTCGGCGCCTGCCCGCTGGTGGCCGTGCTGCGGCCTCGCGGAGCGTCTCGAGATTCCGTCGCGCCATCGGGTCGTCGGCAAGCGTCGCCTCGCTCATCACGTCGAGGTCGAGGTCTGCGGGATCGATCACGAGATCGCAGTCTGCGAGCTCCGTCAACTCCACGAGTTCGGGATTCGTGAACGCCGCTTGCGCGGGGCCGCGACGGCCAAGGACAACGATCTCCTCGATTCGGGAGCGGAGAATCGCGGCAATCGCGGGATCGGCTGTGTCGGTCGGCGTGATCTCGTCTGCGTCGAGCGCGAGCATCCGCGCGACATCGACGGCGACGTTCCCGTTCCCGATCACGACCGCGCGGGTCACGTCGAGATCGAACTCGAGACCCGCGAAATCCGGGTGGCCGTTGTACCAGGCGACGAACGCCGTCGCGGGCCACGACCCGGCGAGATCCTCGCCGGGGATCCCAAGCCGCCTGTCGGTCTGGGCGCCGACGGTGTACAGCACCGCGTCGTAGAGCGACGCAAGCTCCGCATGGGTGATGTCGCGACCGACCTCGACATTCGCGAGCAGACGGAATCCTGGCTTCTCCGCGGTCCTCTCGAACACCTTCGATACGGCCTTGATCTTCGGGTGGTCGGGCGCGACCCCGAGCCGGACGAGCCCCCACGGGGTGGGCAGACGATCGAAAAGATCTACCTCCGCGCCGGACGTAAGGAGCGCAGCGGTCGCGTAGAACCCCGCAGGTCCTGAGCCGACGACGGCGACACGGAGGGGAGTGTCAGCGCTCACGCTTCTGTCATTCAAGCAACGGGCGGTCGCGGGGCTCTCGGTTGTGCCACGCCCGCCGTAGGGTGTACGCGTGGAGCCGACAGCGGAACAGATCGAGGCCTACCGGCGCGACGGGTTCATCGTCGTCTCGGAGTTCCTCCCTGCCGACGAGGTGGAGCGGGCGCGCGAGGCGTTCACCCGAGCGTTCGCCCACGAGTGGGAGACGGGCCTGCGGCCCGACGAGGTCAACTACGACCCGGGCTCGACCCCGCCCGACCTGACGCGTCAGCTCTGCAACGTCTGGAAGGCCAACCGGACGCTCGCCGCGAGCGTTCTCGCGGAACGGAACGCGCGCTTCGGGGCGCGACTCGCCGGACTCCCCGGGCTGCGCCTCATCCAGGACAACACGATCTGGAAACCGCCGTCCGGGAAGGCGCTCCTCTGCCACCAGGACGCTGCCTACGTCGGCTGGCTCGAGCCGCCGAACATGACGACCTGCTGGATGGCGCTCGACGACACCTCGGCGGACGCGGGGACGATCTACTACGTCCGCGGCTCGCACCGCTGGCCTCGCTCCCCCATCGGCGGCACGTTCCATGCGCCCGACGACTGGCTTGCACATGTGAACGAGGCGCGCCCCGACGGGGCGGAGCTCGACCTCGTTCCGATCGAGGTTCCCGCTGGGGGCGCCTCCTTCCACGACGGTTGGATCTTCCACGGCTCGCCGCCAAACGCACGGGCCGACCGCGAGCGCCGCGCGATCGTCAGCCACATGGTCTCGACCGAGACTCGGTGGGCCGACGGAGCCGCCCCGCACCCCGTCTACTCGAAGTACCGCCGACCCGGCGAGCGCGCGCTCGACGACGCGTTCTTTCCTGTGCTGTGGCACGAAGACACCGCGCGCTCAGCGTGGCTCGACGCGTGGTGCGCCGCGTAGCGGCGGTGCGCCGCAGCCGACGCTGGAGTGTCAGACGGGGAAGCGGCCGTCAGTGCGAGCAGCCGGAGCCGCAGCCGCCGCCGTGCGAATGCTCGGCAGGAGCTTCCTCGCCGTCCGCGACCTGGAACGAGTGGCCGCAACCGCACGAGGAGACCGCGTTCGGGTTGTCGATCTTGAACCCGGCCTCGGTGATCGTGTTCAGATAGTCGATCCGGGCGCCCTGCAGATACGGAGCGCTGTTCGGGTCGACAACAACCGTGACACCCTCGAGTGTGAACACCTGGTCGTCGTCCTCCGCGCCCGTCGAGAACCCGAGTCCGTACTGAAAACCGGAGCAGCCGCCGCCCTCGATCGCTATGCGGAGCACCAGCTCAGCAGCATCCGGCTCCTCGGCCATCAACTCCCGCACCTTCACCGCCGCAGCGGGCGTCAGTTCGATCTCGATCCCGGTGCGCTCTTCGACGGTTCCCATGCGCTGGATCGTATCGGAAGGTGCCGCCACCGCGCGATTGGCCCCCGGCGGACGGGAGACTTTGTGACAACCATCACTCGCATAGAATCAGGGTTGCGGGTGATGCTCGTGGCACTTTCCCGAAGTGCTAGCGTTCCCCCGAATCGTCCCCGAGGGCGATGACGAGCGATGCTTTCCGACTGGCTTCCGTTCCTGATCTACGCGCTCTTCGCGGCCCTGATCCCGGGCACGATGATCGTCGGCTCGTTCGTGTTCGCGACACGGCCGACGACCCGTACGAAGCAGCGGATGCTCCCGTTCGAGTCAGGCGTCTCGACCGATGCGCCCGGAACCGAGCGGCGCTTCACGGTCAGCTTCTACCTCACCGCGATGCTGTTCATCCTGTTCGACATCGAGATCGTGTTCCTGTACCCGCTCGCGGTCCAACTCGATGCGCTCGCCTGGTTCGGGCTCGTCGAATTCCTCGTGTTCGTCGGGATCCTCGCAGTCGCCTTCGTCTACATCTGGCGTAAGAAGGCGCTCGAATGGCGCTAGACAAGCGCCTCCCGCTCGTCTCCGACCGACCACTCGCCCGCGCGGGTCTCCGCAGTGAGCGCACCCTGATGCCCGGCAAGGGTCCGGGCGCGTTCGAGCAGGAGATCGAGAAGATCGAGGACGCGCTCCTCATCACCACCATCGAGAAGGCGGTCGGCTGGGCGCAGGCGAACTCGATCTGGCCCGACACATTCGGACTCGCGTGCTGCGCGATCGAGATGATGTCGATCGTCTCATCGCGCTACGACATCGCGCGCTTCGGGATGGAGCGGTTCTCGTCCTCGCCGCGTCAGGCCGACCTGTTGATTGTCTCCGGCCGGGTCACGCACAAGATGGCCGCCCCGCTCCGCCAGGTGTACGACCAGATGCTCGAGCCGAAGTGGGTGATCGCGATGGGTGCGTGCGCCTCCTCCGGCGGAATGTTCAACAACTACACCGTGCTCCAGGGCGTGGACAAGATCGTCCCGGTAGACGTGCATGTGCCTGGGTGCCCGCCGCGGCCCGAGGCGCTGATGGAGGGCATCGTCCGCCTCCACGAGAAGATCAAGGCCGGCGTCCCGCCTGCGTACTCGATCCGGGGCGTCGCACAGTGAGCGCGGCCAACGGTTCGTACGCGCGCGTCCCCGGACTCGTCGCGACGACGGGTGATCGGGGCGAAACGACCCTCGTCGTCGACCCTGCCCGTGTAGCCGAGGCGTGCCTCCATCTCCGCGATGTCGAGCGGTTCAACATGCTCGTGGATGTCACCGCGACCGACTACCTCGGCTGGGGACGCGAAGGCGTCGCTGGCTACATGGGAACGGCGGACGGGCGTGACATCAACGGCGTCCCCGGGACGTGGACAAGCTCGCAGGGTCACCAACTCGTCCCCGACCCGAAGCCGAAGCGGTTCGCCGTTTCGTGGCACCTCCTACGCGTCGCTGACGACCCCGCCCGCGTTCGGCTGCAGGCGTGGCTCGACGAGGGGGACGACGTGGTGTCGGTCGTCGGGGTCTGGCCCTCTGCCGACTGGTACGAGCGTGAGGTGTTCGACATGTTTGGGATCCGCTTCGCGGGCCACCCGAACCTCGTCCGGATCCTGATGCCCGACGACTGGGAGGGCCACCCGCTCCGCAAGGACTTCCCGATCGGAGGCGAGCCGGTGCGGTTCTCGGGGGAAGCATGATCCGCCCGCTTCGCCGTGCGCGCTCCATCTGCGTCGGCCGCGTCAGCGGCCGCTTCAGGGGTTGTCGCGATCCCGGATTCGCTACCGCGGATCAGGGATCTGCGGGGGAGGTCTGAGTGTCCGTCCTCCCCGCCACCCGCCTGTACGAGGGGACGAGAATCCCGTCGCCGTGCCCGACGATCCTCGTCGTCGATCCCGCGAAACACCGGCTCGAGGACATCCTCACCGTCAACTTCGGCCCGAACCACCCATCCACCCACGGTGTGCTGCGGCTGATCGTCGATCTCGACGGCGAGCGTGTCGCCGGGATCAGCGCGGTGATCGGGTACCTCCACACCGGGTTCGAGAAGACGATGGAGCAGAAGACGTGGTGGAAGGCCATCACCTACCCGGAGCGGATCGACTACCTGTCGTTCCAGTCGAACGAGCTCGTGTTCGTGCTCGCGATCGAGAAGCTGCTTGCGCTCGAAACACCCGAGAAGGAGACATGGATGCGGATGTGTCTCGCGGAGCTCAACCGCATCCACTCGCACCTCGTGTGGCTCGGCACCTCCGCGCTCGAGATCGGCGCGATCTCCATGTTCTGGTACGCGTTCCGCGAGCGGGACATGATCCTCGACCTGTTCGAGATGGTCACCGGCGTTCGAATGCACACGCGCTACTTCCAGGCGGGTGGGCTCGCGGAAGACATCCCAGAGGGCTTCTACGCGGGGGCCCGTGCGGCCGCGAAGCGGATGCCGCACGCGGTGGACGAGTACGAGTCGCTGCTCGACCGCAACAAGATCTGGCTCGAGCGCACGAAGGGGATCGGTCCCCTCTCCGCCGATGACGCGATCGCGCTCGGGCAGACCGGCCCGATGTTGCGCGCCTCCGGTGTCGACTGGGATCTGCGCAAGGTGTCGCCGTATCTCGCCTACGACGAGGTGGAGTTCGACGTCCCGACCTACACGGAGGGGGACGTCTACGCGCGGTACAAGGTCCACATGGATGAGATGCGCCAATCCGCGCGCATCGTCACCCAGTGTGTCGAGCGGCTCGAGGAGTTGCGCGGGAAGGCGTGGATCGCCGACGACCGCAAGGTCGTGCTCCCGCCGCGGGAGGAGCTTCACACCTCGATGGAGTCACTCATCCACCACTTCAAACTCGTGACCGAGGGTTACCGCGTGCCGGAGGGCGAGGTCTACGTCGCGATCGAGTCCGCGCGTGGCGAGCAGGGGTGTTACGTGGTGTCGGACGGTGGCACGAAGCCGTGGCGCGTCCACTTCCGCGCCCCGTCGTTCGCGGCGCTTCAGGCGACCGCGACCTGTATCCAGGACACCGCGATCGCCGACATGGTGGCCGTTGCCGCGTCGCTCGACCCGGTGATGGGAGATGTCGACCGGTGACCGAGACCGCGTTCCACACCGAAATCCAGGACCTCCGAGGCCGGTACCCCGACCCGCTGTCCGCCGTGCTGCCCGCACTCCAGCTTGCGCAGGAACGCCACGGCGGCTGGCTTCCCGAGGTCGCGTTCCGCGAGGTCGCGGATGCGCTCGACCTCACACCCGCCTACTGCCTCTCGATCGCAAGCTTCTACGACATGTTCCGGCTCGAGCCGACCGGACGGCACGTGATCGAGGTGTGCACAAACGTCTCCTGCGGTGTGCGCGGAGCGCAGGCGGTTGTCGAGGCGTTCGAGGCGTCGCTCGGGGTCCACGCGGGCGAGACGAGGGGTGATGGAGGCGTCACGCTCCGAACCGTCGAGTGTCTCGGCGGTTGCGGCTGGGCGACGGTGGTCGCGGTGGACAACCGCCACCGCCTCCACGTCACCGCCGGTGCCCGCGAAGACGACCTCTGTCATGGAGGTCACAGTCCGAGCTCC
>CAYXAS010000077.1:0-6603 GCA_964461665.1 uncultured Gaiellales bacterium
ATCACGGCGGTGTGCCCGAGATCCGGGAGCGCGAGCGCGTCGAGCGGGACGTTTGCCTCGAGCGCCACCCCGTGGACGATTGCGTCACCGAGCCCGAGACTGCGCGCGACGACCCCGTTCGCCCCGTCGGCCCCGATGAGTGCATCGGCGTGGATGACGGCGCCCCCGACGCGCGCCGTGACGCCCCGCTCGTGGACGACGAGTTGCGTGACGCGTGTCTCCTCCCGCAACTCCGCGCCCGCGGCGGTCGCGGCCTCGACGAGGAACGCGTCGAGCCGAAGCCGCTGCGTCATCCGGATCAGCGGCTGAGAGTGGGTGCGCGCGAACGAGGCGCCGTACCCGACCCGGAGCCAGAACCGATCGACGTCGCGCTCGACGACGGGCGAGGGATCGACCGGGATCAGCCGGAGGGCGCGCCCGGTGAGACCGCCGCCGCACGGCTTGTCGCGCGGGAATGTCGCGCGGTCGACGAGCAGGACGCGGGCACCCGCTCGAGCGAGGTGGATCGCAGTCGAAGCGCCTGCGGGGCCGGCGCCAACGACGAGTGCGTCGTAGCGATCCATGCGGCGAGTCTATGACGGGGAGCCGAACGGGCGCGGCTATCATCCCGCTCCCCGCAGGGATTCCCGAGTGGCCAAAGGGGGCGGGCTGTAAACCCGCTGGCTCAGCCTTCAGAGGTTCGAATCCTCTTCCCTGCATCGTTCGGCGGCGCGTCTTGGCCGCCGTCGCTCGGCGGTGGCGCTCACTGTGCGCGGGCTACACTGGCCGCCTTCGCCCTCTTAGCTCAGTTGGCAGAGCACCTCCATGGTAAGGAGGGGGTCGACGGTTCGAGTCCGTCAGAGGGCTTCAGGCGGATGCGCCGGCGCGGCTGAGCCGCGCGCGATCACCGCGATCACTCGAAGCCGAACGCCAGCGGGAGAACAACCACGACCGCGGCTGCCCAGAGAGCGAAGACGGGGAAGTAGGCCGTCTGCCAGCGTTCGAGCCGGTGGCGCGTGGTGCGCCCCAGCAGGAACCGGACTGCGAGCAGCGCGGCCCCGGCGAGGTTCACGAGGAGCACAAGATTGAGGCCGAGCGCTGCGGTCCGGTTCGGGGAGAGCCCGAGATCGTCGATCCGGGCGATCATCGAGCCGAGCACCATCGCGTCGAGCACGAGGGCGCCGACGACCGCGACGAGTCGCGCACCATCCATCCAACCGCGGGACGCCGATGACTCCGAGGCCGACATCCCGAACAGCAGGAGCCCGAGGACGACCAGCAGCAGGGCGTCGAAGATCGTGAGGATCTCGCGGTCGAACGCCTCACCGAGCGCGGTCGCCGCGTAGACGGCAGCGCCGGCTGTCAGCATCACCGCGAACAGCGGCGTGAACAGCATCGTCAGCACCGGCGCGATGCTCCCGACGACCCGTTGCCTCGACTCGACGAGCCACGCGGCCACGACGACACCGGCTGCGGAGCCCGAGGGAATCACCCACTCCGCCACCCGGTCGATGTCGATCCCCGTGGGCTCGAGGACCCCGGCGGTCAGACCCATCAGCACTCCGCCGCCGAGCGCGATCAGCACGTAGTAGATGAAGCATTCGCCGGTGAACCAGACGAACCCCAGACGCCGCTCGTGCGAGCGCAGCGTGCCGCCCATGTACGGATAGGCGACCACGAACCACAGCACGACGGGAAGGTGGATCGCCACGAGAGTCCCGGTGCCGGAGCCCTCGGGGTAGGGGTAGAGGTTCACGACGAGCGCCGCGAGAACGAACGGCACCGCCAGCAGCGCCCACTGGCGCGCGGCGAACCGACCCCGGCGGGCGAAGTAGCCCGCGAGGAACGGCAGCACGTAGAGGCCGATGTTCCGGACCAACCAGTCCGGCTCCCCGTCAGGGGAGCCGGGCGCGAGGCGCGCGATCTGGACGACGACCGCTGCGCCAGCCGCGAAGACGAGCGCTTCGAGCCAGTCGCTCGACGGACGTGCCGAGTCGGCGTCATGGCTCCCGACAGGCTGGCTCCAGAGCGAGCCGCCGCGCTCAAGCGCGAACGCCCGAGATGGACCGTCAATCTCCCCCAGGCGCCTCAGTCCGATCAGAAACGCCTCGTCGACGGTGAGCCCGGCCGCCTCGAGCTCTGCGATCTGGTGGCGGAGGCGGCTCTCGAGCTCCTCGATCTCGTCGCCACCGACGCCCGCGACACCCGTGACGTGTGTCCGCCACTCCGCGATCCGTGACTCGACGATCCCCACGAAGCACACCGTAGACGACGGTCGGCAAGCGCACGGCGTGCGCCGGACAGCCGATTACCGCCCTCGAAACTAGACTCTGCACCGGTGCGCATCGATGTCGACGCCGATCTGGTTGCCCGCCATCTCGTCAAGCTCGCGCAGCACGGCGCGCACGGCGAGACGGGCGTCTGGCGCACCGCGTACTCCCCCGAGTGGGTCGCCGCCCAGGACGAGGTGACCGCGTGGTTCGAGGAGGCAGGGCTCAAGGCTCGCCGCGATGCGGTCGGCAACGTCTGGGGGCGACTCGAGGGAACGGAGGACGGGCCCGTAGTCGCGACCGGGTCGCACATCGACTCGCAGACACCCGGCGGTCGCTACGACGGCGCGCTCGGCGTGATCGCTGCACTCGTTGCGCTCCGGACGCTGCGCGAACAGTTCGGCCGCCCACGACGGACGCTTGAGGCGGTCTCGCTCTGCGAGGAGGAGGCCAGCCGCTTCCACGCCACCAACTTTTGGGGCTCGCGCGCGATCACCGGCGCGATCGCGCCGGGCGAGGCCGAACGGATCATCGGACACGACGGTGTCTCGCTCGCCGACGCGATGCGCGCTGTCGGTCTCGACCCGGACGACATCCCCACAGCCGCGCGGCACGACCTCGGAACCTGGATCGAACTCCACATCGAGCAAGGGCCACTCCTCGAGGATGCGGGGCTCGCGGTCGGCGTGGTCGATGCAATCACGGGCATCCGCCACTACGTCGTCGAGCTCGTCGGCCGCTCCGACCATGCGGGCGCGCGTCCGATGCGAGGCCGGCTCGACCCGATGGCGGGATTCGCCGAGATCGTCACCGGCGTCATCGGCATCGCCCTGGAGGCCGGCCCACCGGCGGTGACCACCGTGGGACGCGCGTTCGTCGAGCCGAACCTGCCGTCCGCTGTCCCCGACCGGGTCATCTTCACCCTCGACTCGCGCCACCCCGACCCCGACGCCTACCGCGAACAGCACGCGCGCCAGGAGCAGCTGATGCGCGAGATCGCAGAAGGGCGAGGGCTCGAGATCTCGTGGACAACACCCCTCGACCTCCCGCCCTGTCTGTCCGACCCCGCTGTCGTCACAACCCTCGAACGTGCCGCGGGCGAACAGGGGATCCCGTTCCGCCGCATGCACAGCGGCGCCGGTCACGACACCCAGAACATCGCCCGAATCGCACCGGTCGCGATGGTGTTCGTCCGGAGCAAGGACGGTCGCAGCCACACGCCTGAGGAGTTCACCTCGGTCGAGGACGCCGTCGCCGGGATCCGCGTGCTCGCCGCCGCGCTGCACGAGCTCGCCTACTAGCGAGCACCGCCGCGGGGGGTTCGCTCGCCGTGTAGCGGGAGCCTGTTGCCGCCCGCCGCTCCACAAGGCAGGCTTGCGGCGAGAATGCGCACAGAAAGCGCGACGGCCGGTGGATCAGTGCCGGACGCGCGATGCACAGCGACCAGGAGGACGGCGACGATGGAGGGCCCGCACACCCCGGACGGCCATGACGGCGACGGCGTGCGCTGGAGCGATCTCTTCGCGCGCCGAACCGCCGGTCAGGGCGATGCGGAGCTGACCGCGATCCTCGCGCTCGCGTCATCGGTCGGCGACATGCTGGCGTTCTCGGGCGGGTTTCCCGACCCGGAGACGTTCGAGCGGGACGTCTTCTCGTCGATCATCGAGCGGCTTCTGCGTGATGACGCGGGCGTCGCGATGCAGTACGCCGCGAGTGAGGGCATCCCGAGCGTGCGGGAGTACCTGCGCGACCGGGTCGCGCAGCTCGACGGGAGCAAGCCCGAGCTCGCGGAGCTGATCGTCACGAGCGGCGGGATCGACTGCATGGAGCTGCTCGCCAAGAGCTTCCTCGACCCCGGCGATCCGGTCGTAGTCGAGTCACCCACCTACCTCGGCGCGATCATGGGGTTCCGCACCTACGAGGCCGATGTCCGCGGTGTGCCGATGGACGCCGACGGGATGCAGGTGGACGTGCTGGCCGACTGGCTCGCGGAGGGACTGCGTCCGAAGTTCGTCTACACGATCCCGGAGCACCAGAACCCTTCCGGGCTCACCCTCTCCGTCGAGCGGAGGCGCGCGCTCGTCGAGCTGGCGCGCCGCTACGGCTTCCTCATCCTCGAGGACGTCGCGTACCGAGAGCTCGCCTTCGACGGAACGCACCTCCCGTCGCTCTGGTCGATGGCTCCCGAGACGGTGCTGCAGGCAGGCACCTTCTCGAAGACGCTGTTCCCCGGGCTCCGGCTCGGCTGGGCCGTCGGGCCCGCCGAGGTCGTCGCACAGCTGGCCGTCGCGAAACAGAACGCCGACCAATGCTCCGGCGCTCTCGGACAGCGACTCATGGAGGAGTACGGACGCGCCGGCCACTTCGGGCCCCATCTCGAGCGGGCCCGGGCCGTCTATGCGCACCGGTGGGTGCTGATGGACGAAGCCCTCCGCGCGCACATGCCCGAGGGGACCCGCTGGACGCAACCCACCGGTGGCTTCTTCACCTGGCTCGAGCTCCCGTGGGACCTCGACACTGCTGAGTTGCGCCCCGCGGCGACAGCCGCTGGTGTGGCGTTCGTGGCAGGCCGCCCGTTCTACGCCGACGGACGCACGAGCAACGCGATGCGCCTCTCGTTCTCCCGCATCCCGGACGGGCGCATCGACGAGGGTGTGCAGCGACTCGCTCGCGCCGTCGAGAGCGCGGTCTCGGCGCTCGTCTGAGGTAGCGACTCAGCCGTCGATTGGCGGTGCCGCGGCGTACTCCTCGTCGGTGACGTGGTCGCCCCAGGTGGCGCCGACGCCCGCGTCGTACAGCTCGAACATCGCCAGATGGGTCATGAAACGATTCGGTGCGGCTCCGTGCCAGTGGTCCTCACCCGGCTCGAAGAACACGCGGTCACCGGGGCGGATCACCTCGACCGGGCCGCCTCGCCGCTGCACGAGGCCAACTCCCTCGGTCACGTGGATCGTCTGGCCGTGCGGATGGGTGTGCCAGGCCGTCCGCGCCCCGGGGGTGAAGTGGACGCTGCTCGCGCTCAGCCGTGACCCCTCGGACGGTGCCGCGACGGCGTCCATGTACACCGTTCCGGTGAACCAGTCGCCCGGCCCGACCCGGGTCTCGCCAGCGTTTCTCGTGATCCGCATGAATCTCCCCTGATTGTGGTTGCTGCGGGCGGAGGGCGCCTCAGCCCGGCAGGTTCAGCCGTGCTCCCGCGTGGAAGGCCATCGCGTCGAGCGCGATCCGTGCGGCGATCCCCGAGGTCGCACTGGTGGGGTCGAGACTCGGCGCAGCCTCGACGACGTCCACGCCGACGAGACCGTGTGCGGCGACGCCGCGGACGATCTGGATCATCTCGCGGTTCGTCAGCCCGCCGGGGGTCGGCACGCAGGTGCCGACCGCGTACGCCGCGTCGAGCGCATCGACATCCACGCTGAGATAGAGACCGTCGGTGCCGTCACCGGCGACCGCGAGCGCCTTGTCGATCGCGTACTGGACACCCCGCTCCCAGATCTCCTCAAGCCAAATCACCGTGATCCCGCGCTCGCGGCAGTAGGCGAGCTCCGAGCGGGGGTTCATCCACCCGTTGATCCCGACGAGGGCGATCCTCTCGGCCGGGAACCCTGCGTCCACGGCACGCGTGATCGGGCAGCAGTGGTTCAGCGTCTCCCCTCCCACATCGACCGCGGTATCGAGGTGGGTGTCGACGAGAACGAGCCCGGGATGCGTCCGGTGCTCCATCACCGCGCGGACTGCGGGGATCGTGACCGAGTGGTCGCCACCGAGGGTGACGGGAAGCGCACCCGCGCCGATGATCTGCGAGAGGTCGCGCTGCGCGTTCGCGAACGTCTTCTCCGCGTTCGCGAGCACGACGCTGGCGTCACCGCAGTCGACGGGCGACAGCGCGTCGACGATGTCGAAGTCGAGCAGTGCGTGGTAGCTGAGGAACTGGACCGAGACCTCGCGGATCCCACGCGGGCCGTAGTTGGCCCCCGTGCGGCTGATCGACGTCGAGTCCCACGGGATCCCGTAGATCGCAGCACGCGCGCCGGCCTCGACGAGTTGCCGGGTGTCCGGTGGCACGTGGGGGAGCCGCAGGAACGAGCCAGCGAGGCCCGCGTGAAGCAGGCTCGTCCACATCGTCCTGTCGATCGGGCCGCGCTCCGCGGCCGCCATATCACTCATCCCGTGCTCCTGTCTCTCGGCCCGGCTGCTCCTGATGGGCACCGCAGCCGGGTGCGGCCCCCGCTACCGAGTCTCACAAGGCGCGTCACCTGGGTCAAGAGCATCGGCCGGTCTTCGCGCCAGCGGTCGGGCACTAGGCGGCCGGGGCGGAAGCGGCAACCACAGCGAAGCCGTACCAGAGTCCGAA
>CAYXAS010000078.1:0-6516 GCA_964461665.1 uncultured Gaiellales bacterium
CTCGCGCGGGTCGATCGGTTGGAGGACCTCCGCCCGGTCGGCACGTCCCCCTAGGCGGACTACCGGCCGCCGACGCGGGCGAGCAGCGCCGCCGCGTCCTCACCACGGATCGCCGCGTCGAGAATCTGCACCGGGTGGAGTGCAGGGATCGGTCTGCTCGCCCGGTCGAGCGCCCCCGTGATCTGCACGAGACAGCCCGGGTTCGCACTCGCGAGCACGTCGGGTGCGGTCGCGAGCACGTGTTGCGCCTTGCGATCGCCGAGCGCGCGGGCACGTTCGGGCTGCGTCACGTTGTAGATCCCGGCGGAGCCGCAGCAGAGATCCTGCTCGGCGGGCTCGACCAGTTCAAGCCCGGGGATCCGCTCGAGCAGCGGTCGCCACGCAGCGGGGAGTCTCTGCGCGTGCCGCAGGTGGCAGGAGTCCTGGTACGCGACGCGGAGCGGGAGCGCGTGGAGCTCGGGCGCCCGGCCCGCGTTGAGTGCCTCGGTCAGGTCGAGCGCCTCGACGCCGTGGTCCTTCAGGTGGGAGCCACAGCCCGACGCGTTGACGACCAGCGGCCCGATCCCGGCGAACGTCTGGCGCAGCCGATCGGTGAACAGTTCCGCCTCCGCCCGCCTGCCTGCGTGCGCGGAGAGGGCGCCGCAGCAGCCCTGTGGCGGGGTCTCGACGTCGTACCCGAAGGCCGCAAGCGCCCGCGCCGTCGCCGCGTTCACCTCGCCGAACAGGACGCGCTGCGCACAGCCGGTCAGCATCGCCACGGTGCCGACTCGGTCGCCCATCGCGGGCGTGTGTGCGGGGACGCGGACGGCATTCGGGCGGCCGCTCGTGGCGAGCTCGAGCATCGGCCGGGCCCAGGAGGGAACGGGGAGCAGGCGAGAGAGCGGCGCGAGCCGCAGCGCGAGCGCGAACCGGCGCGGGTACGGGAGCGTGGCGAAGAGCAGCGCGCGCTGAAGCCGCTCGGCGAGGGGCCGTCGGTGCTCCTGCTCGACGACGACGCGCGTCTCCTCGATCAACCGGTCGTACTGCACCCCGGAGGGGCAGCTCGAGAGACACGCCATGCAGCCGAGACAGCGGTCGAAGTGGCTCACCGCGGTCGGGGTGAGCGCGATCGTGCCATCGAGCCGAGCGTCCATCAACTGGATCCGGCCACGTGGCGAGTCCATCTCCTCGCGGTCGAGAACGTAGGTCGGGCACGTCGGCAGGCAGAAGCCGCAGTGGACGCAGTCCTTCGTCAGCTCCCTCAGCACGCGACGAGCACCCCCTGCGGGTCGAACGCCTGCTTCACCGCTGCGTGGAGCCGCGCGACGCCCGGTGACGGCTCTTGGTGGATGGCGCGCGGGACGTGAGCGATCCCGACCGCGGGCCGCACGAGCGCCACCGACTCGCTTGCGAGCACGCGGGCGAGATCGCTCGGTGCGAACCGGATCGTCCCGGGAGAGGCCGCCTGCCGTCTTCGCGTCTCGTCCCAGACGGCACCCGCCGGGTCCTCCTCGATGCGCGCCCCCGCCTCCTCGAACAGCCGACGGGTCGCGGCGACCTGCGCCTCGACCGCGCGTGCGGAGCCCTCGAACAGCACCGCCGTCCGGCCGGGGTGGAGGATGTCGAGCGCGGACGGCTCGAGCTGCGAGTCGAAGAGTGCGCCGACCACGCGCGCGGGGTCACCGTGCGCGACAAGCGTCGCCCGGGCAGCGGGCGTCGGGTGGAGGCGGAGCGAGACGTGGGCGATCAGCGCGAGCCCGCCGCGCGAGCCGCAGACGAGCTTGCCGAGGTCGTAGCCCGCGACGTTCTTCACAACCTTCCCGCCCGCGTTGGCGACCGTCCCGTCGGCGAGCACGAGCGTCACGCCGAGCACGAGATCACGCGGGGCCCCGAACCGGTGGCGGAGCGGGCCGGAAAGTGACGCGGCGAGACACGCCCCCACGGTCGGGTCACCCGGCGGGTCGAGCGAGAGTCGCTGGCGGTGTGGCGTGAGCGCCGCCCGGAGTGTGGAGAGTCGGATCCCTGCCTCGACCGTGCACGTGAGGTCGCCCGGCTCGTGCTCGAGCAGGCGGTCGAGCCCGCTCGGGTCGAGCTCCTTCCCGACGCGTACGGTGCGTCCGGCGGCCGTCGCCTCGGCAAGGAACGCAGCCGCCTCGGCGAGCGACTGCGGCCGTGCGGTCTCAGAAGCGATCGGCGACACCGGTGACCTCGAGTACGTGGGGGCGGTAGGGCCCGGCCGCCTCGCCGCACAGGCGTGGCGTGGGGAGCGACTTCCCGGGGTTCGCGAGCCCCTCCGGGTCGAACGCGCGGCGGACGCGCTCGAACAACGCGAGGTCTCGCTCCGAGAACATCAGAGGCATCGCACACGCCTTGTCCACGCCGACGCCGTGCTCGCCGGTCAGTGCGCCACCCGCCTCGACGCAGGCGGCGAGGATCTCCTCCGCCAGCTCCTTCGCGCGAGCCGCCTCACCGGCGACCGCCCCGTCGTAGAGGACGAGGGGGTGGAGGTTGCCGTCGCCCGCATGGAACACGTTCCCGACCCGGAGTCCGTAGGCGGCCGACAGCTCCTCGATCCGGCGGAGCACGCCGCCGAGCCGCGTGCGCGGGACGACACCGTCCTGCACGTAGTAGTCGGGCGAGATCCTCCCCATCGCAGGGAACGCCCCCTTGCGACCCTTCCAGAGCAGCGCGCGCTCGGCGGGGTCGTCCGCCGCGCGGAGCTCGAATGCGCCACACGCACGGCAGAGGCGGGCGACCTCGAGCGCGTCCGCTTCGACCTCCACCGCGATCCCGTCGAGCTCGACGAGGAGCAGCGAGCCCGCCCCGACGGGGTAGCCCGCGTGGTAGGCCTGCTCGGCCGCCTCGATCGTGAGCGCGTCCATCATTTCGATCGCGGCGGGCACAATCCCGGCCCCGATGATCGCCGACACGGCTTCGCCGCCACTCTCGAGCGACGGGAACGCGGCGAGGAGCGTCCGCACCGTCTCGGGGACGCGCTGCACCCTCAGCGTGATCTCGACCGCGATCCCGAGCGTCCCCTCCGAGCCGGCGACGACTCCGAGCAGATCGATCCCGTTCTGGTCGAGCGAGGCGCCCCCGAGTTCCACCAGCTCCCCATCGGGGAGCACGAACTTCGCTCCGGTGACGTGGTTCGCGGTGAAGCCGTTCTTCAGACAGTGCGCGCCACCCGAGTTCTCGGCGAGGTTGCCGCCGATCGTGCACACCTGCTGGCTCGACGGGTCGGGTGCGTAGAAGAGGCCGTGCGACGCCACCGCGCGCGTCACATCGAGGTTCGCAACCCCCGGCTGCACGACCACACGCCGTCCGGGCGCGTCGATCTCGAGGATCCGATCCATCCGCGTGACCGAGACGACGATCCCGTCCGCCACCGGGAGCGCGCCGCCGGAGAGCCCTGTTCCCGCCCCGCGCGCGACGAACGGGACACGGTGGGCGGAGCAGGCCGCGAGCACCGCCTGCGTCTCGCCCGCGGAGCCGGGGAGGACGACCGCAGCAGGCGTCGCGCGCCAGCCGGTCAGCCCGTCGCAGTCGTAGGTACGGAGCCGCTCCGGCTCTATGATCACGTGCGCGTCGCCGACGGCCGTCCGCAGCGCGTGCAGGAACGGGTCGGCCAGCGCCACACGGTCAGTCTACGCTGATCGATGATGTTCGATCCTGCGCGGACCGTTTCCGATAGGGTCGCGCCATGATTCCGATCCCGCGTCCCGGCAAGATCGTGTGCGTCGGGCTCAACTACAAGGATCACGCGGAGGAGCAGGGTGTCGATCTGCCTGCGGCCCCGCTCTTCTTCGCGAAGTTCACGACCTCACTGATCGGCCCCGGCGACCCGATCGTGATCCCGTCGGTGGTGAAGAAGGCTGACTACGAGGCCGAGCTCGGCATCGTGATCGGCCGGACCGTCCGCAACGTCTCGCGCGAGAACGCGCTCGAAGCGGTCGCCGGGTACCTCGTCGCCAACGATGTCTCGGCGCGGGACCTCCAGTTCGCGGATGTCCAGTGGACGCGCGGCAAGTCACCCGACACGTTCTGCCCAGTCGGGCCGATGGTCCCCGCCTCCGAGGTCTCCGACCCGCACGCGCTCGGGATCCGGGCGATCCTGAACGGCGAGACGGTCCAGAACTCCACCACCTCGAACCTCATCTTCGGGATCGACGAGGTGATCAGCTACCTGTCGCAGACCTCGACGCTCGAGGCGGGCGACCTGATCCTCACCGGGACGCCGGCCGGGGTGGGCGTCTTCCGCAACCCGCAGAAGCTGCTGCAGCCCGGTGACGTGATCACGATCGAGATCGACGGGATCGGCTCGATCACCAACCCGGTCGTCGCGGGATAACGCAGGAGACATCGCGCGATGAGCTCCGTTTCGAGAACGGTGCTGCGCGAGCAGGTGAAGGGGATCCTGCTCCATCGGATCGTGTCGGGGGAGTTGAAGCCGGGTGAGCGGCTCGTCGAGACGCGGATCGCGCAGGAACTCGGGACGAGCCAGGCGCCGATCCGCGAGGCGCTCCGCGACCTTGAACTGCTCCGACTCGTCGAGTCCGAGCCGTTTCGCGGGGCGCGCGTGCGGCCGTTCGGGGACAACGAGTTCGTCGAGGTGTATCCGGTCCGCGCGGCGCTGGAGGAGGTCGCGGCACGCACCGCCGCAGAGAAGCTCGCAGGGGACGTCCGTGCGCTCGAGGCGGAGGTGGCTGCGATGCGGGCGGCCGCAGCCCGAAACGACATTCAGGCGCTCACCGAGCACGACATCGCGTTTCACCGCCTGATCGTCGAAGCTGCCGCGATGCCCGTCCTCACCCAGTACTGGAAGCTGCTCGGGGTCGAGGGGCGCATCACGATCACGCTCTACCGCACGCACGTCGAGCCAGCCCAGGCTGCGGAGTTTCACGTCCCGATCCTCGAGGCGATCCGCTCCGGGAACGGGCCTGCCGCAGGTCGGGCGGCACGCAAGCATGTCGAGTTCTTCGCGAAGCTGATGGCGAATCCGAAACCGAAGCGACGGGGGAAGTCATGACGCCGGTCGTGCTCGTCGTCCGGCTCACCGCGCAGCCCGGGAAGGCGGACGATCTGTGGGGCGCGCTCGGCGAGCTTGCCGCAGCCTCCCGGACCGAGCCGGGGTGCCTCGTCTACGACCCGTGTCGCGACCCCGACGAGCCGGGCGCGTTTCTCCTGTACGAGCGGTATGTCGATCAGTCGGCGCTTGACACGCACCGTGAGACCCCGCACTTCCTCGCGATCGCGAAGGGACGGTTCCCGGAGCTCGTGACGGGGATGGAGCGGACGCTCTACACCGACGTTCTCGCCTGAAGTGAAGGCCGCGCCGCTCGGCGCGCTCGCAGCGCTCGGGTTGGGGGCGCTCGCGCTGCGCCCGCAGATCGTCGGGGTCGCACCGCTCTTCCCGGAGATCGAGCACGACCTGCACGCGTCTCATGCGCTCGTGGGGTTGCTCGGCACGATCCCCGTGCTCGGGATGGGCCTGTTTGCGCCGCTCGCGGCGGTGCTTGCGACCCGCGCGGGTACGCGACGCGGAATGGGGATCGGGCTCGCGTTGATCGCGATCTTCGGTCTGGCGCGCGCGGTCGCGCCGGAGATCGTGTCGCTGCTCATCCTGACCTGCGGGGTCGGGCTCGGGATGGGGATCGCCAACGGGATGGCGCCACTCGTCGCACGCGACATGGCGGACCGACGGCCTACCGCGGGAACGGCGGTGTACATGGTGGGGATCCAGACCGGCTCGACGGTGTCGGCGGCGATCGCCGTCCCGCTCGCCGGGCTGCTGTGGGGCTGGCGTGGCGCCTTCGTCGCTTTCTCACTCGTCGCGGCGGCAGTCGCGCTGCTCTGGCCGCTCGCGACACGCGGCGGTGAACGGCACGTCGCGCTGCCGGGGCGTGTCCCGCGTCTCCCGATCCGTTCACGTACGGCCTGGCTGCTCGCCGCGACGTTTGTGCTGATGGGCTCGGCGTACTACGGGCTGAACGCCTGGGTTCCGGACGCCTACGGCGAGAAGGGCTGGAGCGACCGCTCAGCGGGGCTTCTGCTCGGTTCGATGAACGCCACCGCGATTGTCGCGTCGTTCACCGTCCCGTGGGCCGCCACGCGGGTCGGCGGCGCGCATACGTGGCTGCGCGCGCTCTCGGTCGTGTTCCTCGTGGGCGGGATCGGAATCGCGGCCGTTCCCGACGGCGCATTCATCTGGGCGGCGATCGCCGGGATCGCGCAGGGCGGGGTCTTCTCGCTCGTGATGCTCCTGCCGCTCGGACTCGAGCGCAAACCGGAGCGCGTTGCCGCCCTCGTCGCGATGATGCTTGCGGTCGGCTACACGGGTGCTGCGATAGCGCCATTCCTGCTCGGGGCGGTCCGCGACTGGACGGGGTCGTTCGACGTGGTTCTCTGGGTCTGCGTCGCGTTTCTCGTCGCCTTCATTCCCGTCGTCTTCGCAATCCCGCGCCGTGCGGCGGGCGACGAAACCGCCTAGGTGTACTGACCACAGACGTGTGAGACGCGGCTGATGGGTGGTCGGGC
>CAYXAS010000079.1:0-6491 GCA_964461665.1 uncultured Gaiellales bacterium
CGGGAGGCTCGGACGCGATCAGGCGTCTCGAAGGTGTGTGGTTAGTCCACCTAGGCGTTCTTCCGGAAGAAGGCGGTCACGATCTGGACGGCCTCCGCCGGGCACTCGATCAGGTCGGCGTGCCCGATGTCGGGGAACTCGTGCGTGGTGATGAGCGGGTTGAGCTCCGCCATCCGCCGTGCGCCGAGCCCTGACGGCGCGAGCACGGGTGGGCAGAGGATGTCGTGTGTCCCGTTCGTCATCAGCAGCGGCCGCGCGATCTGCGGCACGAGCGGGCTGAGATCCATCTCCTCCATTGCCAGACAGGCTTGGCGCACCGTGTAGGCGTCGTTCCAGCCGATCACCCGTCTGACGAGTTCGAACGTGCCCTGCCCCTCCTCCTCGAGGAACCGCGCCCCTACCGCCTGGGTGGTGACGTGGTCCGAGAAATCGTCCCACGGCATCGACTCGGCCATCCGTCGCCAGATCTGGAACAGCGTGCGCCGGTAGACATCCGGTTTCGCGAACGCGACGTCCGCGCAGGTCGCGATCACACGGTCGCGGTGCAGCGCGGTGAAGGCGATCGCGATCATCCCGCCCATCGAGGTGCCGTGGACGTAGGCGCGATCGATCCCGAGCGCGCCGAGCAGACGTGCGCCGTCCGCTGCCCACCCCTCGATCGTGTACTGCTCGCGAGGCGAGGTGGAGGCGCCGTAGCCGCGGGCGTCGAACGAGAGGAGTCTGAACCCCTGTTCTCGGAAGCCGTCGTTGACCGCGCCGAAGTTGTGGCGCCCGAACAGCCCGCCGCCGAACTGGATCACAACGGGCCCGTCGTCAGGTCCGGTGAGCTCGTAGTACAGGCGCGTCTCGTCCTCGATCACGGCGTACGGCATCGACCCTCCCGGTTCTCGCTTGACCTAGAGCCGGAAGTCTGACTTATTTCACTCTGCAACCGAAATCTGGCAACCAGACCCGCCGATCGAGCGAGGAGACAAAACGATGGCCGCAACCCAGAGCTGGTCGAGAGAGGCGCTCGCCGCAGCACCCCAGTCGTACTTCGATGCCGTCGATGCGATGGATCTCGACGGGGTGCTCGCGCACTTCGCTGACGATGCGACGCTGACGGTGCAGACCGACCACGTCACGTTCAACGGTGCCGATGAGATCCGCCGGATGTTCTCGGACTTCTTCGGTGCCTCCGTGATGATCCGCCACGAGATCCGCAACATCGTGGTGGAGGAGGATCGCGGCAAGGTCGCGACGGAGCAGGGCTACATCGGTGACCTCGTGACCGGACAGCACAACGACATGCACAACTGCAACTTCTTCGACTTCGATGCCGACGGGAAGTTCAAGCGGGTCATCATCTGGATGGCCGGCACGAACCCGCTGAAGTAGGACGGTGGTGCCTCTGCAGATGGAGTCCGCAGCTGCGGGCGTGATCGACGGTGCCGTTGCGCTGCGGGTGACCCCGCGCGGCGTCGCTCAGTTGTCCCAGGAGCGGCCGACGCGGTCCCAGGCGACGTTGCTCGGGAGCCACTCGGTGTTGATCCGGGAAAGAAGCCGCTTCACATCCGCCGAGGCGCACTTCGGGCACGGCGGATCGGGCTTCGTCGAGAGCGTCAGGTACTCCTCGTACTTGTTTGCACACGCGGCGCAGAGGAACTCGTAGATCGGCATGGCGAGCGAGTCTACAGCGATCCCGTCCGTCGCCGATCTTAGGGCGCTTGCGCAGGCCCAGGGCGTCGATCCGACCGACGACGACCTCGAGCGGGTGCGGGGATTTCTCGGCACGGTCCTCCCCGCTCTCCGGGTGTTGGAGGAGGGAACGGGCCGCGACATCCCGCCCGCCGGGATGTACCTTCCCGACCCGGAGCCGTCGTGACGATCGCTGCTCTCGCCGCCGAGATCCGTGCTGGTGCGCTGTCACCACGGGAGGCGGTCGCGGACGCGCTCGAGCGGATCGGCCGCCTCGACCCCGCGCTCAACAGTTTCATCACCGTCCGTGGTGACGAGGCACTCGCGGAGGCGGACGCGCTGAGCCGCGTGTCCGAGCCGGGGCCGTTGCATGGCGTCCCGATCGGGATCAAGGATGTGATCGACGTCGCAGGGACACGGACGACGGCCGCCTCGAAGGTGCTCGAGCACAACGTCCCGACGCTCGACGCGACGGTCGTCACGCGACTGCGGCAGGCGGGCGCGGTGATCGTCGGGAAGCTCAACACACACGAGTTCGCGTGGGGCGCAACCACGACGAGCAAGCACTTCGGGCCCGCGCGGAACCCGTGGGACACCACCCGGATCTGCGGCGGCTCGAGCGGAGGCAGCGGCGCAGCGGTCGGCGCCCGGCTCGTACCTGGAGCGCTCGGCACCGACACCGCCGGCTCGGTACGGATCCCGGCCGCCTTCTGCGGGATCACCGGTGTCCGTCCAACCACCGGTCGCGTCCCGAATCGCGGTGTGGTGCCCGTCTCGTGGACGTACGACACCGTCGGGCCGCTCGCCGAGACAGCGGAGGACTGCGCGCTCCTGCTCGACGTGATCTCGGGGGCTGACCCACGCGACGCCTCGACGACCCCGACCGTGGCGACACCGTGCCTCGACGGGATTGGCGGAGGCATCGCGGGCCTGCGGATCGGCGTCATCTCGCACCTGATGGGGGAGGTTCCGATCGACCCCCGTGTCCTCGCAGCGGTGGAGTCCGCGATCGCCGAACTCGCCGCGCTGGGAGCGACGGTCGAGCGCGTCGACGCTTCGTTCCTGCGTCGTGCGGAGGTCGCGCAACAGCTTGTAATGCTCCCAGAGGCGGCGGAGGCCCACCTCCCATGGTTGCGGACCCGGCTCGCCGACTACGGCGACGACGTCCGCGCCCGCCTGCTCGCAGGGCTCCTGCTCCCTGCTTCGGCCGCGATCACGGGTCAGCGGGCACGACGCGCGCTCGCGCACGAGGCGCGGCCGCTGTTCGAGCGGTTCGACGTGCTCGCATCCCCCGCGATGCCGATCGGTGCGCCCCTGATCGGGGAGGATCCGGTCGAGGTCGGAGGCGTGCAGCTCGCGTACCGGCTGTCGCTGATCCCCTACAACTCTCCGTGGAGCTGTCTTGGTGTCCCGACCGTGAGCGTGCCGTGCGGCTTCGTGGACGGGCTGCCGGTCAGTCTCGCCCTCACCGGACGGCGGCTTGCAGAGGCGACGGTGCTTCGCGCAGCCCACGCATACCAGCAGCTGACGGACTGGCACACGCGACTCCCGGCCGCCTGACAGCGCGTTCCGAGTTGACGGGGCGGCGGCCGCTTTGTATACAGCGACGGTGGATTCCGAGAGAAAGGGATTGAAATGTCGGTGCTGATCAAGGGCGGCCGCATCGTCACCGCGGCGGACGACTACGTCGGTGACATCTTCATTGAGGACGGCCGCATCGCGCTGCTCGGCGCCTCGCTCGACGTCGCTGCGGACCGGGTGATCGACGCGACCGGGAAGATCGTGATGCCAGGCGCGATCGACCCACACACGCACATCGAGATGTACTTCGGTGGGACGACGACGTGCGACGACTTCACGTCGGGTACCACGGCGGCCGCGTTCGGCGGCACGACGACGCTGATCGACTTCTGCGTCCAGACCCCCGGTGACACATTCGCCCAGGCGCTCGCGAAGTACCACGAGAAGATCGAGCGCTGCAAGCCGGTGATCGACGTCGGGTTCCACATCGCGGTCACCGACCTGAAGAACGGCGGCACGCTCGAGGATCTCGCGAAGCTGCCTGACGAGGGGATCACGTCCTACAAGCTGTTCATGGCCTACAAGGGCGCCGTGATGGTGGACGACGACACGCTATTCCGGGTGCTGAAGGTTGCCCACGAGACAGGTGGGCTCGTGATGGTCCACGCCGAGAACGGCGACGCGATCGACATCATCGTGAAGGACACGGTCGCAGCGGGGAACACGGATCCCATCTGGCACGCGCGCAGCCGCCCGGTGGAGACCGAGGCGGAGGCGACGAACCGCGCGATCCAGCTCGCCCGCGTTGCAGACGCGCCGCTGTATGTCGTCCACGTCTCCTGCCAGGCCGCGGTCGAGCCGATTGCGCTTGCGCGCGAGAAGGGCTGGAAGGTGTGGGGCGAGTCGTGCACCCAGTACTTCTTCATTGATGAATCGATGATGGACGCGCCGAACTGGGAGGGCGCGAAGTACATCTACACCCCACCGCCGCGCCCGAAGGAGAACCAGGAGCACCTGTGGAAGGCGATTACGACCGACGATCTGTCGGTGGTCTCGACCGACCACTGCCCGTTCAAGTGGCCGGAGCAGAAGGGGATCAACGGTCGTGAGTTCAATGTCGTCCCGAACGGCGGCCCCGGGATCGAGAACCGGCTGCACATGCTCTGGACGTTCGGTGTCTCGACCGGCCGGATCACCCCGAACCGCTTCGTCGAGCTCGTCTCGACGAACGTTGCGAAGCTGTTCGGGCTCTACCCGCGCAAGGGCACGATCGCACCGGGCTCCGACGCGGACATCGTCGTGTGGGACCCGAACAAGAAGTTGACGATCTCGGCTGCGACTCACCACACGAACGTGAACTACAACCTGTATGAGGGCACCGAGGTGACCGGTGCCCCCGAGGTCGTACTGGTGCGCGGCCAGGTGATCATCGAGAACGACAAGTTGGTCGCCGAGCCGGGCGCAGGACGGTTCGTGAAGCGCGCGCGCTTCGGCCAGGATCTCGTGTGAGTGACGAGGCAGCAAAGGAGGTGTACGCGCGCGCCGGTCTCGGCGCGCGCGTCACGCTCGGCACCAAACCGTGTGTCCTGGTGATCGACTTCTCATGCGGGTTCAGCGACCCCGAGTGTCCGCTCGGCTCCGACCTGACGGATGAGATCGTCGCAACCCGGCGACTTCTCGACGCGGCCCGCGCCCGCGGTGTCGCGGTCGTGTTCACCACGATCGGGTTCGATGAGAGCCTGAAGGACGGCGGACTGTGGTTGCAGAAGGTTCCCGCGCTCGCCGCGCTCCAACTCGGCGGGAAGTGGGTCGCGCTCGACCCACGGCTTGGCGCACGACCGGACGAGACAGTGATCATGAAGAAGGGCGCCTCGGGGTTTTTCGGGACGAACCTCGCCTCGGTCCTCGTCTCGCAGGGGATCGACACGGTGATCCTGTGCGGGGCGACGACGAGCGGCTGCATCCGCGCCACGGCGGTCGACCTGCTCCAGTACGGCTGGCCAACGCTGGTCCCGCGCGAGTGTGTGGGCGACCGTGCGCAGGCGCCGCACGACGCGAACCTGTTCGACATCCAGGCGAAGTACGCTGACGTCGTCCCGCTCGAGGAGGCGATCGCGTACGTTGAGACGGTCGGCGCGCCCGTCGCCGTCGGGTGACGGAGGCGGTAGCGCCCTGCAGCCGCGGGCCGCGGGGAGTGGCGACGTGAGGCTGCACCCCCTGCTCGTCGCCTGCATTGTCGCGGTCTCGACCGGCTGGTTCGTGACGAACACAGGCGCAGCTGCAGAGACGCTCGCCGATGCGTACGGCGTCGACCTGTCGCGGATCGGGCTCCTCACGACCGCCCTGTTTGGCGTGCACATGCTGATGCAGCTCCCGGCAGGTCGGCTCAGCGACCGGTTCGGCCCGGCCGCCGTGACCGCGGCCGGGATGGCGATCCTCGGTGTCGCGAACGCGGTGGCTCTCGTGGCGCCAGACGAGTACCTCGCGCTCGTGTTGCGCGGAGTGATGGGTCTCGGTCTTGCTCTCGCGTTCCTCGGGGGCAGCGACTACGTGCGCGCCACCGGGGGTTCACCGCTCGCGCAGAGCCTCTACGGTGGGGTTGCAACAGCAGGTGCGGGCGTGGCGCTCCCGGTCGTCCCGCTCCTCGTCCCGCTCCTCGGCTGGCGCTCCCCCTATCTGAGCGGTGTCGTGGTGGTGGTGTTCGGCCTGCTCGCACTGGCCTTCGGCCCCCGCCCTGAGGCGTCCCAGGCAGGGCGCCGCGCCGCGATCGCGCTCCGCACGCTCGCGGCCGACAGGTCGTTGGGCGGCCTTGCCATCCTGTTTGCGGGCTCGTTCGGGCTGAGCATGGTCGTTGGGAACTGGGCGCCGTTCCTGCTCGAGCACTCGCTCGCGCTCGAGCCGGTCGCTGCGGGGGCGCTCGTCGGAGTCTCGATGGCCCTCACGATTGTCTCACGGCCGTTCGGTGGCTGGGTGCTCGAACAGCATCCCGACCGGATCCCCGTGCTCATCGGTGCGAGCGCAGTGGCCGGAGCAGCGGGGACGCTCCTGCTGGCCTCCGGTTCGCTCGCCGGGGCGATCGTGGGGACGTGCTTCGTCGGGCTCGCGGCCGGTACCCCGTTCGCACTCGCATTTACCGGGGCGGCTCGTATGCACCCGAACGCCCCCGCCGCAGCGGTGGGGCTGGTGAACGGGGCAGCAGCGTTCACGGTGCTCGTGGGTGTCTGGCTCGTCGGGATCGCGTTCGAGCACGACGCGGGGTCGAGGGCATTCGTCGTGATCGCGATCCTGTGGCT
>CAYXAS010000080.1:0-6142 GCA_964461665.1 uncultured Gaiellales bacterium
TCCGCCGCCGGTCGATCGAGGCGGGTCTCTACGCGGCGAACATGCCCGAGGAGCTGGGCGGCGGAGGGCTCGACCATCTGGGCCTCACGTTGTTCGAACGCGAACTCGGTCGCACCTCGTACGCGCTCCAGTGGGCGGTCGCGCGGCCCTCGAACATCCTCCGCGCCTGCACCGAGACCCAGAAGGAGCGATTCCTGCTCCCCGCGATCCGCGGCGAGCGCGTCGACTGTCTCGCGATGAGCGAGCCGGGTGCCGGCTCCGACCTCCAGTCGATGGAGACGCGGGCCGAGCGCGACGGCGACTCCTACGTGATCAACGGGAGCAAGCACTTCGTCTCGTACGCGGACATCGCGGACTTCGTGGTGCTGTTCTGCGTGAGCGGCTCGGCCGAGACCCCGAGGGGACTCCGGAAGCAGTTCACCTCGTTCCTCGTCGATCTCGACGCGCCCGGCCTCACGGTGCACAAGGGGCCGCGCTCCGTCTCGCACCGCGGCTACCACCACTGCGAACTCTTCTTCACCGACTGTCGCGTCTCCGCCGACCAGGTGCTCGGGGAGGAGCACCACGGGTTCGATGTCGCGAACGAGTGGCTGGGTGCCTCGCGCCTCACCGTCGCCGCAACCTGTCTCGGACGCGCAGACCGCGCGCTCGGTCTCGCGACCGAGTGGGCGGCAACGCGCAAACAGTTCGGCAGGACGATCGGCTCCTTCCAGGGGACGAGCTTCAAGCTCGCCGACATGGCAACCGAACTCGCCGCGGCCGAAGGTCTCGTGTTCCGCGCCGCCTGGAAGGCCGATCAGGGCACCGCCCGCGACGAGGACTTCGCGATGGCAAAGCTCTACGCGACCGAGATGCTGGCGCGCGTCACCGACCAGGCGCTTCAGATCTTCGGGGGGATGGGGCTGATGGAGGAACTGCCGCTTGAGCGTCTGTGGCGCGACGCGCGCGTCGAGCGGATCTGGGACGGCACCTCGGAGGTGCAGCGGCACATCATCTCGCGCGCACTTCTGCGCGCACACGGCGGCTGAGCCGCCCCGGACTCAGCGCCCTTCGAACTTCGGCGGGCGCTTCTCGGCGAAGGCGCGGGCGCCCTCCTTCGCATCCTCGGATTCGAGCGCACGCTCGTACGACGGCACCGCGCCGCTCCGGAGGATCGAGAAGGCGTCTTCCACCGTCGCGCCCTCCACGGCCCGCAGCGCGTCCTTCAGCGCCTGGATCGTGAGCGGCGCGCCCGAGGCGATCACATCCGCCCACTCCCTCGCGGTCGCTAGCACCTGGTCGCGTGGAACGACCGCGTTGACGAGGCCGTGCCGGTGGGCATCCGCGATGGGCATCCGGCGACCGAGCAGGAGCAACTCCATCGCGACGTTGTAGGGCAGGCGGCGCGGGAGCCGCTGGATCCCGCCCGAGTCGGGGACGATCCCGATCGTGAGCTCGGGCATCGCGATCTCGACGTGGTCCCCGGCGATCAGGAGATCGCACGCGAGCGCGAGCTCGAGCCCACCGCCGAGCGCGTGACCGTTGATCGCCGCGATCACCGGCTTGTTCAGATCCCAGAGCTCGGTGAGCCCGGCAAACGAGCCGGGGCCGTGGTCGATCTCCCACCACCTGCCGACCTCGCCACCCGCACTCGCCGCCTTGATGTCCCAGCCGGCGGAGAACACCCGCTCCCCAGCCGCCGTGACGATCCCGACGCGCAACTCCGGGTCATCGCGCAGCTCGGCGAACGCCTCTCCGAGGAGCCTGCTCGTGACGACGTCGATCGCGTTGACAGGCGGGCGGTCGAGGGTCACCTCGAGCACGTGCCCGCGCCGTTCGACGCGCACCGGATTGTCGCTCATCGCCTCCTCCTCGCTCTGCGATCGGCTACGGGCCGACCGGGCGACTCTATCGGCGGCGGAGAGAAGGTCAGTGGCCGGACGGCTGTCGCCGCCCGGCCCACCATCACCGTGTCAGCGCGGCTGCGCGACGATGCGGATGTACGGCTTCGGCTCCCGCCAGCCGTCCGGCCAGATCTCCTTCGCCTGATCGTTCGTGACCGACCCGGCGATGATCACATCGCCCCCGTCTGTCCACTGGGCCGGAGTCGCGACCTTGTGCTTCGCGGTCAGCTGGAGCGAGTCGACGACGCGCAACACCTCGTCGAAGTTGCGGCCGGTCGTCATCGGGTAGACGAGGATCAACTTCACCTTCTTGTCCGGCCCGACCACGAACACGTTGCGCACCGTCTGGTTGTCGGCGGGCGTCCGGGTGAGCGGGTCGCCCTCGACCTCGGCCGGAAGCATCCCGTAGAGCTTCGAGACGTTGAAATCGGTGTCTCCGATCATCGGGTAGTTGGGGGCGTGCCCCTGCGTCTCCTCGATGTCGCGGGCCCACCCCGCGTGGCGGTCGATCGAATCGACCGAGAGACCGATCACCTTGACGTTGCGCCGATCGAACTCGGGCTTGATCGACGCCATGTAGCCGAGCTCGGTGGTGCAGACCGGGGTGTAGTCCTTGGGGTGCGAGAACAGCACCGCCCACGAGTCGCCGATCCACTCGTGAAACGAGATCCGACCGTCAGTCGTGTCTGCCTCGAAGTCCGGGGCCGTGTCGCCGATGCGAAGCGCCATGCGTTCCTCCCTGTCGTCGAGAGCGGACGCCCTCGTGATCCTGTCGCTATACAAAGTAAAGCAGATCGTCGAGCGGCTGTCGTGGCGCGGATACGCTGGCCGGGATGGAGCGCGACGAGGAGCCGCGAGGTGGGATCGATGCGCTGACCGGCGCGCTCGGGGGACTCGTCGCGCAGGCGGTCGGCCGGGCGATCGACTCCCCGGTCCCCGTCACCTCCGCCGCCGAGGGAAAGAGGCTGCTCTCAGTCGACGACGGCGGTGAGGCGCTCGCCGACGGAATCCAGCGCGTCGTGGCGCTCGCGACGCCGGTCACGCGCGCGCTGGCGAAGGGGGCGCGGTTCACGAAGATGCCGTGGGCGCTCGTCGCCTCATCGACGGTCTCGATCGGGGTGAGCGTGAAGACCGGGATCCGCGAGCTCCAGGTCATCGCGGGCCTGCTCGCCTACCGTCTCGAGCTCGAGACGGCCGCCGCCCCCGACCCGCAGCTCCTCCAGAAGCTCGCGCTCGAGCTGTATCTCGACCCCGTGCACGTCCCCGACATCACGAACGGGCGGCTCCCGCTCATCCGGCTCATCCGCCGCTGGGCGGTCGCCGGCGCGCTCGGCCGCGACACGCGCGCAGCGGCCGGCCGGTCACTCGACAGCGCGGAACGCCTCGACCTCGCACGGCTCGCCGCGACTTGGTCGTCGCGCCGACCCGCCTGAGCGGCAACTACCCTTGCCCGCGATGACCAGACGTGGACACGGAGCCCCGAGCGCACGGACGCGCGTGAAGCGCATCGCCGACCGAGCGGCGTACGACCGCGCCGCGATCGACGCCGTGCTCGACGCAGGGCTCGTCGCACACCTCGGTTACGTCCACGAGGGCCAACCGTTCGTCACCCCCACCCTTCACGCGCGGGTCGGCGACACGCTCTACGTGCACGGCTCGTCCGCTGCCCGGTCGCTGCGGGCGCTCTCGGAGGGCATCCCGGTCTGCGTCACCGTCACGCTCCTCGACGGGATTGTGTTCGCGCGCTCGATCTTCGAGCACTCCGTGAACTATCGGTCGGTGATGGTGCTCGGCGTCGCGCACGCCGTCACCGGGCGTGAGGAGAAACTCGCCGCGCTCCACGCACTGAGCGAACAGCTTCTCCCCGACCGCTGGGACGACGTGCGACCACCGACCCCGACGGAGCTGAAGGCGACCTCGATCCTCGCGCTGTCGCTCGACGAGGCATCCGCGAAGATCCGTGATGGCGGGCCGGAGGACGACGAGACCCCGGACGCCGAGCTCGACGTCTGGGCCGGCCATGTCCCGCTGGTGATGACGGCGCTTGCGCCGATCGCATCCGCCGGGCTGCGGGCCGGGATCGCCGTCCCGCCGTATGCCGCGGAGTACCGGCGCGCGGGACTGACCGCGGGCGAGTGACGCACGCCATGGAGCGCACGTTCGACACCGTGGTGATGAAGTTCGGCGGCTCCTCGGTCGCCGACCCCGAGAAGATCCGCAACGTCGCGCGCCGGTTCGTCGAGGCGAAGCGAAGTGGGCTCAGGGTCGTCGGCACCGTCTCCGCGATGGGGAAGACCACCGATTCGCTGATCGCGCTCGCTCGCGAGGTCTCCGACGCGCCGTCGCCGCGGGAGATGGACATGCTCCTCTCGACGGGCGAGCGGATCGCCTGCGCGCTCGTCGCGATGGCGATCAACGATCTCGGAGAGGACGCGGTATCGCTCACGGGATCGCAGGCGGGGATCATCACCGACCCCGTCCACACCCGCGCGAAGATCCAGGAGATCCGTGGCGACCGCGTCCGCGCCGCGCTCGACGAGGGAAAGATCGTGCTCGTCGCCGGGTTCCAGGGCTTCTCGCGCGAGACGATGGAGGTCACCACGCTCGGCCGCGGCGGCACCGACGCGACCGCGGTTGCGCTCGCGGCGGCGCTCGACGCAGCGTGCGAGATCTACTCGGATGTCCCGGGAGTGTTCACCGCCGACCCCCGGATCGTCCCGGGCGCCCGCAAGCTCGCGACGGTCTCCTACGAGGAGATGCTCGAGATGGCGGCGTCCGGCGCGAAGGTGCTGATGCTCCGCTCGGTCGAGCTGGCGCGTAATCATGGTGTGCGCATTCACGCGCGCTCCACGTTCTCGGACGAACAGGGGACGTGGGTACAGGAAGGAGCTGGGATGGAAGAGGCGATGGTCACCGCGGTGACCCATTCCGAGAGCGATGTCGTATTCACGCTGACTGGTCTCCCCGACAGGCCCGGGGTCGCGGCAGGAGTGTTCGACGCGATCGCCTCGGCGAACGTGAACGTGGACACGATCATCCAGAACACCGTGCACGGCGGGGCCGAGGTCTCGTTCTCGGTCCCGACCGAAGACGTGCCCGCGACCCGCGGCGCGATCGACGGGACACGTGCCGACATCGGTGAGTTCCTGGTGGAGGAGAACCACGGGCTCGGGAAGGTCTCGCTGATCGGGGCCGGGATGCGGTCCCACCCCGGGGTCGCAGCGACGATGTTCCGCACGCTCGCGCAGGGCGGGATCAACATCAACATGATTTCGACCTCGCCGATCAAGATCTCCTGCATGATCGACCGCGATCGGATCCCCGAGGCGGTGCGCGCGTTGCACGACGCGTTCTCGCTCGAACGCGAGCCGCAGGCCGAGCCGACGATCTGAGGCAGGCTCCGGCCGTCCGGCGGCGAACGTGGCCGTGTGGACGACCGGGCCGTCGAGGCGCTCATTGCGGCCGCCGCATGGCTCAGCGCAGCAGTCGTCGCCCGCTCGCTGCTGCACCGCGCCTACCGCCGCTTCGGGCGCGCGCCCGAGGACGGTGACCCGGGAGAAGCGGCGCGGCGACGGACGAGTTTCAATCTGGTTGTCCGGCTCGTCGTAGCGGTGCTCACACTCATCGGCGCATGGAACGTCCTCACGATCTTCCCGCAGACGACGGAGATCGGGCGAGCGATGCTCGCCTCGAGCGCGGTGCTTGCACTGTTCGCGGGGCTCGCGCTCTCGACCCCGCTCTCCAATCTCGGGGCGGGTCTGCTCGTCGCGTTCACGCAGCCGCTCAGGCTCGGTGACCGCGTAACGATCGGCGAGCACAGCGGTTTCGTGGAGGAGATGTCGCTCGTCTACACGACCCTCGTCACCGACGAGGGGAGGCGGGTGTTTGTTCCGAACAGCCAGTTGACCGCCGGCCCGGTCGTGAACCGCACGATCCGCGACCCGCGCCGTGCCGTGACCGCCGCGTTCCCCGTTGCGCCCGAAGCGAGTGTCGATGAGGCGTGCGCCGTGCTCACGGCCGCGCTCCGCGCAGTCCCCGGGACGCTCGACGCGGGGCGGGTGCTGGTCGGCGACCCGGCTCCCGGGGTGATCTGGCTCGACGCGGTCGTCCACGCCCCGCTCGACGGCGATGTGAAGCAGGTCGCGAGCGACGTCCGAGCAGCCGGGATCCGTGCGCTCGGTGCCGCGGGCCTCCTCGCTTCCGCCGCCGCCTAGCTGGACTAACCACACACCTTCGAGACGCCTGATCGCGTCCGAGCC
>CAYXAS010000081.1:0-5993 GCA_964461665.1 uncultured Gaiellales bacterium
CGTCGCGGCGACCGACCGGCCATGGTGGGGGACGCAGTTTCACCCCGAGCTCTGGGACGAACGCCGACCTGCGGGACGCGCGATCCTCTGCCGCTTCCTTCGGCTGGCTGGGCTTCCCGCAGTCAGCGACTGAGGCACACGAGGCGCCAGCGCCCTCGGGAAGCCGATCGGCGACGGTCAGGCGGGAGGCATCTCCGCGACCGGCCACGGCTTGCCACCCTGACCCCAGTTCTTCGGGTCGTGGCCCTCGATGATCGCCCACGTGTGATCGCGAAGCCCCTCGTGGGTCGCCGCGCACAGTGCATCGGTGAGCCCGGAGATGAGTTTCGCGTTGGTCTCCGGGTTGACGCGGTAATCGAACAACTCGACGCGGATGAGCGGCATGTGGGGTCTCCTCGGTTCGGGTAGCGGTGCGAGTACGAACCTACCCCCGCCTGCGCGGAGCCGGCGATCGCGCCCCGGTTCGCGGATACGCTCCCTCCCACGATGACGGCTGAAACGACCGCCCACTGAGATGAGCGACGCGCTCTGGCACCCCTTCGCCAACATGGCGGACATCGACGGGCGCAGCGTCGTCTTCTCGCGCGCGGAGGGCGTCCACGTCTGGGACGCGGACGGCAAGCGGTATCTCGACGGGTCGGCGAGCCTCTGGTACATGAACGTCGGGCACGGGCGACGCGAGATCCTCGATGCGATCAAGGCGCAGCTCGACGAATTCCCGGCCTACCACGTGTTCGGCGATGCGGCGAACCCGCGTGCGCTCGAACTCGCTGAGCGTCTCTCCTCCCTCTCACCGCAGCCGGGATCGAAGGTCTTCCTCACGAGCGGCGGCGCCGACTCGATCGACACCGCCGCCAAGCTCGCACGGTCGTGGCACGCCGCGCGCGGCGAGTCGTCACGCACGTTCCTGATCAGCCGCGAGAAGGGCTACCACGGGACTCACAGGATCGCTACGAGCATCCTCGGACTCCCCTATCGCGAAGGGTTCGGGACCCTGGTCGCCGACACCGCCCTTGTGCCGTGGGACGATGCGGACGCGCTCGAGCAGGAGATCCTCAGGCTCGGGCCGGAGCGGGTCGCTGCGTTCGTCTTCGAGCCCGTGATCGGCGCCGGTGGCGTCCGGATCCCTCCCCCGGGATATCTCGAGGCGATCTCGGAGATCTGCGCCCGCCACGGCGTGCTGACGATCGCGGACGCCGTGATCTCGGGCTTCGGGCGGATCGGGACGTGGTTCGCGGCCGAGCGTTACGGGCTCCAGCCCGATCTGATCGTGTTCGCGAAGGGCGTCACGAGCGGCTACCTGCCGCTCGGCGGCGTCATCGTCGCCCCGCGGGTCGCCGAGCCGGTCTGGACGGCCCCCGGCCGGTCATTCCTCCACGGTGCGACGTACAGCGGCCATCCGACCTGCTGCGCGGCCGCGCTCGCGAACATCGACCTGCTCGAACGCGACGGACTTGTGTTCCGGGCGCGCGAGATCGAGGGCCACTACCACGCTCGTCTGCGCGAGACGGAATCGCATCCGCTCGTCGCAGAGGTGCGCGGCGGCGTCGGGCTGATGGCGGCGGTCGCCCTCGACCCCGAGCGGATCGCCGCCGACCCCGGTCTCGCGATGCGCCTGTGGCGGGCGGCCCGCGCCCACGGCCTTCTCAGCCGGTGGGTCCCGGACGGGGTCGCGATCGCCCCGCCGCTCATCGTCGAGGACACGCACCTCGACGAGATCCTCGCGTCGCTTCACGGCGCGCTCGACGAGATCGCGTAGCCCCGCCCGCCGGGGACGGCGGCCCGGGAGTTACTGGACGAGGCGCTTGTAGGCGATCCGGTGCGGATCGAGCGCGCCCGGGCCGCGTGTCTCACGAGCCCAGGCGGCGTATTCGCCCCAACTGCCTTCGAACCACGTCGTCTGCGAATCTCCCTCGAACGCGAGGATGTGCGTCGCGACACGATCGAGGAACCAGCGGTCGTGGGTGATCACGACGGCGCAGCCCGCGAAGTCGAGCAGCGCGTCCTCGAGCGCACGCAGCGTGTCCACGTCGAGATCGTTCGTCGGCTCGTCGAGCAGCAGAAGGTTCCCGCCCGCGCACAGGACCTTCGCGAGGTGGACGCGGTTCCGCTCTCCGCCCGAGAGGTCGCGGACGAGCTTCTGCTGGTCGCCCCCCCTGAAGTTGAACCACGAGACGTACTGGCGGGAGTTGACCTCGCGCTTCCCGAGCAGGATCACGTCCCGGTTGCCGGAGATCTCCTTCCAGACGGTGTTCTCCGGCACGAGCGCTGCGCGCGACTGATCGACGTAGCCGAGCTGCACGGTGTCACCGAGCTCGAGTGAACCGCCGTCCGGCTGCTCCTCGCCCGCGATCATCCGGAAGAGCGTCGTCTTCCCCGCACCGTTCGGCCCGACCACACCGACGATCCCACCTCGCGGGAGGTCAAAGCTGAGGTCGTCGACGAGCAACCGATCGCCGAACCCCTTCCTGACGTGGTCGGCGCGCACGACGAGGTCACCGAGCCGCGGTCCCGGCGGAATGTGGATCTCAACCGTGTCGAGGCGCACTGCGTCCTCTTCCGCGTAGAGCCGTTCGTAGGCCGCGAGTCGCGCTTTCGACTTCGCGTGGCGCGCGGTCGGGCTCGACCGCACCCACTCGAGCTCGCGCGCGAGCGTGCGCCGCCGCGCGGACGCGCCGCGATCCTCCTGCGCGAGCCGTTCCTGCTTCTGCTCCAACCACGACGTGTAGTTCCCCTGGAACGGCAGCCCCTTGCCGCGGTCGAGTTCGAGAATCCAGCCAGCGACGTTGTCGAGGAAGTACCGGTCGTGGGTGACCGCGATCACCGTGCCGCGGTACTCCTCGAGAAAGCGCTCGAGCCACGCGACGGACTCGGCATCGAGATGGTTTGTGGGCTCGTCGAGCAGCAGCAGGTCGGGGGCAGAGAGAAGGAGGCGGCAGAGCGCCACACGGCGCCGTTCGCCACCCGAGAGCGTGGTCACATCACGGTCGCCGTCCGGGAGGCGCAGCGCGTCCATCGCGCGGTCGAGCCGCTGGTCGAGCGACCATGCGTCTGCTCGGTCGATCTTCTCCTGCACGTCGGCCTGCTCCGCGAGCAGGGCGTCGAAATCTGCATCGGGCTCCGCAAACGCGGCCGAGACCGCGTTGAAGCGGTCAAGGAGGTTGCGGAGCTCGCGCACACCGTCGTCGACGTTGCCACGCACGTCCTTCGCGGGGTCGAGCCACGGCTCCTGTTCGAGCAGACCCACGGTCGCGCCCGGCTGCAGTTCGGCGGTCCCGTTCGACGGCTCCTCCCGACCGGCCATGATCCGGAGCAGCGTGGACTTCCCTGATCCGTTCGGCCCCAGCACTCCGATCTTCGCCCCGTGGAGGAACGAGAGAGAGATGTTCGCCAGAACCTGCCGATCGGGGCCATACCACTTGTCGGCCCGATACATCGAATAGACGTACTCCGCGCTCACGGCTGCCGAGGGTAGCCGCCGCCCGTAGATCGCCGGTCAGTCAGCGAGTGCGAGTCGTACGTCGTGGAGCAATGTGCGCTGGTCGAGATCGGAGGCTACGTGGAGGGTGGAGCGGAGCACGCCGTCACGCCCGTAGATCCGGACCGGGACCGAGTGGAGGCTGTCGTCACCCGAGTCGGCGCTCGCGAGCACATCGAACGCGTCCCAGGCGCGCTCCATCTCCCCCAGTGGGCCTGCCAGGTAGCGGAGCCTTCCCTTCGCGTGCCGTGAGCGCAGGAACGCGTCGACGGCCTCGGGGGTGTCCTCGACCGGGTCGAGCGAGAACGCGATCAGCTCGACCTCCGCGTGCTCGCCCGGGGTGAGTGCGTCGGCGGCACGCGCGAGCTCCCAGGCGACGACGGGGCAGGCGTCGACGCACTGGGCGTCGAGGAACGTCACGACCGCCACCTTCCCCTCGAGCGCTTGTCGTGTCAGCACCCGCCCAGCATCGTCCGTGAACGAGAAGTCGGGCAGCTCGAGCCGCCCGGGTGGGCGTGATCCGAGGTACCCCGCGTCGTCCTCGCCGCGCGTCGCGAGCACGGCGAGTCCGGCGAGCGCAAGCAGGAACGAGGCGAGCGCCAGTGCCACGAGCGCCTTCATCGCCGCTCACCGTAGCCGCGACCGCTGGGCGGGGCCGTCCGCTCTCGGATCGGGTACGTTCCCGTCATGGCGATCTCGCTAGTACCCAAGACGACGCAGTTCTTCGAGCTTTTTGCGAAGGCGGGCGAGAACGCCCTCGAAGTCGCGCGACTCGTCGATCGGCGGTTTGCAGAACATCCGAACTCCGATGTGACGCAGGAGCAGGTGAAGGCTGCAGAGACGAGGGGCGACGGGATCACACATGACCTGATCCGGTTGCTGAACACCCAGTACCTGACGCCGTTCGACCGAGAAGACATCTACATGCTCGCGACCGAGATCGACGACGTCGTGGACGAGTTGGAGGAGGCGTCCTCGATGCTCTCGCTGTACGGGATCGACGCGCCATCGCGCCACGCGCAGGATCAGACCGCGATCATCGTGAAGGCAGTCGAGCAACTCGTGATCGCGTGCGACAACCTGAAGAGCATGCGCGGTGTCGAGGCGGCGCTGATCGAGTTGAAGCGGCACGAAGACGAGGGCGATGCAGTGCTCCGTGATGCGGTCGCATCGCTCTTCCGCTCGAGCGAGATCGACCCGCTGATCGTGATCCGGTGGAAGGACGTGTACGAACGGCTCGAGGGAGCGCTCGACGCCTGCGAGACGTGTGCGAACACGATCGCGAACATCTTGGTGAAGAACAGCTAGACGTGGACGCCACGCTCGTCGCGGTCATTGTGGTCGCGCTCTTCTTCGACTTCACCAACGGGTTCCACGACACCGCGAACTCGATCGCGACGACGGTCTCGACGCGTGCACTCAGCCCGCGTGCTGCGGTGATCTCGGCCGCCATCTTGAACTTCGCGGGCGCCTGGGTCTCGCTCAAGGTCGCGGCGACGGTCGCAAAGGGGATCGTTGATCAGGAGGCGATCACGCTCTCGATCGTGCTCGCAGGGCTTGTCGGAGCGATCGCCTGGAACCTCACGACGTGGTTCTTCGGGCTTCCCTCCAGTTCGAGCCACGCGCTCGTCGGCGGGATGGTCGGCTCGGCGCTCGCCGCGGGCGGCCCCGACATCATCAAGTGGGGGGGGATCAAGGAGAAGGTGCTTCTCCCGTCACTCGTCGCGCCGTTTCTCGGAATCGCGATCGCGTTCACGCTGATCCTCATCATCACGTGGTTCATCGCGAGGAGGCCTCCCGCGAAAGTGAATCGCGGCTTCCGGATCGCGCAGCTCTTCTCCGGCGGGTTCGTGGCGTTCACCCACGGGACGAACGACGCACAGAAGACGATGGGGATCATCGCGCTGGCGCTCGTCGCCTCCGGCGAGCTCGATCCTGACTTCGACCGTCCGCCGACCTGGGTGATCCTGGTGGCAGCGATCGCGATGGGTGCGGGTACCTATGCGGGGGGCTGGAAGATCATCAAGACGCTCGGCCAGCGGCTCGTAAAATTCGACCCGCCGCAGGGGTTCGCGGCGCAGACGGCGTGCGCATCGATTCTCTGGGGGACGGCGCACTTCGGGTTCCCCGTCTCAACGACGCACTCGATCTCCGGCTCGGTGCTCGGCGCGGGCGCAATCAAGGGCTTCTCGGCCGTCCGGTGGGGTGTCGCCGGGAACATCCTTGTGGCGTGGGTGCTGACACTCCCCGCGGCCGCGCTCGTCGGCGCCGGGATGGTGACCGTGACACGGCTCCCGGGCGGGGACGCGATCGTGCTCCTCATCGTGGTCGGGATCGCGATCGCGGCATTCATCGCGCGACGGATCCAGAGCCGGATCGCGGTACCCGAGACCGCGTAGCCCGTCGGGGGCCGCGTTCGCCCGGGTTCGCCGACGCGGTCGGGCGACATTCGCGACCGGTGGGGTTGGGGAGCGCGGCGCGTTCTTCGCGCTCCCCCCACACTTCCGTCCCGAAC
>CAYXAS010000082.1:0-5921 GCA_964461665.1 uncultured Gaiellales bacterium
TACCTCTTCGACGTCTCTGACATGACCCCATCCTCTCAAGGACTGGAGCCTGCATGAAACCCGGAGCGGTTCACTGTGCCTTCTCCTTGTCGGGCGTCCAGATCGCCTCGCGCGCCTCCGACTTCTCGATCGAAATCGGAGTGACATCCGCGACCAGCCGATCGAGCGCCGCCCGGAGCCGGAGATCCTCCCGCAGCTTCTCGTGGTGGCCGTGCGCCCAGATGTCCGCGATCACCTGCTCGACGTCGTCACCGGCCTCCTCGGCCTGTTCGCGGAGCAGCGCCCGGATCTCGTCGTCAGCAACTTCGATCCCCGCGTCACGCGCGAGCGCCTCGAGCGCGAGCTCGCGGGCAACCGACTGCGCCGCCTCGCCGTAGAGGCGCGTGACGAGCGCGTCCGGGGCCTGGCCCGTCGCGGCGAAGTACGTCTCCGGCTCGATCCCGCGCTGCGCGAGCGAGCGGAAGAATCCGTCGATCAACTGGCGGGCACGCTGTTCGACGAGCGGCCCCGCGGGGACAACCTTCGATTCGCGGACGAGGACGTCCACCGCAGCGCCTCGGAACGCGCCCGCGATCTCCTCGTCGAGCGCAACCCGGATGCGGGCTTCTACGTCGGCGCGCCATTCAGCGATCGTGTCGAACTCCGTCGCGGAACGCGCAAGCTCGTCGTCCACCTCGGGCAGCACCTTCTCGTTCACGTGCTTCACGGTCACCGTGACAACCGCCTGCGAGCCGTCCCCGAGCTCGTAGGGGATCTCCCGTGTCTCACCGACGCGACCGCCGGCGATTCCGTTCTCGATCTCCTCGACGAGACGGCCCGATCCGAGCTCGACCACGGTGTCCGGCTGGCTCTCGCCGTTCGGGGAGGTGAGATCGACGACGACGGTGTCGCCCGCCCGCGCCTCACGATCGTCTGCGGGGAGGAGTTCGGCGACGCTCTGGCGGATCGCCTCGAGCTCGTGCTCGACGAGCTGCTCGGGGATCGCTGCCTCGGCGCGCGGCACCTCGAGCTTCGTCCAGTCAACGAGCTCGGGGAGCGGCTGAACCTCGACCGTGGCCGAGAACGACCATGGCTCGTCATGACCGTCCGGCAGCGTGCCGAGGTCGTACTCGGGTGCGGAGATCGGCCGGAGCCGCGCGTGTGACGCGGCGCCCCAGAACCAGCCCCCGATGTGTGAATCGACCGCTTCAGCCCAGATGCGCTCGCGACCGACGTGTCGCACCAGCACCGGGAGCGGCACCTTGCCCTTGCGGAAACCGGGGATCTTCACCGACTCCGCGAGGTCGTTCGTGGCGTGCTCGGACGCGTGGTGGAGGTCGTGCGGGGAGACCTCGACGGTGAGGCGGACACGGTTGTCCGCGAGCTGTTCGACGTGCGCCACGGCGCCCATCTAAGCAGAGACGCGCGGCTCGACCCACCGGGTCTGGAGCCAGTTCGAATGCGGGCGAGAGGGGTCGAACCTCCAAGGGCCGAGGCCCACCGGGACCTAAACCCGGCGCGTCTGCCAGTTCCGCCACGCCCGCGTGGGGAAAGCCTATCCCCCGCAAGATCCAGCCCGCGGAAGCGGGCCGGATCGCGGGATCCCCGCCTCCGGCGGGGCACACCCCTAAAGCGCGGCCGCTGGTGTCAGCGACCGAGCAACGCCGAGACGGTGTCCCGCACCGTCTCGAGCAGGAGACCGCCGATCGCGATCAGCGCGAAGGCCGAGAGCGCAACGAACGGGTCTTGTGTCTGGAGGATGAGGAGCGCCACGACAGCACCGATCACGATCGAGGCGGTGAGGGCCGGGCGACGGGTGACGGAGCCGAGACCGAGGGCGATCAGGAAGACGAGCCCGAACAGCACGAAGCCGAGGGTCACGGTTCGAGGCTAGGACGCCGACCGAACGGAGCGACGCGTCTCTCGGTCTCGACGGGCGGTTCCGCGCCTGTCAGACTCCCCCGCATGCCCGTGCAGAGCACGTTCACCGATCCCCGCTCTCTGGCCCTCCAGGCGATCGGGCCACGCGCCGGCGCGAGCCGCGGCGAGCCGGTCGAGAGTGCTGTCGTCCTCGCCGACGACGGCACCGTGGAGACGGGAGTGTGGGAGGTGACGCCCGGTACCTTCCCCGGGCGCAAGAGCGGGCTCCAGGAGACGTTCGTGGTGCTCGCGGGAACGGGGACGATCACCGGCTCCGAGGGCGACGTGGTGGAGCTCCGTCCGGGCGCGGTCGTCCATCAGCCGGACGGGTGGCACGGGATGTGGGACGTGGTGGAGACCGTCCGCAAGGCGTACGTCGTGATCCGCAACGCCTGAGCGGCCCCGGGAGGAATCGAACCTCCGCATGCAGATTCGAAGTCTGCCGCTCTATCCACTGAGCTACGGGGCCATGCGCGCTTCAGGGTAGTTGCCGCCCGCGAATCGGTCGCGGCGCATTCTCCGCGGAAGCATCCGCAATGCGAGACCGGGCGCGGGTATCCTGCGTGCCGCGCGGCGGCGGTAGCTCAGTTGGTAGAGCCCCGGGTTGTGGTCCCGGTTGTCGGGGGTTCGAGTCCCCTCCGTCGCCCTCTCGCAAGCGCCACCCGTCGCCGATCGGCACGGTGTTGGCACGAAACCGGTACAGACACGTCACGTGCGACGTGCGAGATTGAGAGCCCCGGGGCTTTTGGGACGGGACAAGCATTGCGGCTTCGCTGGAGGGCGCCCGCGTGCCCGGGGCGACATAGGATCGGTGGATGCGGCACACACGCACAGGCTGGTGGCTCGAGGAGGCGGACGCGGCGTCGGTCGAGCCGAATGCGCCGCTCCAGGGCGAGATCACGGCCGACATCGCGATCGTCGGCGGCGGGTACCTCGGACTCTGGACGGCGTGGCATCTGAAGCAGCTAGCGCCCGGATCGGAGATCGTCGTGCTCGAGGCCGAGCTCGCCGGGCACGGCCCGAGCGGTCGCAACGGCGGCTTTGTCTCCACCCTCTGGGATGACGTTGGCATCCTCACCGACAGCGTCGGCGCCACACGCGCGGTCGAAGTCGCGCGCGCCTCAGAACGAGGGGTGCACGGGATCGAGACCTTCCTCACCGAGCACGGCATCGACGCGTGGTTTCGCAAGGCGCCGACGATCTATGCAGCGACGAGCGACGACCACTATCACCACTTCGCCGAGTCGATCGAGGCGTGCCGCGCGGTTGGTGCGCCCGAGGAGATGACCTCACTCACCGCCTCGGAGGTGCAGGCGCGCGTCGCGTCTCCGCTCCTACGCGAGGGGGTGCTGGTGCGGCTCGCGGCGACCGTGCATCCCGCCCGTCTCGCGCTCGGCCTCCGCGCCAAAGTGCTCGAGGCAGGAGTGCGGCTGCACGAGCGGACACGCGTGACCGGAATCTCGGATCACGGCGTCACGACGGGTCGCGGACGCGTGCGCGCCGGCGCGGTCGTGCTCGCCGCGAACAGCCAGACGGGGCTGTTCCCGGGCTACCGCCTCGCGCACGCGGTCGCCTCGAGCCACATCGTTCTGACCGAGCCGGTGCCTGACGTGCTCGACGAGCTCGGCTGGACGGGCGGCGAGGCGCTCGGCGACGGGCGAACACTCCTCCACTACACGCGCACGACGCGCGATGGGAGGATCGCGTTCGGTTGGGGCGGCGGGCGCATGGGCTTCGGCGCGCGCCCGCTCGGTCTGCTCGATGTCGATCCCGAGGTGATCCGCCAGGCGGCGGAGCACCTCGTCCGTTTCTTCCCGGGGCTCCGGGGCCGGCGGATCACGCACGCGTGGGGTGGGCCGATCGACGTCTCACCGACCCATCTGCCGATCTTCGGCTCGCGGGGGCGCGTGTGCCACGGGTTCGGGTTCACGGGGAACGGCGTCGGACCGAGCTACCTCGGCGGCGAGATCCTCGCGCGGCTCGCGCTCGACCATCGCGACGAGCTGACCCGTCTCGCGATCGTCGACCCCGCGCGGAAGCTCTTCCCGCCGGAGCCGTTCCGGTGGGCAGGTGGGAGCCTGATCCGCACAGCGCTCGTCCGCCGCGACGCGGCGCAGGAGGCCGGCCGTCCGGTAGGCCCGCTCACGAGCTTCGTCGCCTCGCTCCCGCGCCGCCTCGGACTTCGCCTCCCTCGCTGATCGCCTGCCCGCGCCGCGTATTGACGCCGAGCGGCGATCCGGCGCGCCGCGTGCCGACCGGTCGGGCTAGGGACCAACGGATGCGAGCAGGACGGCCGGGGCAGGTGGCACCCAGGTCACCCGGCTTCCGACACAGCCAGCGATGATCGCCGCTTTCACCGCATCGTGGACGGGCTTTCGCTCACCGTTCGGCCGGAGGATTCCGGCCTGCCAACCGCCCGAGAACGCATCGGCGTTCCGCTGGCGCTCGTCGTAGAGCCCGAAGTAGAGGACGTCGCTGACATGCGGATCGCACGCGTAGAGCCCCGCGATCGTCGCGTGGTACGTGGCCTGGTCGGCGTCCGAGACGGTGGGCGAGACCTCGCTCCCCGTGTACTGATCGGATGTAGTGGTGTCGCTCTGATATCCGACCTCGTCAATCACGATCGGGAGCCCATTCGCGGTCGTCCGCTGCGCGGTGCCGTTGAATGCCTCGAAGACCGCAAGCTTCACCCGGTCGAGCTGGGGGATCCCGAAGTAGTCCGGATCCTGGTATCCCGCGTTGAGCGGCGAGGGCGGTGGCTTCGCGTTCTGGTTCGGGTATGGGTGGACCGCGATTGCGTCCATGAGCGGCCGTGTGCGCCCAGAGGCCCGGTAGAGCTCGCCTGCCTTCCGCAGGAACGCAAGCGGCTTCGTGGATTTCTTATTGACCGCCCGTGGTGCAAATGCGAAACCGATCACCTCGATGCTCCGCGACACCCCTTTCAGCGCGTCATAACAGGCCGCGAGCACAGCCAGGTAGGAGCGCGGCCCGATGTCGGGATCGGCCTCGGTCTTCTGCGGACTCCAGAACCGCAACGCGTTCACCTCGTTCCCGATGATGAACCGGTTCACGGTGGGCCAGCGCTGCGCGACTGTCCGCGCCCAATCGCAGAACGCAACGGGGTCGGGTGCGGACGCGCCCCGCTGGAACAGCGACAGCACGACCTCGGTCCCGTGCTGCCGCGCGGTCGGGAGCGCGCGGTCCATGAACGTCGCCTCGGAGATGGCGGTCGGATTCGACGGGTCGAAGAGCAGCGTCCAGCGCTGCACCGTCATCCCGAGCCCGCCGACGGCGCGTCCCGCCGCAACGCCGAGATCGTCGGCGTACTTCCCCGCGTCATCGGCGACCCCGAACCGGGGCTGCACCGGCAAGCCCCCTTCCTCAGGGACAGCACGCGGCGCAGCCGAAACCCCCGCGGCGACCGCTCCGAGGAGCACCGCGGCAGACGCCGCCACGGCCGCAGCCGGCGACATTCCGAGCTTCATTGAGAGAGTGATACCGACGCGGTCGGTCGTGGGACCCCCAATCGGGAGCACTGGGCGTAGGCTCGTGCGCGAAGCGGCCACTTGCGGATGAAGGGGACACTCTGATGGGCAACCCCGTCGTGCACTTCGAGATTCTCGGACAGGACGCGGCGCTGCTCCACGCGTTCTACGGCGAACTGTTCGGCTGGCGCGTGGACACTGCCAACCCCATCGGCTACGGCCTCGTCGCCCGCGATGAGAACCTGAACGCCGACGGTGTCGGGATCGGTGGCGGGATCGGCGCAGCGACTGGAGCCCACACCGGACATGTCACGTTCTACGTCGAGGTCCCCGATGTCGAGGCGGCGCTCGTCAGGGCGGAGACGCTCGGCGGCATGCGGATGATGGGACCGGAGGCCGTGATGGGGATGGTCGTGGTCGGGATGTTCACCGACCCGGAGGGCCGACTGATCGGCCTTGTCGGGTCGGATCCGCCCGCCGCGGACTAGCTGTACTGACCACAGACGTGTGAGACGCGGCTGATGGGTGGTCGGGCTG
>CAYXAS010000083.1:0-5721 GCA_964461665.1 uncultured Gaiellales bacterium
GTGAACACGGGCTCGTGATCGCGGGCGGGGAGGGGTGGGGTGACCGACCCGACCTCGCAGACGACCGCATCCAGCAGCCTGGCTACGTCCCCGCGAACGAGGTCGGCGCGCTCTATCGCGGCGCGGCGGTGCTCGTCTATCCGTCGCTCTACGAGGGGTTTGGGATGCCTGTGGTGGAGGCGATGGCGTGTGGCGTCCCCGTCGTCGCGTCGCTACACCCATCGCTCGACGAGGCGTGCGGTGACGCAGCCGTGCGCGTCGACCCGCATGACCCCGTCGCGATCGCGACGGGGATCCGCGAGGCGCTCTCCCGGCGCGATGCCCTGGTCCCACTCGGGTTCGCACACGCAGCCCGGTTCTCGTGGAACGCGACGGGTCGCGTGATGCTCGACGCGCTCGAGGCAGCCCGATGACCGTGTGGCGCCGTCCCGACGAGGTGGCGGTGGTCGTCCGCCGTCTGTGCGCTGACGGCTGGGAGTACCTCGTGGTGCTCCGCGCGCCACACAAACTCGGCTACTGGCACCTCGTTGCGGGCGGGGTCGAGTGGGGAGAGGAACCCGGCGCTGCAGCCGCACGCGAACTCCGTGAGGAGACCGGTCTCGAGGCGGCGCCGTCCCGACTACCGCTCGAGCTCTCATATCTCCTCGGCGACGACAGCGAGGAGATCCGCGCACGCTTCGAACCCGGAACCGAGAGGGTGACGCTCCATGGCTTCGTGGCGGACGCGCCGCGTGGCTGGGAGCCGGTGCTGGACGACGAGCACGTCGAGGCGCGCTGGCTCCCGGCGGACGTCGCGGAAGCGATTCTCGCGTACCCGGAGCCGCAGCAGATGCTGCGCGCGGCGGCGAAGACCAGCGCGTGAGGGTTGGGCTCGACACCACGCCGCTCGTGCAGACCGGGGCGGGCACCGCGCGGCACGTGCGGGGGCTGCGCGACGCTCTTGTCGGCCGGGACGGCCTCGAACTGAGCGCGCTCTCTGCGGGTGGGCGCGGCAGGCTCGGGAGCATCCGCCGCGACGCGGTCTGGTACCCCGTCTCGCTCGGCCGCGTCTCTGCGGGCCTCGATCTCCTGCACTGCACGACGTTCCGTGCGCCTCTTCGGGCGAGGTGTCCGCTCGTCGTGACCGTCCACGACCTCGCGGTGCTCCATCACGCAGATGCGTTCCCGCTGTGGCATCGACTCACGGGAGCCGCGTCGCTCCGCGCTGCGGCTCGTGTTGCCGACGCGGTCGTCGCCGTCTCGGAGACGGTCGCGGACGAGGTGGTCGACCTCCTGGGTGTTCCGCGGGATCGGGTCCGGGTCGTGGCGAACGGCGTCGAGCCGGTGTTCATTCCGGATGGCCCACGCGCTGAGGGCTCCTACGTCCTCGCGGTCGGGACACTCGAACCACGGAAGAACCTTCCACGTGTCGTCGAGGCGGCGCGACTGGCTGGTCTCCCGCTCAGGGTCGCGGGCGCGGAAGGCTGGGGTGGCGTCCGTGTCCCCGGCTGGGTCGGGCGCCCATCGGACGCGGAGCTCGCGGCGCTCTACCGCGGCGCGGCCTGTCTCGTCTACCCCTCGCTCTACGAGGGCTTCGGGATTCCGGTGCTGGAGGCGATGGCGTGTGGCGTCCCCGTCGTGACCTCGCGCGGCGGCGCGCTGGAGGAGGTCGCGGGTGGCGCAGCGGTGCTCGTCGACCCCCTCGACTCGGGTTCGATCGCCGACGGGATCCGCGAGGCGATCGCCGCTCGCGATCGCGTCGTCCCGCTCGGTTTTGCGCGGGTGGCGGGGTTCACGTGGGGCGCTGCCGCCGACCGGGTCGAAGCGCTCTGGCGGGAGCTCGCATGACGCTGGTCGTGGTGGACGCGGACGTGCTCGGTCGCAGCCGGACGGGGGACGAGACGTACGTGCGGAACCTGCTGCGGACGCTTCCCGGGCCGGCAGCAGCAGCGGGCCTGAGGATAGGCGCCGTGACGCGCCACCCGGAACTCGTGCCCGACGGCGTCGAGCCGCTCGCGCTCCCGGCTCGGTCACAGGAGTGGCGCATGGCGGTCACGCTGCCGCGCCTGCTGCGCCGTGTCGGCGCCGACCTGGCACACCTCCAGTACGCGGTGCCACCGTGCTGCCCGTGTCCCGCGGTCGTGACGATCCACGACCTCTCGTTCGAACGCGACCCGGCGTCGATGGGATGGCGGGATCGGCGGGTCTTCCGTCTCGTTGTCCCGCGAGCGGCCCGTCGTGCGCAGCGCGTCCTCACGGTCTCGGAGCGGACGCGGGCGGACCTGCGTGAGCTCTACGGCGTTCCGGACGGGCGGATCGTCGTGACGCCCAACGGGGTCGACCCGGCGTTCTCCCCGGGCGCGCCCCCGTCGGGGGAGCGGTACGTGCTCGCGGTCGGCGCCGTCCAGCGACGCAAGGACCAGTTGGCCGCGCTTGCGGCGGCGCGGGAGGCGGGGCTGCAGCTCGTCGTAGTCGGCCCCGTGCGCGAGCAGGACGTGGCCGACGAACTGCGCCGCGGCGGCGCGGTGCTCGAGGGACACGTCCCGATCGAGCGGCTCGTCGAGCTGTACCGGGGCGCAGCGTGTCTCGTCCAGGCCTCGCGGTACGAGGGGTTCGGGCTCCCGGTCGTCGAGGCGATGGCATGCGGGACGCCGGTCGTCTGCGTCGACGAGCCTGCGCTCGTCGAGGTCACCGGTGGTGCGGCGGTCGTCGTCCCGGCGGGGAGACTCGCCGAGGGGATCGCGTCTGCGCTCACGGACTACGATCGTCTCCGCGCCGCCGGTCTCGAGCGCGCGCGCGTCTTCACGTGGGAGGCGACCGCAGCCGCGACCGTCCACGCCTACCTCCGGGCGCTCGGGCGATGAGCGTCTCGGCGGTCGTCGTCTCGCATGGGCACGCGGCGGAGCTCGCCACGCTGTTGCCCGTGCTCGTCGGGCAGGTAGGCGAGGTGGTGGTGATCGCGAACCTCCCCGGATCGTTGCCCGTCGAGCTCCCGCCGTCGGTACGTGTGATCCACAACGACCGGCCGCTGTCGTTCGCGGCCAACGTGAACCGGGCGGTTGCCGAGACGACGGGGCGGTATGTCCTCTCACTGAACCCGGATGCCATCCCCGACCCCGGCTGCGTCGCCGCGCTTGTCGCCGTGCTCGACGCACGCCCTAGGGCTGGCCTTGCGGGTCCCCGCCTCGTCTGGCCCGACCGGAGGCTCCAGCCATCGCGGCGACGATTCCCGACCGTGCTCGGGACGCTCGCACGGCGAACTCCGGTCAGGCTCCTCCGCGATCCATACCGCGCGCAGCGGGCGCACTACGGACTCGACGAGCAGCCGGTGGGGCCCGTCGAGGCGGACTGGCTCCTCGGCGCCTTCCTGCTCCAGCGGCGGTCGATGCTCGACGAGCTCGGCGGGTGGGATGCGGGATACCGGCACTACGTCGAGGACATCGACCTCCAGTACCGCGCGATGCGCGCAGGCTGGGAGCGCTGGTACGTCCCAGGCGCGGTCGCCTCGCACGCCTACGCGGCTGTGATCGACCGGAAGTTCATCTCTCGCCACACGTTGTGGCACGCTCGTGGCATGGCTCGGTTCGTCCGCAAGCACCCGGAGATCCTCCGCCGCGCATGATCGAGGAGCATCCCGACCAGTACGCTCGTCAGGCAGACGGCTGGTCGAGGACGCAGTACGCCAACCAGCGGTTGTACCTACATCACCGCGCGCATCTCATCGGACGCCTCGGCCCGCGCCTTGAGCCGGGCGCGCTCGTGCTCGACCTCGCGTGCGGCGACGGTGGTCTCGGTGTTGCCCTCATCGATCGCGGGATGCGCTACCACGGCGTGGACATCGCGCCGGAGATGGTCGCCGCCGCCACTGCAGTGCTCGCAGATCGAGCCGTCGTCGAGGAGGGAACCATCGATGGCTTCGCGCCCGCCGCGCCCGTGGCCGCGACGACGCTCTTCCGGGCGCTCTACTACGTGACCGACCGTCCCATGTTCTTCGCTCGGGTGCGGGCGTTCACCGAGGTGAAGCTCGTGTTCGACTTCAGCCCGCGCTGGTACGCGACGGACCGGATCGTCGCCGAGCTGCACGAGGCGGGCTGGGGGGATGTCGTGCTCCGCCCGTTCTTCATCCCGATGACTGTCCGACTCCCCCCGGTGGTGGCCGGGCTGTTCCGCGCGGCCGAGCGGACAGGGCCGGTCGCCCGTCTGGTTCTGCGGTACCGGTTCTCCTACGTCGTCTCGGCCTCCGCGTCGCCGTCTGCGCGCTCCATCTTGCGGTAGGTGTCCGGGACGATTTCCACGGAGAACATCAGTCCGAGCTCGCGCATGTCATTGATCCGGTCGTCGTAGTCGTGCGCGACGAAGGTTTCGGTCTCGATCTCCACGCGCCACGGCCGTAGCGGCGTCGGGAAGATCACGGTCCGTGTCTCGCAGGTCGGTACGTGCACGGTCTCCGTCGCGAGCAGGCGTGCGATCCAGGGCTGGTGGTCGGGGCCGATCCCAGCCGTGCCGAATCGCACGACGACACGGTCGGGCATCTCCTTCCCTGGCTGGCAGAACCCTTCGCGCGAGAGCTGAATCACCGCGAGCGAGGCCCCGTCCCCGGCCACATCGAACCGGTTGAACGATGCATGTCTCCCCGTCCAGCCATCATCGTGGACCCCGAGGTAGTTCTGCTTGAGCTTGAGCGGGCCGACGATGCGGACGAGCTGCGGGCCCTTCTCGACCTGTGCGACAACCTTGCCGACCAGCTCGACCCCGTTGAACAGGAGGACGTATGGCGTTTCGGGCGACGGCCAGAGCGTGCCGTCCGCGTCCGCAAGATCGGGTGTCTGTGTGCGGCCGGGGCCAGGTGCCGTGCCCTCGACGCTCCAGACGTTCTTCACCGAGCGGTTCCAGAACTCGGCCGAATGGATTCCGAGCGGATCGGTCACCTGCTGCGCGAAGATCGTGACGGGCTCGTCACCCGCGATCCGGTCAACCCAGTCCTTCGCGCGCGGGAGATGAGCGTCGATCCGCGCCGCGAGATCGTGCTCCCCGGTCCAGGCGTAGATCTCGTTCGTCACGTTCCAGACAAGGACGAACGCGGCGATCCCGATCGCGACGCGGCGCCCACCGGAGCGCACCGCGCGGCGCGCCACGAGGAGGAGCACGCCTGCCAGCGCGGCGAGCACGACGATCAGCGGCTCGATCGTTGAGAGCGGCCACTCGACCACCCGGTTCGGGAGCGCGAGGATCGCGAGCCCGTGCGCCTCGTAGTAGGGGAACGTGTCGAGGCCGCGGTGGACGGGGAGGGCGAGTACGAGCAGTGTCACGCCGGCGGCGGCGGCGACGAGCGTGCGGATCGGGACAACCGCGCGTTCGAGCAGCAGTGCGGTCGCGACGAACGCCAGCGGGCCGAGGTAGATCAGGTTGCGCTCGAGCACCAGCGTCGAGAAGACGGTGGAGAGGTGCGCTCCCTTCAGCGCGGCGTAGTACCCGAACGTCGCCGTCGCGGAGGCCGTCACGATCGCGAAGGCGCGGGTCGGGGGGTGCCGACGTTCAATCGAAGGCAGCGCCGCGACCGCGAGGAGCGCGATCGCGGGGACGAGGCCGACCCCGACCGAGAACGCGCCGCCCGCCCACGTGGCGTGCTCGAGGATCCGATCCTTGAACGAGGCGTGGACGCTCGCCCAGTCGGCCGACTGCACGCCGGCGGCCGCGAAGCCCGCGAAGAGCCCGCCGACCCCGAGTGCGACGGCGCCCGCC
>CAYXAS010000084.1:0-5290 GCA_964461665.1 uncultured Gaiellales bacterium
TTCGGTGGCGCCGGTCGCCTCGCGGATCCCCCCGATCATGACTCCGTCGCGTCGCTTGCGGCGGCCGGGGCCGCAGTCGCGGCGCCGACTGTGCCGTCCCCGCAGGTTTCGATGAACAGATCGATGATGAGATCGCGGAGCCACTCCGAGACGTGGCGGGTCTGGCCGTCGTCAGCCCCGAACGCTGCCTGGTGACCGTCCGACACATGGGCTCCGAGCCAGCGGACCATCTCGAACGACGGCCAATAGTAGACCTCGGGCACATGATCTGCCATGACGTCCTCGACCGTCAGCCGTAGCGTGGATTTGGACACGCAGTCCGCCAGAACAGCCGAGCGGCGCTCGTACGTTCCCCCGAGGGGAACGGGGGACAGGGTGAGCAGGATCCGGACGTCCGGATTGAGTTCGCGAAGTCGCTGGATGATGTGCCGGAGGTTCGCGACGTTCTCGGCGACCGAGGTGTTGCGGTGCTGGAAACGGTCCGCGAGCGCGGTTCCCTCCACATCACCGCCCACCTGGAGAACGAACTCCCCCGTCTCCCGGTCGAAGAAGCCGGTCGCCAGGCCGAGCGAGAGGATGAACAGGTCGCACTCCCTCAGGTTCACCTCCCATTCGCGCCGCGCGTCATCCCCGTAGAGCGCGGCGAACAGTCTCGTCTGCTCGGTGTCCAGTCCCGAGACCCAGTCGAGGAGGTACGCGTTCGCGTAGGTGCTGTTCACGTCCTCATGGATCAGCTTGTAGAAGACATCGATCCCCCGCCGTTCGAGCCCCTGGGCGACGTTCACCGCGAAACACGAGCCCATCGCCGCGACCTTCGTCGATTGCCCGATCAGCCGTGTCGCCTCGGGGAACTCGGGGAGGACGTATCGCCGCACGAGGCGCGCGTAGTCCGCGAAGTTGAAGACTCTCACCGGGTATGGAGAGGGGCGACGGTGGACGACATCGCCGGCGTGGCGGAGCCGCTCGATCGAGAGCAGCTCGCGTCGGAGGTCGATCGCGTCTGGCCTGAGCCGCGCCGCACGCTCGAGCGCTTCGGCCGCTTCATCGAGTCTGCCAGCCCTCGACAGCGCGACGCCGTGGACTTCCGCCATGCGGGCCGAGTCCGGCGCCAGCTCGGCCCCACGCTGGGCGATGTTCTGGGCCTGCCGCGTGAGGAACGTCGCGAACTCCTTCAGCGGCGCCACCTCCTCCGGCGAGTTGTCGATCGCGCGGACGTGGACAGAGACGGCGCGTTCGAGTTCGCCGAGCGCCTCATGGGCCTGGGCCAGCGCAGCGGATGCCTTCCAGGATCCGGGCTGCTTCTCGATCACAGGCTCGAGTGCCGCCACCGCGTCCGCGAATCGGCCGATGCGCACGAGGAACGAGCCGTACGTCACGCGCGCCTTCTGGTTGTCGGGTGCGAGATCGAGTGCGCGAAGGAGGTAGCGCTCACCGGCGGGATCTCGTCGGTCTCCGAGCGCGCTCCCGTACGCCAGATGCACGCCTACGTGGTCGGGGAGCGTGGCGAGCAACGCTTCGTAGACAGCAACCGCCACGTCCCACTCGCCCCGCTTCTCTGCCGCTGCGGCATCGCCGAGTCGCGCCTTGATGTCGATACCGTCCGGCTCCCGCATCGAACCATCATCGCCTGTGCCAGCGCCGCATGCTGTCGGGTCGGGGTCGCCGTTGTCGAGCACGATCGGGGCGCCGGACCACCCGTGGCCCGATCCGTCGAGCGCTCCAGCCGCCATCGCCCACGGCTCCGCCTGCTGTCTCGAAAGCCTGCCTTGCCCGAGATAACCGCGGTCGGGCCCGAACTTTCGCACGTAGTACAGGGAGCGATGGTCGAGCGCAGCTGCGGTGGCGAGCTCGCGGTACCAGGTTTGGGCGGGTGACTCCGGGGTGTGCTGCTCGAGAAGCTCGAGCATCTCGGCGACGGCCTCGAGGATCTGCTCACTGGTGTTCTGCCTCACCTCGATCTGCGCGGTGTCGCGGAGGCCGGCAAGGCGTTCGCCGGTCATCAGATCCGATCCGGTCAGCACCCGTCCGGAGGCGCGATCCATGATGGTCTTCAGCAGGAAGATGCCGTCGGGCCGCCATGGGAACGTCCCGATAGGGTCGGTGCAGTTCACCGCAAGCAGCGGGGTGTTCGTGAGGAAGCTCACCGCGTAGGGCCCCGACTCGCCGCACAGGATGAAGCGGCTGCGCAGCAGGCAGTACAACTCGAGCTCGGGGTGCCTTTCGGGTGCGGTCGCGAGGTCGATCAAGCCCGACCTCACCACGGGGGTCATGCTCGGGTCGCCGATACGGACGACGGTGTGGTTCGCCGCGACGAGCGCGTCGATCGCGGGGAAGTGCGTCTCGATGGAGGCGTTCCGGACCGAGTCGTCCCACCGCTGCCCCTTGTCCTGCATCTCCGAGCCGAGCTTGTAGCCTCGCTCCCGCACGTGGAGCGTCACGAGCGGCATCTCGGGCCGGATCCCGAACGAGGCGGCGACGCGCGCTGCGCGCTCCTCGGCAGCCGGGGTCAACCGTGTCCTGATCGGCGTCGCGGCTAGTCGTCGGCGGTTGTAGGTCATCGGCGTCGGCGACGGTTGCTTGCCAGCGACCCCCCGACCGTGCTTCGCCGCGTTCATCAGCGCCCGGCGCTCGTCCTTGCCGGCACGGGGATCCCTTGCGCGCCGCTTGTGCTCCTTTGCCAGCGCCTGCCAGAACGGCTCGACCACCGAGTTCTCCCAGTAGTCGCGCAGCATCCACACGAGGCCGAGGAACAGTCGGACTCCACGGTTCCTCAGGATCCGCACCTCATCGCTGTCGATCTCGAACAACGTCGGAGGGAGGGGCTTGCGACGATCGCGCAGGAAGGCGATCGGAGCCCCGATGTGTCGCGCGTACAGGAGGGCGAAGAGAACGTCGGCCGCGAAATGGCCGATGTTGGTCTGGTTGGGTCGGGCGACGACGACGGGCTTCCCGAAGGCTCCAACGACCCTTGCGCGCGCGGGGACCGGTTCGTCGTCGGAGACGAGCGGCTCGCCGTCATCACCCCGCGCGGCCCAACTCGCGACCGTCATCATCCACAGCACTATAGATTCACGTCGCGGATGCAAGGCGCGGACAGAGACCCTCGGCCCGGGTCGTCATGCGGCAGACGGGCCTCCGGTCGGGGGTCGGCGGGATGTCCCGGCGCACGGGAGTGCGGGCGTGATGGGCAGCGGTGGCGGATGAGGGCGTGGCAGTCTCGGCTGCCGTCGTCGTCGTGAGCGGGAACCGGGGCGCGCGGGCGGTCTTCCTCGACCGAGACGGTGTGCTCATCGAGGATCGCGGCGGGCTCGTGGCCTCCGCCGCGATCAGCGTGCTGCCCGGAGTGGCTGGCGCGCTCGTGCGCCTGAGCCGTGCCGGCTTCGATCTCGTGGTGGTCACCAACCAGCCGATCATCGCCCGAGGCCTTGCCACCGAGGAGGGGGTGTCGCGGGTGAACGACGCGGTCAGCGAGCTTCTGCTCGCGCTGGGAGGCGCTCCGATCCGGCGGTTCTACGTCTGTCCCCACCATCCGAACGCCGATCTGGCGGAGTACCGTCTCGCCTGTGACTGTCGGAAGCCGCGACCCGGTCTCGTCCTCCGAGCGGCCGCCGAGCTTGGCCTCGACCTCGGCCGCAGTTACATGGTCGGTGATCGCATGTCCGACGTCGCAGCGGGTGCACGAGCGGGCTGCCGTACCATCCTCGTGCGCACGGGCGACACGCACCTAGCGCCACCGATCGAGACGCCCGATCCGGTCGAGCCTGATCTCGTGGCCGACCATGTTGTGGACGACCTCGCGGCCGCGGCGCACTGGATCCTCTCGAGATGAAGGCGATCGTCCTCGCCGCGGGGCTCGGCACGCGGTTGGGCGACCTCACGCGCGACCTGCCGAAGGCGCTGCTTCCCGTGGCGGGGCGGCCTCTCCTTGAGCATGTCCTGCGCCATCTGGCCTCCCACGGGTTCGACGAGATTGCCGTCAACCTCCACCACCACGCGGATCTGGTGCGGGAGCGTTTCGGGGACGGGAAGAAGCTCGGGATCGGCCTGACCTATGCATACGAGCCGGAGCTGCTTGGGACTGCGGGGACCGTCGCCAGCCTCCGCGGGTTCATCGGTCGCTCGGCGCCCGTTCTGGTTCACTACGGCGACGTGGTCACGGATCACGACTTCACCGAGATGTTCGTCACACATCGGCGCAACCGTGCGCGCGCGACGTTCCTCGTCCACGAGCGGCTCGGCTCGAACAGCGTCGTCGTGCTCGACGAGCGACAGCGGATCGTGGAGTTCTTCGAGCGTCCCGGCGCTGATCACCCCGCCCGGCGACGCTCGAGTTGGGCGAACTCTGGGGTCTGCATCCTCGAGCCGGGTGTTCTCGACGCCATCCCGCCGCCGCCCTGTGACCTCGCGCGCGACGTGTTGCCACGTCTCGCCGGCCGTCCGGGAGTCTTCGGACACCGGCTGGAGGGGTACCGGATCGCTGTCGATTCGCCGACAAGGCATCGCGAAGCCGACCGGTTGCTCTCGGGCGCCGCGGCTGCGAGGCGTGCCGACCGTTGAGGGCCTTCGCGGAGGCATATCTCGAAGAAGCGACCGGGCGCATGCTTGAGGTCAGTTTGGACGCCATCGAGCGTGTCGGCCACCGGCTACTGGACGTGGCGGTGCGTGGCGGCCAGGTGCTGATCGCCGGGAACGGCGGGAGCGCGTCGACGGCGACGCACTTCGCGTGCGATCTTGCGAAGACCGCGCTCGGGCCCGAGCAGGGCGGACGATGCGTCCGTTTCCGGGCCATCTCACTCACCGACAACGCCGCGCTCGTCACGGCCTGGGCGAACGACGTCGGGTACGAGCTGATCTTCAGCGAGCAGGTGAAGATGCTCGGGCGGCCCGGCGACGTGCTCTGCGTGATCTCCGCGAGCGGGAGTTCGCCGTCCGTGGTCGAGGCGGTGTGCGCTGCTCGGGGGCTGGAGATCGAGTCGATCGGGCTGCTCGGCTGCGATGGCGGGCTGCTCCAACCGCTCACCGACGATTGCGTGGTCGTCCCGTCGAGGGATTTCGGGCAGATCGAGAGTGCGCACCTGCTCGTGACGCACCTGCTCACCGCCTGGCTCCGCGATCGACTCGCCGAACACGAGATCAGACTGCGTGCCGCAGTGGTGCCGGGGTCGTCCGGTCACGCCGATTCGCCCGACGGAGGGGCATGACTTCTTCTGCGCGGCGGAAGCGGCGGGCGGCCAGGGCTAGCTGTACTGACCACAGACGTGTGAGACGCGGCTGATGGGTGGTCGGGCTG
>CAYXAS010000085.1:0-4814 GCA_964461665.1 uncultured Gaiellales bacterium
GTGCACGACAACCACGGGGCACAGAGCATTGCACGATTCGCGCGACATCTCTGTGCCGCCCTTGCACCAATTCTGCACCGGCGCGTGAGCCGCCCCGTGGTTGTCGTGCACCCTGCGACCCCGCGGCTCACGCCGCCCAGCGGTCGCTACGTCGGAAGCTCGAAGCGGATGCCCTGTGCGAGTGGGAGCTCGTTCGTTGCGTTCACGGTCGCGGTCTGGCGGCGCATATACGCCTTCCACGCGTCCGAGCCGGACTCGCGCCCACCCCCCGTCTCCTTCTCACCACCGAACGCGCCGCCGATCTCCGCGCCCGACGGGCCGATGTTGACGTTCGCGATCCCGCAGTCCGACCCGGTGGCCGAGAGAAACCGCTCCGCCTCGCGTAGATCACTCGTGAAGATCGATGACGCGAGCCCCTGCGGCACACCGTTCTGGAGCGCAATCGCCTGATCGAGATCGTCGACCTGCATCAGGTACAGAATCGGAGCGAAGGTCTCCTCCTCGACGACGGCGGTCTGGGCAGGCATCCGGACGAGGGCGGGCTCGGCGTACCACGCGTCGGGCCACCGCTCGGCCAGGGTGCGGGCGCCGCCTGCGAGTACCTCGCCGCCATCCGCCCGCGCGCGATCGAGTGCGATCTCCATCCGCTCGAACGACTCGCGCGAAACAAGCGGGCCGACCAGAGTCCCCGCCTCACGCGGGTCGCCGAGCGGGATTGATCGGTACGCGGCCGCGAGACGCTTCTCGAGCTCAGGCGCGATGGCGCGATCCACGACGAGCCGCCTGAGGCTCGTGCATCGCTGCCCGGCCGTCCCGACCGCCGCGAACAGCACGGCGCGGACGACGAGATCGAGATCGGCGGACGGCGCCACGACCGCGGCGTTGTTGCCACCAAGCTCGAGCAGCGACCGGCCGAGACGTGACGCAATTCGCGGCGCGAGCGCCTTCCCCATCGCGGTCGATCCCGTCGCCGACACCAGCGCGAGCCGCGGGTCATCGGCGAGCTGCAACGCGCGGTCGGCGCCGCCGATCACCACCTCGGACAGGCCCTCCGGCACACCGCCGAAGCGCCCCGCGGCCCGGTCGAACAGCGCCTGCGTCGCGAGGGCGGTGAGCGGGGTCCGCTCCGACGGCTTCCACACCACGGGGTCGCCGCAGACGAGTGCGAGGGCCGCGTTCCAGCTCCACACGGCGACCGGGAAGTTGAATGCCGTCACGACGCCCACGGGGCCGAGCGGGTGCCATGTCTCGGTCAGACGATGACCCGGACGCTCCGACGCGATCGACTTCCCGTAGAGCTGGCGCGAGAGACCGACCGCGAAGTCGCAGATGTCGATCATCTCCTGCACCTCGCCGAGCCCCTCCTGCGCGATCTTCCCGACCTCGAGCGTGACGAGCGCCCCGAGTGTCTCCTTTTCGCGCCGAAGCTCCTCGCCAAGCAGCCGCACGAGTTCCCCGCGGCGCGGTGCAGGCACCTCTCGCCACGCCGTGAATGCGGAGGCTGCCCGCGCGATCGCCGCGCCCGTCGCAGCGGCGTCACACCGCGAGACCCGGCCGATCTCCTCACCCGTGATCGGTGTTCGGACGACGAGATCACCGCCCGTCACACGGCGCGACTCGACCCCGAGGCGGTCGAGCAGTGGTGTCGCGGCCGTAGCGGTCGTGGTCACGCGGCGGTCGCCACGCGGCCGGGGGCGATGCGCCCGGACTCGTCGAGCCTGGCGTTCCACTCGTTGTGCGGCGCGTCGATCTCGGAGGCGTCATCACCCCGCGCGTCTAGGCGTACGGGCTGCGAGGAGGCTGGGCTGATCCGGTAGCGGTACCACGTGATCTCCCATGCCGCAGTGATCGCCGCCTCGCCGTTCGGACCGGGCAGCGGCACGATCGAGACGAGTGGGTCGCCGAGACTCCGCGCGACACCCTGGACGGTGCGGCTGAACATGCTCTGGTTGAAGAGGTCGGCAGCTTCGACCAACACGAGGTCTCGATCAGAGACCCGACGCAGGTGCGGCGCGGTCGCCGTGGACCGCAACTCCTCCCGCGCACCGAGCAGCGACTGGAGCAGCGTGCGCTGGCGACGCGTCTGCCCGTGCCCGTGAACCGTCACCGGCAGGCCGTGACCCTCGCGCGCCCACCCGTGCTCGAGCGCCTCGTCGCCGCAGAGCGCGCACACGTCGAGGTACTCCCGCCCGTCGGGCGAGAGGCGCGTGGCGTGCTCTCCGAGCAGGAGCGAGCGCTCGCAGACCGCGCACTGCCGCTTCACCGATGCTCTGGTCACCCGCATGGACTCGGGACTATAGCCCGCTTGCAGGAACTTTTTCGGCTCAGTGGCCGGCGGCCGCCTCACGCGCGCGGCGCGTCTCTTCGATGATCTTCTGCGCGACGTGCGTTGGGACCTCGTCGTAGCGGAGCAGGTGCATCGACCAGTCGCCTCGACCATGGGTCATCGATGTGAGCGACTGTGCGTACGTCAGGAGCTCCGCCATCGGTACCTCCGCGCGGATCGTCGTCATCCCGCTCGCAGGCTCCATCCCACTCAGCCGTCCGCGCCGCGAGTTGAGATCACCGTTCACGGCCCCCACCGCCTCGTCCGGGACCGTCACCTCAAGCTCCATGATCGGCTCGAGCAGCACCGGATCGGCCTTCGCGTACGCTTCCTTGAACGCAATCGAGCCGGCAATCCGGAACGCCATCTCCGACGAATCCACCGTGTGGTACTGGCCGTCGACGAGCGAGACACGGATCCCTTGCACCTTGGCTCCCGCCAGCTCGCCGTGCGCCATCGCCTCCTGCACGCCCCGATCGATCGCGGGACGGAACCCGTGCGGGATCACACCGCCCACGATCTTGTCCACGAACTCGTAGCCCTGGTGACCGGGGATGGGTTGCAGCACGATCTCGCAGTCCCCGAACTGACCACGGCCACCCGTCTGCTTCTTGTAGCGGTGACGGGCACGGGCCTCGCGCCTGATCGTTTCGAGATAGGGGACGCGGGGCGCGTGCAGCTCGACATCCACGCCGAACCGGCGTCTGGCTCGCTCCAGTGCGACCTCGACGTGCATCTGGCTCATTCCGGCCAGGATCTGTTCGCCGGTCTGGGGGTCCCGCCGCAGGCGTAGCGTCGGGTCCTCCTCCGCCAGCCGCCGGATCGCATTCGCCACCTTGTCCTCATCGCCCTTGTTGTGCGGAGTCACCGCGAAGCTCATCACCGGCTCCGGGTACATGGTCGGTGCGACGTCGAGCTGCACCTCGCGGTCGACGAGCAAGTCGCCGGTCTGGACGTCCTTCAGCTTTGCAACGGCGCCAATGTCACCTTCCCCGAACGCCTTCGCCGGCGCGACATCCTTCCCCTGGAGCTGCAGCAGCGACCCCATCCGCTCGCGCGCGTGCTCGCGCAGATCGAGGAGCGTCGTGTCGGTGGTGATCTCTCCCTTCAGGACGCGGAAGAGGTTGATCCGGCCGGCGAACGGGTCGGCGATGGTCTTGAACACAAACGCGGCCGTAGCCGCGTCACCGGTCTCCATCGGCGCGTCTCGGTGTGCGGGTGACGGGATCCCCTCCGCGATCAGGTCGAGGAGTGCATGCGTGCCGAGGTTCTTCGTCGCCACCCCGCAGGCGACGGGGAATACCTCCCCACGGGTGACGCCGGTCTTGAGCGCGGTCGCGACGTCGTGCGGGTCGAGCTCCTCGCCGTCCAGATACCGCTCCATCAGTACCTCGTCGATCTGCACCACCTCGTCGAGGAGCTTCTCCCGGTACGTCTGCGCGAGCTCCGCGACGTCATCGGGGATCGGCTGAGCGTCGCCCTCCTTCCCGCCGGTGGGCGTCATGTAGGCGCACATGTGAAGAACGTCCACGATGCCTCGGAGGCCGCCCTCGGAGCCGATCGGGAGGTGCACCGCGACGCAGCGTGTCCCGAACTGCTGCTGGATCTGTCCGAGCGTCCGGAAGAAGTCCGCCCGCTCGCGATCGAGCATGTTCACGAACCACACGCGTGCGAGCCCAAGTTCGTCCGCGAGCTTCTTCACCCGCGCCGTGCCGACCTCGAGGCCCATCACGCCGCTGACGACGACCAGCGCGCCCTCCACCACACGGAGCGCACTCCGCGCCTCTCCCTGGAATGCGGGATCGCCCGGGCAGTCGAGCAGGTTGATCTTGAGGTCCTGCCACGTCGTGTGGGTGTGGGAGAGCGAGACCGAGAGCTGCCGACGGTGCTCGTCCTCGTCGGAGTCCGAGACGGTTGTCCCTGCCTCGATCGTTCCGAGCCGGTTGACCTGCCCAGTCTGGTAGAGCAGCGCCTCGACGAGGGACGTCTTGCCCGTCCCGCGATGGCCGACAACGGCGACGTTGCGGATCTTCCCGGGCTCGGTCGAAGCCATGCGACGCTCTCCTTGGGCGAGTGATGGACTGCCGGGGAGTATCTCAGGCTGGGCGCCCGCCCGAAACTGCGCGGCCCATCAGTCGGACTCGTCACCGGGGTCAGCGCGGGCGCGTAGCCGCAACATCGCCTGCGTGTGGAGCTGAGACACACGCGACTCGGTGACCCCGAGCACCTGTCCGATCTCACGGAGCGTGAGATCCTCGTAGTAGTAGAGGGTGACAACGAGCTTCTCGCGCTCCGGCAACCCAGCGATCGCGCGCGCGAGTTCCTCACGCGTCTCCTCGCGCTCCAGAGCAGCGGTCGCAGGCTCGAGCGTCGGGTCAGAGATCGTGTCCACGAGCGCGATCGCGTCACCGCCCGCCCTCGGGGTCCACGGCTCGTCTAGCTGTACTGACCACAGACGTGTGAGACGCGGCTGATGGGTGGTCGGGCT
>CAYXAS010000086.1:0-4730 GCA_964461665.1 uncultured Gaiellales bacterium
AGCCCGACCACCCATCAGCCGCGTCTCACACGTCTGTGGTCAGTACAGCTAGAGCGTCGTCGGGCGGCTGTCGCGATCGCGCGACTCGCGGACTCGGCGGCACGAACTTGGCTCGATCCCGGCACTCCTCCGGTGCGGGTCTCATGGGACGATTTAAGAGGGGGATCCCGCTCCCCCCATGGGGAACCGATTTCGAATCGCCGGGGCCACCGAGCGGCGCAGCGACGGTGCAGGTCGGGCCGCTCCTAGAATGAGGTTGTGGGATCCTCTGGCGGCACGACGTGGGTGACTGCGCTGACGCGGGGGACGCTGCGGTCAGCCCCGTCGGTCTGCCACGACTGCGTCTGGTGGCAGTCACGCGGGAACCGCACCATCCAGAAGGAGCGCTGGATGGATCGGGTGGAGAGCGAATTCGACGGCTGGGGGACGCTCTACCTCGACGATCGCGGGCGGGTGATCGGGTCGATGCAGTACGGCCCCGCGCAGCTCTTCCCACGCGCCGCCGACCTTCCCGCGGGGCCGCCCTCCGATGACGCGGTGCTCATCACCTGCGCGTACGTCACCGCGGATGCGGGCGCGTGGGTCGAGAAGTCGCTCCTGCTCGCGGCGATCGGGGAGGCGCGCGATAGCGGGGCACGGGGGTTGGAGGCGTTCGCATACCGCTACCCCGAGGACGGACCCGCACACGGGAGGCTGGTCGCGCACCGGACGGTCTTTCCGCGCGACTTTCTCGAGGAGTTCGGGTTCACGACGCTCCGTGCGCGCGGTCGGGTGGAGCTCGCGCGGCTCGATCTCGGCGGGCTCGCCCCGGTCGCGGAAGGTCGCCGCGCGCGTGTTCTGAGGGTCGTGCAGGAGGCGTTCACGCCGCTCCCTGCGCCCGTGCCGCGTCCCTGAGCGTCGCCGGGTGCCGCTGCCGTCAGGCCGCGGCGAGTAGGAGCTCCGCGATCTGGATCGCGTTGAGTGCAGCTCCCTTGCGGAGGTTGTCGCAGGAGAGGTAGAGCGCGAGCCCGTTCTGCGAGGCGGTGTCACGGCGGATGCGTCCGACGAGGATCTCGTCCGTGCCAGCGGCAGCACCCGGGCTTGGGAACTGCGGCAGCTCGAGCACGCGGATCCCGTTCCGGTCGGAGAGGATCGAGACCGCCTGGTCGGCCGTGAGTCCGTCCTCGAGATCGACCCAGATCGCCTCCGAGTGACCGACCATGACCGGGACGCGGACGCAGGTTGCCGACAGGGGCAGCTCGGGGAGCTCGAGGATCTTGCGTGTCTCCGCACCGAGCTTTGCCTCCTCGTCGGAGTCGTCTCCCTCCCACGACCAGTCCATGACGAGGTCGTGGTCGTGTGGATTCTGCGCCGCGAGCTGCTCCATCCGCTGCGCGCCTGCGCCCGACACTGACTGGTACGTGGCGACATGGACGCGCACGAGCCCTGCGGCTTCGTGGAGCGGACGCAGGACGCTCGTCAGCGGGATCGTGCAGCAGTTCGGGTTTGCGACGATCCGGTCGCGCTCGAGCGCCTCCAGCGCCCGCGCGCCGTTCACCTCAGGGACGACGAGCGGGTAGCCGTCCACGAGCCGGTAGGCGGACGACTTGTCGACGCAGATTTTCCCGCTCGCCGATGCGGGCGGGACGAGTTCCCGGCTCGCCGAGGTGCCGACGGAGAAGAGGAGCAGGTCGACGTCAGCCGCGGCGAGCGCGTCCGGGGTCGCCTCCTCGACGATCACGGTGCCCTCTCCGTACGGGAGCTTCTTGCCTGCGGAGCGGCCCGAGGCGAACGCTCGCACACCCCGGTACCCGCGGCGGGCGAGCAGGTCGAGGGTGATCGTGCCGACCGCGCCGGTGGCGCCGACAACACCGATCCGTGCTTCTGGCCGGGCCGCGTCCATGCGAGGAGGGTACCCCGACCGGCAGAACCGGCTCCCAACCTCCCCCAGGGGGGGCCGGGAAGCCCCCCTGGTTTCACGCTATCCGTCGGGCTGCGGCATAGGTGTGCCGGGCCTGTGCCAGGTGTGTCCCGGTCGCCGTCGGCCGACGTGTGCCCGTCTCGGCCCAGCCGCCGGCGCGACGGATGACGCACGGCACCGCGCCTGGCTCGCGCCGCGCCCGTCAGGCAGGCCGGCGACCGGCGAGCGCGCGGCCAAGGGTTGCCTCGTCCGCGTACTCGAGGTCGCCACCGACGGGCAGGCCACTCGCGAGCCGCGTCACGGTGACACGGTCGCGCATCCGGTCGGCGAGATAGGACGCGGTCGCCTCACCGGTCATAGTCGGGTTGGTCGCGAGCACGATCTCCACGACGCCGCCTTCGTCGACCCGTTCGAGCAGGCTCGCGATCCGCAGATCGCTCGGTTCGACTCCGTCGAGGGGGGAGAGGGCGCCACCGAGCACGTGGTACAGGCCGCGGTACTCGTGTGTGCGCTCGAGTGAGAGGAGATCGACGGGCTGCTCGACGACGCAGATCACGGTTCGGTCGCGTCGCGGATCGAGACAGATCGTGCACTCCTCCCCCTCGGTGAGGTTGCCGCAGACTCGGCAGGCGCGAATCCGCTCCTTCACCTCGACGATCGCGGCGGCGAGCGAGCCGGCCTCCTCGGCACTCACGGCGAGCAGGTGGAACGAGAGGCGCTGCGCGGTGCGCGTCCCGATCCCGGGGAGCCGCGTCAGTTGCGCGACGAGGTTTTCGAGCGCCGGACTCAGCACGAGTCCACGTTACCCGGCCGCCCCGGACGTGGCACCGGGACCCCCGTCCTCGGCTGCTCCGGCGTACAGCAGACCGCCACCCGAGGCCTCGAGACGCCGTTCGACGAGTTCGACGAACACCCGGGTAGCGGGAGAGAGAGGTGCATCGCGCCGCCGGATGAATGCGAACGTCTCCCAGAGCGGATCCGCGAACGGTGCCACCCCGAGCCGCCGAGACCCCGTCCGGTCGCGGAGCACGACCCGTGCCACGACGGTCGCGCCGACCCCGCGTTGCGCGAGCTGGAGCGCAGCCTCCATGTCCTCCACCTCGACCACGGGGCGGAGCGTCACCGATGCGAGCTGCGCGCGTTCGGTGAGCTGTCGCCGCATCGGGTCGGCCTGTCCGAACGTGAGGTCGTAGAGGACGAGCGGCAGCTCGGCGAGCCGCTCGATCGTGACCGGCTCCGCGACGTGGCTCGGGTCACGGCTCGCGACCACGAGCTCCTCGCGGTGCACCGGTCGCACCGCGAGACCCTCGTCATCGACCGGGAGCACGACAAGCCCCGCCTCGAGTCGTCCGGCACGCACGCTGTCCGCGACGAGCGAGGAGTTCTGGCCGGCGAGCCGGAGCCGCACATCGGGGTGTCGCCGCCTGAACTCGGCCGCGAGCCCCGCGACGAGATGGGGCGAGGCGACACCGAAGATTCCGAAACTGAGCGTGCCACCGCGGAGGTCGCGCACCCCGCGCACTGCATCCCCTGCATCGGCGACTGCGGCGAGCACCCGCTCGGCCTCCCGTCGGAGCGCGCGCCCCGCCTCGGTCAGGACTATCCCGCGCCCGGCCCGCGCGAACAGCACGACGCCGAGCTCTGCCTCGAGCTGCCGGATCTGCTCGGAGAGCGACGGCTGGGCGATATAGAGCGATCGCGCGGCTGCTGTGAACGAGCCGAGCTCCGCCGCGGCGGAGAAGTAACGAAGTTGTTGGAGCGTCATCAGCGAATCAGTCGTATATAGGGAGTACCTATTGAAGATACAGACAACAAAGAGTACGGCTACCGATGGACGGATCGTACTCTGGTCATATGGCATCACTCAGCCGTCTCGGTGTGCTCCTCTGCCTCGGTTCGGGTGCGGCGTTCGCGGTGCAGCCCGTGCTGGGCGCTCGCGCCATCGCGGCGGGAGCCGAACTCGAGTCGCTGCTCGGCTGGCGCTATGCGCTCGCCGCGGTCGTGCTGACGCTGATCGGGCGAAAGCGGCTCCGGACCCTCGGTCTGCGCCCCGCGATCGGCGCATTCGCGATCGGTCTGGTGCTCTACACCGCAGACTCGCTGCTCTTCTACTCGGCGCTCGAGCGCAGTTCGGCTCCGTTCGCGTCGCTGCTCCACTACGCGCACCTCGTGCTCGTCGTGGGTGTCGCGGCCGCGGTCGGCTCGGAGCGGCTCACGCCGCGCAGGGCGGCTGCACTGGTGACGATCCTGACCGGTGTCGCACTCGTCGGCGCCGGCGGAACGCGCTTCGATCTCCTCGCTCTCGGGCTCGCGCTCGGCTCGGCCGCCGTCTATGGCGTCTCGATCCTTGCGGTCGGCCGTCTGCTCCACGCCTCCGACCCGATCGCCGCCTCGGCCGCGATGACAACGGGAACTGCGGTCGCGTTCCTCGCGCTCGGCGGGATCTCCGGAAACCTGTTCGAGATCGGTGGGGCAACCGGAGTCGCCGTCGCGGTTGTAGGCGCGCTTCTCGGCAGCGTGTTCGCGATGACGGCGCTTGTTGCTGCGATTCGACTGCTCGGAGCAGGCACGGCATCGCTGCTCGTCACGATCGAGGTCCCGATCGGGCTTGTGCTCGCTGCGCTTGTGCTCGACGTCCGGTTGACGGCGCCACAACTCTTCGGCGCGGTACTGGTCGTCGGCGCGATCGCGCTGCTCCAGATCCCACTCCCGCGGGTGTCCCGCGCGATGGTCCGGATCCCGCGCGCCGTCGTTGCACGGCTCGCGTTCGGTCTGTCCTCCTAGCTGGACTAACCACACACCTTCGAGACGCCTGATCGCGTCCGAGCCT
>CAYXAS010000087.1:0-4653 GCA_964461665.1 uncultured Gaiellales bacterium
ACATGACCCCATCCTCTCAAGGACTGGAGCCTGCATCTTTCCCGGAGCGGTTCACTCCTCACCGAGGAACGGGGATGAACCTTTGCCTGTGTTCAACGGGACAGTAGACACGGAACCGTGATCACCGCAACCGTCCGCACGCGTCCTGCGCGGCCCGAAGTTACGCCCGCGACACCGGCCGGGTCGAATCCCGGTCGCACCCCCACCCGCCCCGCGCCGCACCAATCGTCAGCGCGATGGCGCGTGCGTCCACGCGATCTCGTGTGCCACCGGTGTGCCATCTGCGAATGGATTAGCCCCATTTGCAGGGATGTTCTAGCCCAGGTGCGCCCATCCGTTCGGTCTTGACGCATTTCGGCGCCGCTGGCTCAGTCGCCGCCCGGCTCCACCTTGGCGCGGTGCGCCGCAGCCCCCGCTGGCTCCTCGGACAGCGCGGCGAGGAACGCGAGGATCTCGTCCTCCCCGACGAACGCCTCACCCGCCTCGTTCACGAGCGTGGGGACGCCCACCTGACCGGACGCGGCGCGCACCCGCTCTCGTGCCTCCCGCTCGACCGGAACCTGGCGCGCGATGAAGTCGACACCGAGTTCCGTGAGTCGCTGGCGGACACGCGCGCACTCGGGGCACCACTCGGCCTGATGGAGCTCGATCACTGCGGAGAGTCTCCCACCGCCGAGCGTGCCGCGTGACGCTCGAGGATCGCGCTCGAGGAGTCGAGCACGGTGTCGACGTAGACCACGTCGATCCCGAGCTCCTCACAGGCCGATCGCTCATCTTCAGGCAGGCGCCCGCGCCAGTCCGATCCCTTCGCATAGATCGCGGGACGGAGCTCGCGCAATACCGCCAGCGTCGTACCCTCGGCGAGGTGGACGTATGCGACGCCGCGAAACGCGTCGAGAACCGCGCCGCGATCCGCATGCGCGAGCAGCACCGGATGCTTCCGCTCGACCCAGGAGTCGGGGGCGACGTTGCACAGCACGGGCAGCCCGAGCGCTGCCGCCGCAGCGATGTACGCGACGTGGCCCTGGTGGATCGGGTCGAACCCGCCATCCACCATCGTCACTCGGCCCGCGAGGGCGGCGAGTTCGTCGCGTCCCACGATCACGGAGGCGACGCTACCTACCCGCTGGGACGACGAAGCTGCGAGATGCCCGGTCGCGCACTCCGTCGTCGAACAAGCTTCACCGGCTCGATCCAGGCCGCCTGCTCGGGCCGGGCGGAACCGCAGCACCCGGGAGGGAGTCCTTAGCGCTGCTTCCTTCCGGACCTGACGCGGTTCGAACGCTCCCGTTGTGCGGGACCCGGCCTGTCAACACCACGTGCCTGGACCCAGTGCCCGACGAAACCGCCCTCGGACGGCGTTCGGTCCCGCTGGAGCGGATCTCGGGTTCAGGGAACCGCTACCTCCCCACCTAGCGCGACCGGACCCACCAGCCACTTCATGCCGTCGTGCGTTTTCCGACCCCGACCCCGAACAGGTAGTGCGCCATCGGGTAATAGCCGGTGTGAATGACCTCGTCGTTCATCGAGAACACAAAGACGTTGTGGAAGTAGCGCGCGAGAAGATCCTTCAGCGTCGCACCGCTCTTCAGGTTGATGTGCTGATGAGAGCTGCGGAACGTCGCGTGCGGCGCCGACGTCACGTTCGGAGTGCCAACCATCATCACCCCGTGTTCATCGAGAGCGGCGACCATGTTCTCCATGAACCTCGACTCGTACTCCGGCTCGACATGTTCGATGACATCGACGCTGTAGACGGCGTCGAAGACCCCCTCCGGGCGCGTGGTCGAGATGTCGAACACCTCGAAATCGACGTTCGTCAGGCAGGCGAGGCGTCGCCTGTTGCCCTCCACAATGCGTGGCTCCCAATCGATACAGCGCAGGTGCCCAACTTCGTGCGCAACGATCGGCACTCCGAACGCGTCGCCGCACCCCACCTCGAGCACGCGCGCGCGACCGGCGAGCATCTTCGCGCAGAACTTGTAGCGCGAAAGCACGAACACCATGTGTTTCGGGTCGTGCATGAGGCTGTACGACGCCTGCGGCCCGAGCGGAACCTCCTCGGAGGCGTACACCGCCTCGGTGCCCTCGATGTGCAGGTTCCACGCAGTCCGTCTCTCTTTCATCTCATCCTCTCTGCATCTGGCATTGCGAAGGCGGTCCGTGTCCGCCGAGACGGGAACATATCGCGATCACCGGGGAGGTCCGCGACGACTGCCCCACCGTCTTCACGACCACGCCGCCGACCGCGTCTATCCGTGAAACGGCAGACGACGAAGCTGCGAGATGCCCGGTCGCGCACTCCGTCGTCGAACAAGCTTCACCGGCTCGATCCAGGCCGCCTGCTCGGGCCGGGCGGAACCGCAGCACCCGGGAGGGAGTCCTTAGCGCTGCTTCCTTCCGGACCTGACGCGGTTCGAACGCTCCCGTTGTGCGGGACCCGGCCTGTCAACACCACGTGCCTGGACCCAGTGCCCGACGAAACCGCCCTCGGACGGCGTTCGGTCCCGCTGGAGCGGATCTCGGGTTCAGGGAACCGCTACCTCCCCACCTAGCGCGACCGGGCGCGCCGAGCGTAGCAGCGACCACCCGCCGGGGCGGGCCCGCGCCCGCTGGTCGCCGCTCTGCGACAATGGCCCCGTGCCCGCGCTTTACCGTGTCCACCGACCGCTCACGTTCGGCCAAGTGATCGGGCAGGAGGCGGTTGTCCGCACCCTCCGGAACGCGATCTCGACCGGCCAGGTGCGGCAGGCGTACCTGTTCGCTGGGCCGCGAGGCACGGGGAAGACGTCGATCGCACGGATCCTCGCGAAAGCACTCAATGCGGAGGGCGGCCCGAACGCCGACTTCGATCCCGAATCACGGATCGCGCGCTCGATCGCTGAGGGGAACGCCCTCGACGTGATCGAGATGGACGCGGCATCGCAGCGCGGAATCGACGACATCCGCGAGATCCGCGACCGCGCGCTCCTCCAGCCCGCGGAAGGCGCCTACAAGGTCTACATCATCGACGAGGCGCACCAGCTCACGGACGCCGCCTGGAACGCTCTGCTGAAACTGATCGAGGAGCCGCCGCCGCACCTCGTGTTCGTGTTCTGCACCACCGACCACACGAAGGTGCTTCCGACCGTCCGCTCGCGCTGCCAGACCTTCGCGTTCCATCGGCCGCGGCTCTCCGACCTCGTCGGCGCGCTCAGGCACGTTGCCGACAGCGAGCAGATCGAGATCCCGAACGCCGCGCTTGCCTCGATCGCGCGCGCCGCATCCGGGTCGTTCCGGGACGGGATCTCGCTCCTCGACCAACTCTCCACAGCGACCGCCAAGAAGATCTCGATGCAGGATGTGATGCAACTCGTCGGCACCGTGGACGAGGACGCGCTCTTCCGGCTGTGTGACACGGTGATCGACCGCGACACCGCCGGGGCGATCCTCCTCATCGAGCAGCTCGCGGAGCAGGGCCACGACCTCGGGCGGTTCGTCGAGAGCCTGCTCGAGCATCTCCGTCACCTCCTCTATCTGCAGCACGTCGGGGAGGTCTCCGATTCGCTCCCGCTCACCGACGACGCGCGCGATCGGCTCCGCGAACAGGCGAACCAGATTCCAGAGCCTGCCGTGCTGCGCCTCATCGACCTGCTCGCAGTCGCGGTCGATGACCAGCGGCGCGGCGGCGACCCGCGCCTGCCGCTCGAACTCGCGCTCGTCAAGGTGACGCGACCACACGCCGACCTCTCGCGCGAGTCGCTCGCCCACCGGGTCGAGGCGCTCGAGGCGCGCCTCCAGGGCACCCCGGCGCCAAGGGCTGTGGCGGCACCGTCCGGGAAGCGCGCGAACGCCGAGCCGGTCGAGCCCGAGGCCGCGGCGGCTGCGCCATCCACGCCGACGGCGGGGCAGGCGTTCGACCTCGAGCACATCCGGGAGGCATGGACACGATCGGTGCTGCCCGCGCTCCGCGAACGCTCGATCCCGCTCTCTGCCCTCCTCGCAGAGGCCACCCCCGTCGCGTTCGCTGGCGACGCGCTGACGCTCGCGTTCCCGTCGAGCGCCGCGTTCCACCGTGCACAGGCCGAGGAGCCGCGTAACGTTCAGATGCTCCGCGAGACGCTGAACGACGTGACAGGACGCAGGCCCACGATCGTGACCACCCTCACCGACGCGCCGGCGAGCACCGGCGGCGGCGCCGTCCCCGTCCCCGAGCTCGACCTGATCGAGCAGTTGAAGAGTACTCTCGACGCGACCGAAGTCCAGGAGGCCCCGTGAAACTCGACATGAACGCGCTGCTCCGGCAGGCGCAGGCGATGCAGGAGACCATGGCGCGCGCGCAGGAGGAGGCTCGGGCCGAGATCGCCGAGGCGTCCGCCGGCGGCGGCGCGGTGACCGTCCGGGCGCACGGCGGCGGCGAACTTGTCTCGGTTCAGATCGAGCCGCGCGTGATCGACCCGGACGACCCGGAGCTGCTCGGCGACCTCGTGCTCGCCGCCGCGAACGAGGCTCTGCGCGCCGCACAGCGGGCAACCGAGGCGAAGGTGCGCGCGCACATGCCCGACCTCGGCGGACTCGGGCTCCCCGGGATGTAGCGGCCAGCCGGCCGGTTGCCGGTCGGTCGGCTAGGTGTACTGACCACAGACGTGTGAGACGCGGCTGATGGGTGGTCGG
>CAYXAS010000088.1:0-4337 GCA_964461665.1 uncultured Gaiellales bacterium
ACATGACCCCATCCTCTCAAGGACTGGAGCCTGCATCTTTCCCGGAGCGGTTCACGGGCGTTGTTCTCGGCGACACATGCGGACGGCTCGAGCGATCCCGCAGCGACTCACCGCACCGCCACCGATTCACCCACTTCGACGCCGTCTGCCGAGAACACCCAACCGCCCGTGCCGCCGCCGTGACCGTCACCCCCGCGACAACAAGAGCGCAGACACGCTCACGCTGACGAACCGTCAGCACCGCCCTTGCATGAAGATGCATCCGAGCCCTCCTTGGGATCGCGACTCTTTGACAAGCCGCACCCTAGGAGGGCTCAACCACCCTTCACACCGTCAACAACGTGTCTGGGAACTACACCTAGGGGGGCGTGTGAGCCCCCCAATGGAAGCGTCGCACACGACCCGCGACGGGAGTGGAGCGCCTTCGTGCCGGCTTCGTGCCCTCCGTCCAGGCTCGCCCGCCGCGCGTCGAAGGAGCAGCGGCGCCACGGTAGAGTTGCCGCTCTCGTGACGGGCTACGCGCACACTGCGAGCAGGATCTTCCCGCGCGGCGCGCTACACCTGCTCGCGCAGGTCGGCGTCTGGCTCGGGTTCTACGTCGTGTACCAGATGGCGCGGGGAGCCGCCGATCGCGGAGTCACCGAGGCGTTCGCGAACGGCAAGCTCCTGATCGAGACGCAGCAGCGGCTCGGGCTGCTGGTCGAGCCAGCGCTCCAGGACATCGTCGAGAGTTCGCGCACGCTGATCACGCTCACATCGATCACCTACTGGCTCTCGCAGTTCGCGATTGTCGGACTGACGCTCCTCTGGGTGTACTTCCGCCACCACGATCGGTTCGCGGGCTATCGGAACTGGCTGATCGGGGCGAACCTCGTCGGGCTCGTCGGCTACGTGCTGGTGCCCACCGCGCCCCCACGGATGTTCCCAGAGTGGGGCTTCAGCGACACCCTCGCCGAGCACTCCGTGATCCACCACGACAGCGGGCTGATCGCGTTCTCGTCGAACCAGTTCGCAGCGATGCCCAGCCTGCACGCGATGGACGCCCTGATCGTCGGACTCGTCGTCGCCTCGCTCTGTCGCACACGGATCGCGCGCTCGCTCTGGCTTGCGTGGCCCGTCTGGGTGACCTTCGCGGTGATGGGGACGGGCAACCACTTCTGGCTCGATTGCGCCGCGGGATTTGCGATCGCACTCGCGGTCGGAGTCCCGCTCCTCCGCGGACGCCTCATGCCGACGGTCCGCGCCGCTCTCCGCGGTACACCCGGACCGGTGGCCCCATGACCGGCGGATCGGGGACCCCGCCCCGCGTCAACCAATTCGACCGGGTGAAGCAGGAGTACACCGCGGCAGCGCGCGAGATCCTGCAGCGTTCGATGCGAGGGGTCGCCCGCACGAAGCTCACGCCGGACATGCTCACACTGACGGGGGTCGCGCTCTGTCTCGCCGGTGCTGCCCTCGTCGGATTCGAGGCGCGCGACGAGCGGCTCTTCTTCTGGCTCGGCGGCGCACTCTTCGTGCTCGGCTCGATCGTGGACATCCTCGACGGCGCCCTCGCACGCGCGGCGAGCAAGGGCACCGTGTTCGGCGCGTTCCTCGACTCGACCTTCGACCGAGTCGGTGAGGCTGCTGTCCTCGCGGCGATCGGGCTCGCGTTCATGCGCGACGGCAACGACCTCGCGCTCGTCGCCGCCTTCGCTGCGGTCGCCGGGTCGTTCCTCGTCTCGTACACCCGCGCGAAGGCGGAGGCGCTCGGTCTGCGCGGCGATGTCGGTTTCGGCTCGAGGGTCGAGCGCGTCGTGCTGATCGCGATCGGACTCGGTCTCGCGCCGTGGGGTCTGCTCCAGTGGCCGGTGTACGCGCTGGCCGTGATGGCGTGGGTGACAGTGGTTCAGCGCATCCTCTTCGTGCGCCGCCAGCTGCGCGAAATCGCCGACCAATCCGTATAGCACTTGCCTTCGGACCAGTAGGTGCTAATGTGCTAGCAGCATGGTTGCTAGCACTTCGTTGCGGAAGGGCGTGCTCGCACGCCTCTCCCCTGCGCTGAAGGACGGTCTCGTGCGCGAGACCGCGCGCCGGGGGGGCAGCCTCAACGACGCAGCTGTCTCGCTTCTCGCGGACGCATTCGGCGTGCCGTACCGGCCGAGCGGCCGGTCGCGCGCCGCACTCCCCGGCTCGAGCCCCGTCGTCCTCCTGCGTATGCCCGAGGCACTCAAGGAAGCACTCCAGGCAGAGGCGTCCCGCTCAGCGACGAACGTGAATGACGTCATCGTCCGCGCGCTCGCGGACGGCCTTGAAATCCCACACGACCAGCGAATCGCTCGACGGCAGACACCGTTTGCCAGCGGGCGCGGAAAGGATCACCCCATGGCGAGCACCGCCAAGAACGGTGCGGCGAACGGCGCCGCACGCTCGAAGGACAAGGTCCGCGTAGCGATCATCGGTGTCGGCAACTGCGCCAACTCGCTGCTCCAGGGCACCCAGTACTACCGCGACGCGAAGAGCGACGAGGCCGTCCCCGGACTCATGCATGTCGATCTCGGGGGCTATCACATCTCCGATATCGAGTTCACGGCCGCGTTCGACGTCGTGCAGGGCAAGGTCGGCGTCGACCTCGCCGACGCGATCTGGGCGCACCCGAACGACACGATCAAGTTTGCCGACGTGCCGAAGACCGGGATCAAGGTGTCGCGCGGCATGACCCATGATGGGATCGGCAAGTACATCTCGCAGGTCGTCGAGAAGGCCCCTGGCGAGACCGACGACATCGTCGGGATCCTCCGGGCGACCGGTACCGACGTCGTCGTCAACTACCTCCCGGTCGGCTCCGAGGCCGCCACCAAGTGGTACACGGAGAAGATCCTCGAGGCGGGCTGCGCGATGGTGAACTGCATGCCCGTCTTCATCGCTCGCGAGCATTACTGGCAGAAGCGGTTCGAGCAGGCCGGGCTCCCCATCATCGGCGATGACATCAAGTCTCAGGTTGGAGCGACCATCGTCCACCGGGTGCTCGCGACGCTCTTCGGCGACCGCGGGGTGCACCTCGAGCGGACGATGCAGCTGAACGTCGGTGGCAACTCCGACTTCCTCAACATGCTGGAGCGCGAGCGGCTCGAGTCGAAGAAGATCTCGAAGACCAACGCGGTCACCTCGATGCTCGACTACGACATCGGCGAGAAGAACGTGCATGTCGGCCCGTCCGACTACGTGCCGTGGCTGAGCGACCGCAAGTGGGCCTACATCCGGCTCGAGGGTCGCGCCTTCGGTGACGTGCCGCTCAACGCCGAGCTCAAGCTCGAGGTGTGGGACTCGCCGAACTCGGCGGGGATCGTGATCGACGCGGTGCGGCTCGCGAAGCTCGCGCTCGACAACGGGATCTCGGGTGCGCTCGAGGCGCCGTCGAGCTACCTGATGAAGTCACCACCCGTCCAGATCCGCGACGACCAGTCGCGCGAGCTGGTCGAGAAGTACATCGCCCGCAACGCGAAGGGGGCGGCGAAGCCGAAGAAGGCTTCCGCGAAGGCGTGAACCGAGGCCGTCTCGCACGGACGTTCTGGATCGGGGCGGCGGCGATCCTCGTTGCCGCCGCCCTGATTTCGATCGGCTCGATCGTCCGCGGCCAGTTCTCGGAGACCGACGGGAAGATCCTCGGCACGCTCGCCGCGCTCCTCTACACCGGCGGAGCCGCGATCGCCGGTCTTGCGCTCGCCGACCGTGGGTATTCGCTCATGCTCGGCTCAGCGCTCGCCGCCGTCGCGGTCGTCGCGTTCGTCACGCTCGCGTGGACGATCTGGGCGAACGGCGGGGACATTGGCGGCCTTGTTGCGCCGAGTGCACTCGTGCTCGTCGGGGGAGGGCTGTTTGCGGCGACCGCACTCCTCGTTGCGCAGCGTCCGACCATCGTCCGCCTCGCTCGCGTGACGGGGAGCTTCGCCGCCGTGGCCGCCGCGCTCGCACTCGTTGAGATCTGGGGCAGCCCCGGCTCGGAGTGGTTCCACAAGGCGCTCGCCACCGCCTGCATTCTGACGGGGGCCTCGTGGGCGCTCGGGCCGGTGCTCCAGCGGTTCTCGGCGGTCGGCGAGCCCGACGACGCGGAGCGCATCCTCGGCACCCTCGACGACGTGGAGCTCGTCGCGGTCAGGGGCCGTGTCCCGGAGGACGCGGTCGATGTGCGACTCCGCTCGGGCGAACACGCGGTACTCCGGCGGGCGCCCGCCACGGACGACACGGACGACACGGACGACAGGAGCGACACGAGCGACACCAGCCACACGCGCGACACGACCGCCTAGCTGGACTAACCACACACCTTCGAGACGCCTGATCGCGTCCGGGCCTCC
>CAYXAS010000089.1:0-4077 GCA_964461665.1 uncultured Gaiellales bacterium
CCCGACCACCCATCAGCCGCGTCTCACACGTCTGTGGTCAGTACACCTAGCCGGGTTCAGTCGGTGTACGTCGGTGATCGACTCCCGGTGTCGTAGGCGCCAGTAGCCCGGGTGGTTCAAGCGATCTAGTGCAAGTTAGAACCACTGTGGTTCGACCCCAGGGCGGATCCACCACGACGCTCTGCTCGTCGTGCCATGCTTGACACGGGTGTTCGCCTGCCGGAGAGTCGGGGTTGATGAGACGGGGACGGGCCACGATTTGGTTCGCGGCCGGTGCCGCAGCGATCCTCGCGGCTGGTGTCGTGGGTGCGGCCACGCATGCTGGCGCCCCCGTCGTGGGGAAGCCGTGTGCGCGCAGTGGGACGGTCGGGACGACCTCTGCAAAGGTCGCAGTGGTCTGCAAGCGAGACACGAAGGGGAAGCTCGTCTGGGCGCGTCGCGCGACGACGAAGCCCGTCGTGTCCGCTCCTGCTGTCTCCGCGCAGGCGGCCGCTTCAGGGCCGCCTGCGGCTGGAAACGCGTGCTCACCCGAGGGCTCGAAGGCCACCACGCCCGACAGCGCGCCGATCACCTGCGCGCGAGATTCGAAGGGGCAGCTCACATGGACGCGGGTCGGTGGGGCGTCGCAGGGGTCCCCGGCGGCGGGGGCCACGGGTCAGACAGGCGGGAGCACCCAGCCCGGGCCGCCGCAGGCGCTCGAGCCGCTTCCGGGCCAGGGCGGGCTCTCTCTCGCTCCAGGCGTCAAGCTGATCGACGCAGGGACGACGACGATCCGTCTCTCCGTCGGCGTGTCGCAAGGGGTCGACGTCGATCCGGCTACCGGCAAGGTGTTCATCGGAGCGAGCTCGGCGATCTCCGAGTGGTGCGGGATCCACTTCGGCGCGACGCGCGGCGATCGACTCGCGGTTGTCGATCCCGCGGCGGGAATCGAGGTGGCGTCGGTCGGAGCTGGCGGATCGCCGATCTGGCCTCGCGTCGACCCAACGAACGGGATCGTGTGGCTTGCGGAGTCGTCCGGCACGCTCGGTTATCACTCTCTCACCGACGGACACAGGCTCGGTGCGGTCGCGGTCGGAGGTCTCCCGCACGACGTCGCCGCCGATCCGGGCGCGGGTCTCATCGTCGTCTCGAACACGACCGATGGGAGCCAGAAGAAGATCGCGGTCGTCCGCGCGTCGGACAAGGCCATCGTGAGCACCCACACCGTGGAGGCGTTTCCGCACCGGATCGTGCTCGATCCAGCGAAGCACAGGGCCTGGATCGTGGGGGTCGAGAGTGGTGCGCTCTCGGTGATCGACACCGCGTCGGGGGCGCGGGGCTTGCCTACTCGCCTGCTCAGGGGCGGATCTTCATCGCTCCGCGCGAGGCGACGGGCGACCCACACAGCCTCCGGGTGATCGACACCTCCACCGGGGCACTCATCGGGACGGTCGGCCCGCTCCTCCAGGGGTGGGGCAAGCCGGTTGGGCACATGGCGGTGGACGAGAAGCACGGGTTGCTGTTCGTGGTGCTCGGCAACACCCGATACGTCGGAGTCATCGACCTCGTCAAGCTCCAGCCGCTCGCGGTCTTCGCGTCCGCTGCCTGTCCGTTCGCCGTCGCGCTGGATGTTGCACGTGGGCGTGGCTACGTGACCGGGACGACCGCCGCCGAGCTGGCCGTGTTCGATCTGAAGAAGGTGTACGCCGCGCTCGGGCGGAGCTGACGCACGGGCCGAGCCTCCCGCGGGAGGGTGCGGCTACACTCGGCGAGGGATGGCCGAGATCGGGACGCTGCGCGTGAAGACGGGCCTCGCCGAGATGCTGAAGGGCGGCGTGATCATGGACGTGGTCGATGCCGAGCAGGCACGGCTCGCCGAGGAGGCGGGTGCGTGCGCGGTGATGGCGCTCGAGCGTGTCCCGGCCGACATCCGGCGCGACGGCGGCGTCGCCCGCATGTCCGATCCGAAGATGATCCGCGAGATTCAGGCGGCCGTCTCGATCCCGGTGATGGCGAAGTGCCGCATCGGACATTTCGTGGAGGCACAGATTCTCGAGGCGCTCGAGGTGGACTACATCGACGAGTCCGAGGTGCTGACCCCCGCCGACATCCAGCACCACGTGGACAAGCACGCGTTCACCGTTCCGTTCGTCTGCGGCGCGACGAACCTTGGCGAGGCGCTCCGGCGGATCGGCGAGGGCGCGGCGATGATCCGCACCAAGGGCGAGGCGGGGACCGGTGACATCGTCAACGCGGTCACGCACATGCGGGCGGTGCTCGGCGGGATCCGGCGGCTCCAGAGCCTCCGAGATGACGAGCTCTATGCGGAGGCGAAGGAGTTGCGCGCCCCGATCGAGTTGGTGCGCTGGGTTGCAGAAAACGGGCGGCTGCCCGTCGTGACATTCACCGCGGGCGGGATCGCGACCCCGGCGGACGCGGCGCTCTGCATGCAGCTCGGCGCGGACGGCGTGTTCGTCGGTAGCGGGATCTTCAAGTCCGGACGCGACAAGGCGCTCGATCGCGATGGGTGGGCGGAGGACGTTGCGCGTCGCGCGCACGCGATCGTGCAGGCGACGACGCACTACGCCGACCCGAAGACCCTCGCCGAGGTGTCCGAGGGGCTTGGCGAACCGATGGTCGGGATCGCCGCGAGCACGCTGCCCGAGGGCGAGCGGCTCGAGACACGCGGCTGGTAGCGCCTGCGCCGAGCCCGATGCGGGGCCGGGGTTACCATCGGATCATGGACGCGCGCCCTTCTCGCATCGGCGTGCTCGCGCTTCAGGGTGCGTTCCGCGAACACGCGGCGGTGCTGCGCGGTCTCGGAGCGGAGGTCGTCGAGGTGCGGCGTGCAGAGCAGTTGGACGGTCTCGACGGGCTCGTGCTCCCCGGTGGCGAATCCACCACGATGATGATGCTCGCGCGCGAGGCGGGGCTTGACGACGCGATCAGAGCATTCGGGCGGCCGATCCTCGGGACGTGCGCTGGGATGATCCTCCTCGATCGCGACCACCTCGGGCTAGCCGCGGTCGAAGTCGATCGGAACGCCTATGGCCGCCAGGTTGCGAGTTTCGAGGCCGACCTCGAATGGCCGGGGGGCGGTGCTCCGCTCCGCGGCGTATTCATCCGCGCGCCGCGCCTCCGGGAGGTCGGTGACGGAGTCGAGACACTGATCTCACACGATGGCGCGCCGGTGTTCGTCCGGGACGGGGACGTGCTTCTTGCGTCGTTCCATCCGGAGCTGACGGGTGACCCACGTGTTCATGAACTGTTCCTGCAACGGGTGACGGAGGCGATACGTGTCGGGGCATAGCAAGTGGTCGACGATCAAGCACAAGAAGGGCGCGGCCGACGCGAAGCGCGGAAAGCTCTTCTCGAAGCTCTCCCGCGCGATCATGGTCGCCGCGAAAGAGGGCGGGGCTGACCCCGACTCGAATCTCGCGCTCCAGAACGCGATCGAGAAGGCGCGCTCGTACTCGATGCCGAAGGACAACATCGAGCGCGCGGTCGCAAAGGGGGCTGGCGAGGGGCAGGACGGGGCGGCGTGGGAGACGATCGTGTACGAGGGGTACGGGCCCGAGGGGGTCGCGGTGATCGTCGAGGCGCTCACCGACAACCGCAACCGAACAGCTTCGGAGGTACGTCACCTCTTCGCGAAGCACGGCGGCAATCTCGGCACGACCGGGGCGGTCGCGTGGCAGTTCGAGCGTCGCGCGCTTGTGGGTATCGCCGCAGCCGGGGTGGACGAGGATGTGCTCGTGCTCGCCGCTGCCGAGGCCGGCGCCGACGACGTAACGCTCGACGGCGAGTCGTTCGAGGTTTCCTCACCGTCCGACCTGCTCGCGGTGGTCCGCGGCGCGCTCGCCAACGGTGGGTTCACCGTGGAGTCCGCGGAACTTGCGATGGTGCCGAAGGTGACGGTCGCGATCGCCGAGGAGTCGGTTGCCCGCCAGGTGATCCGTCTGATCGAGGGGCTCGAGGACAACGACGACGTCCAGGACGTCTATGCGAACTTCGACATCCCCGACGACGTGCTCGAGGCGGCGGCGGGCTAGATGTACTGACCACAGACGTGTGAGACGCGGCTGATGGGTGGTCGGG
>CAYXAS010000090.1:0-3878 GCA_964461665.1 uncultured Gaiellales bacterium
ACTGGCTGCAGGCTGAGGGCTGCACGCACGTCGGCATGGAGAGCACGGGAATCTACTGGATGCCGGTCTACGCGCTGCTCGAAGGCCAGTTGTAACGGCCTAGGCTTGGTGACGCTCGTCGCTCGGACTTGATGTCGCCGCGATCGTGCGCGGCCGTCGAGGGCTGGGTCCCCGCGGAGCGCGCCAGCGCGGAGCGGGGACCCTCTGGTCTAGAAGTCGTCGTCGTCGCCGGGATCGGAAGCTTGGGAGATGTGGTCGTCGATGATCTCCTCGGTGACCACGGGGCCGTAAGCCTCCCAGAGCTGGTCGCGCAGGGCGTCGACGAAGTAGAGGAGCTGCTCAGCCTCGCCGGGAGTGAGCGCCGGCAGCGAGAGCCAGAAGTTGCGCGGGGGCAGAAGGGCCGAGCTCGAGCTCACGGCCCCTCCTGCTCGAGTAGGGCCTGCTGGACGCAGTCGGCGTCGACGAGCTTCTTGCCGCCGGAAGCGGCGGCGAGCAGGCCTCCGAGCGCGAGGTTCTGGACGAGCCGGGGGATGCCCCGACTGTGCTGGAAGAGCAGCGTGACGGCATCGGGCTCGAAGAGGTTCGACTTGGCGCCGGCGGCCCGCAGGTGCTTGTCGAGGAAGAGGGCGACGTCACTGTCGGTGAGCGGCCGAAGACGGATTCGCACGGTCACGCGTTGCGCGAGCGCGTAGTGCTGCGGTTCGGCCAGTCGCTCGCGGAGCAGGGGCTGGCCCGCGAGCACGAGCGCGAAGGGACTTCGCTGTTCGAGGCTCTCTGCGGTCAGGAGGCGCAAGTCTTCCAGCGACTGGTCGGGTAGTAGGTGCGCCTCGTCGACGACGACGAGCGTCTTCTTGGACTGCCCGCGCAGATGCGCGACGAGGTCCTGGGCCGTCTCGCCCTTGAAGCGGCGGGGCCGAAGGCCGAGCTTGGCGACGAGGCTCGACAGGAAGCTGAAGGGGCCGAGGGTCGAGAGCGAGGCGTACACGATCAGGAAGGCCGTCGCGTCGAGCTCGCGGGCGAGCCAGGCGAGCAGGGTCGACTTGCCGCAGCCGCTCTCGGCGGTCAAAAGCGCGATGCCGTCGCGGTCGATCGCGAAACGAAGGCGATCGAGCGCCTCCTTGAGCGATGCGTGGTGCAGCAAGGCCTGGCTGGCCGCGCTCTGGGGAAACGGCGGGTGGTGCAGTTTGAAGTGGTCTTCGATCAGGCTCATCAGTGCTTTCCTCCTTGGAAGCGGGCGCGCAGGACGTGCTGGCGTAGTGCGTCGAGGTACTGCGAGGCGTGAAGTCCTGGACCGAGCGCGGCGACGGCGGTTCGCAGCGCGACGTCGGCGATCGCCATCTCCACCGGCGCGATAGCGTGCAGGACGTGCGCGGCGTGCTCGGCCTCGACCTCGCCGAGCGGCCGGCCACAGCAGACGCGGAGCCGCTCGACCAGTCGCGAGACCGTCACCATCGCGTCGTCGTCGGCGGCACGGAAGCGGATCGCCGCGACCTCCGCGGTGCGGCGCCGCTCGTGATCGCGCCGGAGCAGCTCGAGGTAGTCGACGGAAGGAGGCGGGGCCTTGGGCTTCGGTGGCGCCTCCACCGGCGGCTCGCCCGGGATCTGCGGGGTCGCGCGGCCGATCCGGCGGCCGTCGTAGAAGATGAGGATGCTCGACAGGTCGTTCGGGTCGTAGAGCACCTGCACGCGACGCCGGCGCAGCGCGGTGTCGACGACAAAGCGGATCCCACACACCTCGACCGCGCTCGTCTTCGGGTGCACGCTCCGGCGCGCGCGCAGTCGCAAGAGCTCGTCCAGCAGGACGGGGTCCGCGCGGCGGACCTCGGTCGTCGCGAGCAGCCGTTGCCAGCGGTCGAGCGGCGGCTCGTCGGTCTCGGAGTGCGCGCGGCGTTGGTAGCGTTCCTCGAGCCACGCGCGCCAGAAGGCGTTGAGCTCTTCGAGCGTCGGCGGCTCGGGACGCATCCGGACCTCGACCTCGAAGGCGTCCTTGACCGTGCGGTTGAAGCGCTCGATGACGCCGCGCCCCTCGGAGACGTAGGGCTTGCTGTGGACGAGGTTGATGCCGATTTCGGCGCAGGCGAAGTGGAAGCGCTCGGCCTGGTAGCCTGGCCCGCGGTCGACGTAGAGCTTGCGCGGCAGCCCGTGGGTCGTGCACAGCGCTCGCAGTCCGCGACGCACGTGCATGAGATCCTCGGTGAGCCCGTAGCGGGATTCGGGCACGTAGCGCGAGCAGTGGTCGATGAAGGCCCCGAGCTCCGAGCGCAAGATCTCGCCGGTGGCGGTCCTCACGTACGGCCCCGCGTGGAAGTCACCCACCACGAAGTCGAGCGGGTGCTCGAAGGACAGGCGCACGTGACGCTTCGTCCCGAGCACGTGCATCATCCGCCGGCTCGCACCGCGGCGGTCGAGGTGACGGTCCACCGTCGATCGCCGCAGACTCCCGCCCCCGATCTCGCCCGCGCGCTCGAGGATGTCGATGAGGGTCGGCGTCGAGCGCGCCGGGTTCTCCTTGCGCAGCGCGATCGCGCGGGCGATCGCCGCCTCGGAGATGCTGCGCACTCGTCCCTTGTCCTTGCGAGGCCGCCGCATCAGCCCCGCGAGCCGATGGCGGACGAAGCGGGCCACCCACCGCTGCAGCGTCCGCACCGTGACGCGCACGATCCGGCCGTCGGGTCCCAGGTGATCCTCGTTCGCGACCCCGCGCAGGATCGCGGTGCGCGCGCCGCGTGGTGCTTCGACGGCCTCGGCGATCAGGCGGTAGCGGAACAGCGCCGCCGCGAGCCGTGCGTCCTCGTCCCGGGCCCCGTCGTCCATGCGGCCACCCTACGCGTGGCGACCGCGCCCTTCGATCGCCATCCCCGGGGACAAGTGCCGCGTACCGGCGACGAGCCCGTAGACATCGCCGTGCTCCGCGTGCTGCCAGCCGAGCACGCGCCCGAGCCCCGTGCGCGCGGCGAGCGCCAGGCCTCGGCGGACGAGCGCGGCCCCGAGGTGCTCAAGCGCTGCGAGCACCGCCGCCGCGCGATCTCGCACGGTGCCGTCGTGCCGCGCCGCGGGCACCAGCCCCGTCGCGACTGGCACATCCGGGTCGATGCGCGCGGCCACGGCGACGAGGTCGCCAGCCGCCGCGAGCGCCGCGACCCACGCGAGCCATCGCCGCACGCTCGTCGGCGACGCTCGCGACGTGCGGGCCACATCGGCCCCACTCACCTCGCCGAGCGCCACCGCCGCCGCCGTCTCCGCCACGACATCGAGCTGGTACTGGCGCCGTGGGTAGATTCCGCTCGGATAGACCGTGAAGCCGTGCCGGCACCGCGAGCACTTGGCCCGCGGCAACGGCAGCTCCCATCGCTCCGTCGTCGCGGACACCTGCGCCGCGACCATCGGGTGAACGACTCGCCATCCGTTCCACCAGGCGGCGCAGCGACACTGCGCGCACGTCGGCGGTCGCTCCGTCCGCTCGCGTGGTCTCGTCGTCGTCGTCAGGGACTTGCGCGCGGCCTCGCGCGGCGGTACCTCGGACATCGGGGCTTGCCTCCGGTGCCCGGTCCGTCTGCCAAGATGGGGGCCGGGCGCCGGGGCCCCTGTTACTCAAGGCACGGGGGCCATATCGACTTTCTGACAGAGTCCCCGCTCCGCGCTCTCGCGCTCCGCGGGGACGCCGCGCCCTGCGATGACGATGATCTCGAGCCGACCTACGACATCAACTGCGAGCGGTTACAGACTGCACGACCAGGCCCAGTCGGACTGAACGCGATCCTGACTCGGATCGACAAGGTGCAAGCAGTGTGATCGAAGGTGAGCCGAAGACTAACTCTTCCCCACGCGCCACAGAGCGAAGGTGGCCAGCCGAAGAACAAATCCTTGTCGACGTAGAG
>CAYXAS010000091.1:0-3376 GCA_964461665.1 uncultured Gaiellales bacterium
GCCCGACCACCCATCAGCCGCGTCTCACACGTCTGTGGTCAGTACACCTAGCGCGCAGTCAGCCCGCGAGCCACTGCTCGAGCGTGGTCTGACCGGCGGGGCCGCCCGCGAGTTCTCCGCGCAGCTCGCCCACCGTGCTCCATCGCTCTGCGATCACGTCGTGGTCATGGATCGTCTCGAGGTTCACCTGGCGTGAGAGGACGAAGTCGCCGTTCTCGAGGTCGGGGTAGCGCCGGAGGGTCTCGTCGAGCGCGACCCGCACCGAGTCCTCGACGAATCGGGGATGGCGATGCGCTTGCTCGACGACGTGGAGTTCGTCGGGCCGTTTCAGCAGCTCGTAGATCGGCGCGCTCATCGATCGCTCGACGATCCCCACCAACACCTCGGCGTCGAGGTCGAGATCCGTCCCGACGAGGAGCGTGCCGCGCCCGCGCTGGTTGTGGGTGGCGAGCGGGACGAGGTCAAGGATCCGTTCGACGTCGCCATCCTCGAAGCCTGCATCTGTGAGCCGCTCGGCGGCCAGTCCGCGCACCAGGCCCTGCGCGCACGGGCACGCGTTGATTCCTGTCGCCTCGACCCCCACCACGCGGCGTGAGCCGGTCGGATTCGCGGCGGCGATCCCGACGAGCGACACCATCTCCTGCGTCTCAAGCCCGCTCACGGGCGTCGAGCGGCGGATCGGCCACTGCGCGACGATCCGTACCTCTGCTCGGAGTGCCCGCTGACGGTCGACGATCTGCCGTGCGATCCGATCCGCGAGCACCTCCACGAGCAGCCCCTCACCGAGCACGGCCTCACCGATCGCCTCGTCGAACAGCTCTGGGAAGCGCGACATGTGGACGCCCTTCTGGCTCCGGTCGAGATCGACGGTGCACTCGATCGTCGCCGCCATCAGCGTCTGGAGCCCGTCGCGCCGGATCCTGATCGCCTTCTGCACACCGGTTACCCCGACGCGCGAGAGCGCGAGCTCGACCGGCGGCGCGGCCGCCTGCATGTCCTCCACGCGGGGCAGGTGAGCCATCGCGGCCAAGGTAGCAACGCGTCGTTGTCGGAGCCCTTGCGATTCGCGGCTGCGGGCGTGTTGTCACGCCTTGGGGGGCGCAGCAGCGCATCTAGGGTGCAGGCGATGGAACCGTTCGTGGTGGAGGTGACGCGGGGCGGGGTCGTCGAGGCGTGGCACCGGGTCCAGGCCGTCGCGGTCCACGACGGGCGTGTCGTCCTCGCGGCGGGCGACGCCGACCTCGTGACGTTCCTGCGCTCATCGGCGAAGCCGATCCAGGCGCTCCCCGTCGTCCGCGCGTGTCCATCACTCGACGACGAGCAGATCGCGCTCTGCTGCGCGTCGCACCTCGGACGGCCAGAGCAGCTCGCGGTTGTGCGCAGGACGCTCGCGGGTGCTGGGCTCTCCGAGGACGATCTCGAGCTGGGGCCCGATCCGACGCGCATCGAGCACAACTGCTCGGGCAAGCACGCGGGGTTCCTCGCCCTCTGTCGCGCACGCGGCTGGGATGTGCGCGGGTATCTGGCTCCCCGCCATCCGCTGCAGGAGGCGATGCTCACCGAGGTACAGGCGGCGACCAGGCTGTCGCGCGACGCGATCGCCACCGGAATCGACGGGTGCGGGGTGCCGACATTCGCTGTCCCGCTCCGTGTTGCGGCGGACGCGTTCGTCCGCCTCCGATCGCTCGAGGGCGCCGACCGCGTGATCGCCGCGATGCGTGCGCACCCGGGGCTGCTCCGCGGACCGGTCGCCGCCGACGCGCTCCTGATCGAGGCGCTCGACGGCTGGGTCGCGAAGGGCGGCGCTGAAGGGCTCTTCTGTGCGTCGTCCCGCGAGGGACTCGGGCTTGCGCTCAAGGTGGAGGACGGGTCGTTCCGCGCGGTCCGCCTCGTGGTCGCTCACATCCTCGAACTGCTCGGGCTGCAAGCAGCCGGTGTCGCCGATTCTAGTGTTGTCAACAGTCTCGGCGAGACCGTCGGCGAGTTGCGGATCGCCTGAGAGCGCATCGGCCCAGCGCGGAAGGGCCGCGTTTGCAGGGGAAAATCGAGACGTCTCGACAGGCCGAAATCCACCCTTCCCAAACGGTGGAAACATGTATACGATCGCGCGCCGTGACGGGGATGCGTGGAGAGATGGGGGCAGCGCGAGCTCGTTCGACACCTGAATCCACGCCGTCTCGAAGGGGATAACAGCCTCCATGCTCTCAGTCGAAACCGCCCTCCCGGACATCGATGAACTGCACCGTCTCGTCGAGACAGGTCTCGAGAAGGGTTTCCTCACCTTCGACGAGGTCGCCACCTCGCTCGAGGATGTCGTGCTCACGAAGGAACAGGTCGAGGACTTCACCGCCTACCTCTCCGACCGGGCGATCGAGCTCGTCGAGGGTGCGGAACACAAGGTGCTCCCGTTCGAGCACGTCATGCCGCCCGCGTCCGAGGACGATACGAAGACGGCTGCGCCGCTCAAGCTCGATCTGACGGTCGAGCCGTCGCTCGACTCGCTGCGGCTCTATCTGCGCGAGATCGGCCGCGTCCCGCTTCTCACCGCGGGTCAGGAGGTTGCTCTGGCGAAGCGGATCGAGCGCGGCGACGCCGCCGCGAAGCAGCACATGATCGAGGCGAACCTCCGTCTCGTCGTCTCGATCGCCAAGGGCTATCTCGGACGCGGGCTGTCGTTTCTCGACCTGATCCAGGAAGGGTCGCTCGGGCTGATCCGGGCGGTCGAGAAGTTCGACCACCGGCGCGGGTTCAAGTTCTCGACGTACGCGACGTGGTGGATCCGTCAGGCGGTGACACGCGCGATCGCGGACAAGGCGCGCACGATCCGGATCCCCGTGCACATGGTCGAGAAGCTCAACAAGGTTGTCCACATCGAGCGGCAGTTGGTGCAACGACTCGGCCGCGATCCCCGTCCCGAGGAGATCGCCGAGGAGCTCGAGATCGAGGTGTGGGAGGTGCGCGAGATCCTGCGGATGGCGCAGCTTCCCGCGTCGCTCGAGAAGCCGGTCGGGGAGGACGAGGACTCATCGCTCGGCGACTTCGTCCCCGACGAGCACGCCGAGTCGCCGTTTGACACCGCGTCCGTGACGCTTCGGCGCGAGGACATCGTGGCGGCGCTCTCGTCACTCCCGGAGCGCGAGCGGCAGGTGATCGAGCTCCGGTTCGGGCTGAACGGCGAGCCGCCGGCGACGCTCGAGGATGTCGGTCGTGCATTCGGCGTGACGCGCGAGCGGATCCGCCAGATCGAGAACAACACCCTGAAGAAGCTCGAGTCGCTGCCCGAGGCCCAGGCGCTCCGAAACTGCGTCTGACGGCCCGCGAGGTCGGCTAGGTGTACTGACCACAGACGTGTGAGACGCGGCTGATGGGTGGTCGG
>CAYXAS010000092.1:0-3149 GCA_964461665.1 uncultured Gaiellales bacterium
CCCGGTGTTGATCATAACCTCGACCGCGCTACGGAGACCATCCCAGTTGTCGACGTGATCGAGAAGGCCGTCTCCGTTGACGTCGACAATCGTCTTGTTGTTAACCCAATTGGACCCCTCGTCCATCCCGATCCGCCCGTCTCCGTTGATATCTAAGAGGGTGTCCTGAAGAGGATCTCGCGGAATTCAGCTCGCAGCCAGCCGGCGCAGCATGAGACGAGCCATGCAGAGCCGAATATCGCACTCGCTCGACGCGACCGTGCGTTCGAACTCCTTTGACAACAGACGATAGCGGTTCAACCAACCGAGTGTCCGCTCGACGATCCAGCGGACGGGGATGGGCTCGAATCCCTTTTTTTAACCTCGGACCGCAATGAGATTTGAACCCGCATTTTTGTCTCCGCTTCAATGCGAGTCTTGATTTCGCCTCGATATGCGCCATCTGCGAATGCAACCAGGAGCGACGGGAACGTTCGCTTGACCTCCTTGAACATCGGGAGCGCAGCGTCTCGGTCCTGCACGGACTGCGTATTCCGGTCGATCCGGGCGCTTGTTCCGGCGTGATCCGGGCGCTCGTTCCGGGATGACGTGGGCGCCGTCGGAGCGAAGCGACGGGCGCGGTGTCAGGTGTCGGAGCGGAGCGACGAGTGGAGGCTCACGGGGTGGGTTTGGACGACTCGATCTGGAGTCCTTTCTTCTCGCGGCCGGACGGGCCCTTGAGGGCGATGACGTGGGCGTTGTGCACGAGGCGGTCGCAGATGGCGTCGGCGATCGTAGGGTCGGCGAGCATCTCGTGCCAATTTTTCGTCGGGACCTGTGAGGTCACGACGGTGGACGACGTGCCGTAGCGATCCTCGAGGACCTCGAGGAGGTCACGGCGCTCGGTGTCCTTGAGCGGCGCGATCAGGAAATCGTCGAGGACGAGGACGTCGAGCCTGGCAAGGCGAGCGAGCACGGCCGTGTACGTGCCGTCGGCGCGCGCGATCGCCAGCTCGTGAGCGAGGCGAGGGACGCGAGCGCACATTGCGCGCAGACCCTTGCGGCACGCGGCCTGCGCCAGCGCAGCCCCGAGATACGACTTCCCGACGCCGGTCTTGCCGACGACGATCACGTTGTGCTTCTTGCGGATCCACTGGCACGTAGCGAGCTCCCGCATCGTCGCCTTCTCGAGACCGCGGCCGGGCTCGCACCAGACGTTCTCGAGCGAGGCGTCGTTGATGGTGAGCCGAGCCGCGCGCAGCAGGCGTGCCAGCCGGCGGTTGTCCCGGTCGGTCCACTCGCGATCGACCATGACGGCGATCATCTCGGTGAAGGAGCGTTGGTTGCCGGGCGGCTCCGCGAGCAGGTCGCGGAGGGCCTGGGCCATGGTGGCGAGCTTGAGGTCGAGCAGCTTCTGGATGGTCTCTTCGTCGGTCATGATGGCTCTGTCTCCTTTCGGTCGTAGTAGTCGCCACCGCGCACGTTGTCGTGGTGGACGGTCAGGGGAAGCTGGGTGGCGGCCGCGTCGATGGGCTCGCTGGCCTCGAGGCCGCGGCTCAGGATGGCCAGCACGCTCTTGCGCGTAGGCGCGCCGATCGTGATCGCGCGGCGACAGGCGGCGTCGAAACGCAGGGGGTCGTAGCCCTTGGCGCTGCGGATGAGCGCCATGCACGACCGGTACGCGCTCTCGGGCTCGCGCCGCCCCAGGAGGATCTGCTCGACGAGCGCCGCCGCCGAGGGGCCCACCGACGCCGCCCACCCGATGATTCGCGACGGTGGCCACGCGCCGTACTCGCGATGGGACCGGGGGCGGTGCTCGGCGACGGTGCTGGTGGCGCCCTTGGGGCCCCACAGCCGAGGGTGGCTCGCGACGCGGCGGCCGCGATGGAAGACCTCGACGACGGAGTTGGTGGCGCGCAGCTCGACGCGCTCGCCGACCAGGGCGTGCGGCACGCTGTAAAAGCGCGCCTCGTGCTCGACGTGGTAGTCGATGTTCACCTTCGCCTTCTTCCACCGCGCGAGCTCCCAGCGCGCCTGTGGTAGCGGACGCAGCGCCGGGCGATCCAGCGACTCGAACGCCGAGCGGCGGCAGCCCTCGAGCTTCTTGAAGGGCCGCGTATTCAGTTTCTCGAGCAGTTCGGCGATGGCCGCGTTCAGCTCGTCGAGGCTGAAGAAAGTCCGGTTACGCAGGCAGGCGAGAATCCACCGCTGCGCCACCAGCACGGCCACCTCGACCTTCGCTTTGTCGCGCGGCTTGGCCGGCCGTGCGGGCACGATCGCGAGGTCGTAGTGCTGCGACAGCTCCGCGTAGGTCGGGTTGATCTCGGGGTCGTAGCGGTCCGGTCCGCTGACCGCGCTGCGCAGCTGATCGGGCACCGCGATCTGCGGCACGCCGCCGAAGAATTCGAGCGCCCGAACTGTCGACGAGCAGAAGTCCTCGAGCCGCTGGGTGCGGGTCGCCTCCGCGAACGTGTAGTTGGACGCGCCCAGCACCGCCACGAAGAGCTCAACGTCGATCGCCTCGCCGGTCTCGGGCGACCAGATCTGCGGTCTCTTGCCGGAGTAGTCGATGAAGACCTTCTCGCCGGCCCGGTGGACCTGGCGCATCGACAGGTCCGTCTTTTCGCGGAAGTCCGCGTACAGATCGCAGAACTGGCTGTAGCCGTAGGGCGTCCCGCCTGACGGCAGGCTGTGCGCCGCCGCCTCCCGGTACTCGATCCATAGCTGTTGCAGCGTCACCCCCGTGCGCCTCAGTTCCCGGTGTACCCACGGCAGATCGATCGGGACGCGGCGAGGCGGCTCGTTCCGGCCGGGATAGCGGAAGAGGCGAGTCTCGACCTCGACGTCGTCCAGCCCGCGCGCCACCTCCCAGGTCAGCCCCGCCGTCGCCGCCCGACGAAGGTACTCGCCGAGCGCGCCCTTCGACACGCCCGTCGACGCTGAGATCTGGCGCTGGCTCAGGCCGCGCTCGAACCGAAGACGAAGAATCTCTCGAACTTTGCGCATAGGGTGACGCTCCATCGCGCGACGATGCCGTCACCGGCCGTCGCGCCGAAGAGCCCCACCCGTCGCCCGCTCCGGGCGCCCGGATCGTCCGGACTTAGCGCCCGCGTCGTACCGGAATCAGCGCCCGGGTCCCTCCGGATTTAGCGCCCGCGTTACACCGGAAT
>CAYXAS010000093.1:0-3004 GCA_964461665.1 uncultured Gaiellales bacterium
AGGCCTCACCCCACTACAGCGCGTCAACAACCTCCCTGGGACATACACCTAGGGGAGGTTGGGCGCGGAACGTCGGCGGGTGGTGCGACGCCCCTCTGGATGCCGTCCCCGGCGGGCACGCTCGCCCCGACTCGGGGATCCACCGAGCGGTGGCATCCGCGGTCGCTGTGGGATCAATCACGACGAATACGGGTCGTCCGGCGCCTGCGCGTATGGAGCTTGTGTCGCGACCCCGTCGTCCACATACAGTTGGAAACGTGCACTCCGGCTTCGGCGCTCTCGTGGTCGGCATGGTGCTTGTCGCATCGGGTTGTGGTTCGCAGCCCGACGAGAGTGGGGCGGGCAGGGGGCTCTGGTCCGCAGAGATCGCCTGGGCAGGAGATCTTGCCCTGTGGCAGGCATCGATCGATGTCGACCTCTGGGCCGAGCAGACGGCGCGGACAGACCTCGTTGATCATCCGGATCGGTATCGCGAGGCCACACCCCCGCTCGGTCGGTGCTCCGAACGGCTTTCCCGCGAGGTCGGTTCGGGACCCACGGACAGAACCGACGCCCTGGCGACGCGCCTCGCTTCGTCGTGCCTGCGTCTCGAGCGAGCCGTGACATTCCTCGCAAACGTGTCTGCGAGCGGCGACGACCAGGCCGGGCGGTTCGTGGCCGCCGTCGGAGAACTCGACGCGGCGGTGGCGTCCTTCGGTGAAACGTGGGCGGCGCTTGAGGATCTCACGCTCGTCCGCGGCGATCTCCCGGTCGCACCGTGGCCGCACCACGGCAGCCGGATCGATCCGGTGCTCGGTGACGCAGCAATGTCCACGATCGAGGGCTTCGACACGGAAGTCCGGTGCTGGAGCGGGGACGACTGGGAGACGGTGACGACCGAGGAGGCGGCGCTTTCGAACGGCTACATCACGATCGACAACACTGGAGCCTTCGCGAGCACAGAGGCGGGGATCAACATGCAGGCGGTGGACTGCGACCTGGTCGGAGAGGTCACCGCGTCCGGCGAGTGGTGGCCCGCCGATGCCGAGGCACGCCTTGATCTCGCGTGGGCGCTTGGGACGTTGGCGCACGAGGCACAGCACATCGCGGGCGCGCGCGACGAGGCCGAGACCGAATGTCGTGGGCAGCAACGCGTCGCAGATATCGCGGGTTCGCTTGGCGCACCGACCGATCGCGCGCGTGCGCTGGCGGACCTCGGGTGGCGCGAGCTGTACCCCGAGGGCGATGCGGACTACCGCACCGCCGAGTGTCGTGATGGTGGCCCGTTCGACCTGCGCCCCGGCTCGTCGGGCATCTGGCCCTGGTCGTAGCCGCCGGTTCGTCAGCCGCCGATGTAGGACATCTCAATCCGTGGGAGCGTGGTGGTCGCCTCGCTCCGGATCTCCGAGTAGCGATCAGTCCGCGCACGCCAGCGGGCGCCGATCGCAGCAGCCAGGTCCTCGTCCGACGCGCCACCGCGGAGCAGCGCTCGCAGGTCGGTGCCGACAGTGGCGAACAGGCAGGTGTACAGCTGACCCTCGGCCGAGATGCGCGCGCGGGTGCAGTCGCCGCAGAACGGCTGCGTGACCGACGCAATGACGCCGATCTCGCCTCGCCCGTCGCGGTAGCGCCAGCGCCGGGCGACCTCGCCGCGGTAGGCAGCCTCGACCGGTTCGAGCGGGTGGACGGCATCGATGCGCGAGACGATCTCGCCGGCGGGGACGACGTCGTCGAGTCGCCACCCGTTCGTCGAACCGACGTCCATGAACTCGATGAACCGCAGCACGTGGCCTGTCTCGCGGAAGTGGGACGCGAGATCCACGATCCCGTCGTCGTTCACACCGCGCTTGACGACGGCGTTCACCTTCACCGGGAGCCCGGCAGCATCCGCCGCCGCGATCCCCTCGAGCACCCGCGCGACGGGGAAGTCGACGTCGTTCATCGTGCGGAACACGTCGTCGTCGAGCGAGTCGAGACTCACCGTGATCCGGTCCAGCCCCGCCTCCGCGAGCGGTTGCGCCTTCTTCGACAGGAGGGCGCCATTGGTGGTCAGCGTCAGATCGATACCGTCGATCCGGGCGAGACGCGCGACGAGCAACTCGAGATCCCGCCGAAGTAGCGGCTCACCTCCGGTGAGACGGATCTTCTCGACGCCGTGGGCGACGAAGGCGCGTGCGACGCGCTCGATCTCCTCGAACGAGAGAAGTTCGCTGCGATCCATGAAGCGGTGGCTCTGTCCGAAGACGCTCTTCGGCATGCAGTACGAGCAGCGGAAGTTGCAGCGATCGGTGACCGAGATGCGCAGATCGCGGGCGGGGCGGCCAAGCGTGTCGAGCGTCGCCATGGGGCGAGGGTACCGCTCTGCGACCCCGCCGCGAGAAGTACGTTCTCCGGGTGCGCGCGCGCCTCCCGCTCCTCGCGCTCGTCGGGGTGACCGCGATCTGGGGGTACACGTTCGTCCCCGTCCAGGATGCGATCCTCGTCTTCCCGGTGTTCGCGTTTCTCGCGGTGCGGTTCGCGGTGTCGACGGCGGTGCTCGCGCCGTTCGCGCTCGGGTCGCTGAGGCGAACGCCGCGTCGCGGGATCGCGGCGGGCGCCGCTGCCGGGCTGATGCTCGCGCTCGCCTACGGGCTGCAGACCGCCGGTCTTGAGCTCACCACCGTCACGAGCACGGGCTTCATCACGGGCCTCTACGTCGTCTTCACGCCACTGCTGGCGCTCGCGTGGTTCCGGACACCGGTTCCGAAGGCGCTCTGGATCGGGATCGCGCTCGCGATCGGCGGTCTCGCGCTCCTCGCAGGAGTGCCCGGCGGCTCGGCGCTCGGGAACGCGCTCGTGCTCGGGAACGCGCTCGCGACGGCGGTGCAGATCACGATGATGGAGCGGTTCGCGCCGCAGTGGGATGCCCGTGCGCTGACGTTCGTCCAGATGGCGGTCTCGACCGTCGGGTTCGCGGTGGTCGCGGTTGCTCTAGGTGGACTAACCACACACCTTCGAGACGCCTGATCGCGTCCGAGCCTCCCGC
>CAYXAS010000094.1:0-2935 GCA_964461665.1 uncultured Gaiellales bacterium
GGGAGGCTCGGACGCGATCAGGCGTCTCGAAGGTGTGTGGTTAGTCCAGCTAGCATGGGCCCGATGGCTGCGCGGGATGCTCGGGCTCGCGGGTCGATCGCCGCGTCTGCGGCCGTGGTTGCGCTGCTCCTGCTGGCCGCCGCGCCAGCCCGAGCAGACGACGCACCGCCGGTGACAACTCCGGGCACGGCGACCGCTGCGCAACCAGCCGTGACTCCGGGCGAGTCGCAGACTGCGGCACCGCCCGCAGCCGCGCCGCCGGTCGCCACGACTTCCACCTCTCCCCGTCGCATCCCGTGGGGGATCCGGATCGCGGGTCACGCGGTCGGCGGCCTCACGCGCCCGCAGGCGATCGCGGCCGTGACGGCGCGGTTCGAGCGGCCACTGCGGCTCCAGGTCTCTGCGGGCATCGTGCGCTCTGCCTCCCCCGCCGAGTTGGGCGCTCAAGCACAGGTTGCGCTCGCCGTCGGAGCGGCGCTCGAGATGGTCCCGCCGTTCGATGTGCCGCTCTTCGTGGAGATCGACGACGCGGCGCTCGCGGGCTACGTCGATCGACTGCGCGCGGCGACTGCGCGCGGCCCGCGCGATTCGCGGCTCGTCGTGCGCGACACGATGCCGTACGCCACGCCGTCGCTCACGGGTCGCAGCCTGCGGGTCGCTGAGACGCGGCGCGCACTCCGTCGCTCGCTTCTCGACCACGATCGACGGGTGTTCGAAGTCCCGTTCCGGACGTCGCCGCCCGTGGTCACGGAACGGGATCACGGGTACTCGGTGATCGTCTTCCGGGAGTCGCGACTCCTTGTTCTCTACTCGGGCGGAAGCCTCGTACGGACGTTCATGGTCGCCACCGGGGTCCCCGAATATCCGACCCCCCTTGGACGCTTCGCGATCGTTGTGAAGGAACGCGACCCGTGGTGGCACCCGCCGCCCGACTCTGCCTGGGCGAAGGGGAAGCCCCCCGTGCCACCGGGTCCGGGGAACCCGCTCGGCACCCGCTGGATGGGGATCAACGCGCCGTACGTGGGGATCCACGGCACGCCCGACGCCGCGTCGATCGGCTACTCGGCCTCGCACGGGTGCATCCGGATGCTGATCGACGAGGTCGAGTGGCTGTTCGACCGCATCACCGTCGGCACCCCCGTCTTCATCCTCTCCGTATGAGTGCCCGTCTGCTCCGCCTCGCCCAGCTGCTCGCGCTCGCCGCGGTTGCTGCCCTGCTCGCCCTGCTCGTCTGGCGCGTCACGGCGGTGGACGAGGGCGGTGCGGCCGACGCTCTCGATCGCGGTGAGGCGGTCGAGGCGCCCGCGCTCGCGTTCGAGCGGCTCGACGTCGAGGGAGGGGTGCTCGATCTGACGAGCCTGCGCGGCAAGGCGGTCGTCGTGAACTTCTGGGCCTCCTGGTGTATCCCGTGCAAGGACGAGGCGCCCTTCCTCGAGGAGACATGGCGGCGTTATCGAGCGGCTGGTCTCGTGGTGGTCGGGGTTGACGCGCAGGACTTCCGCGCGGACGCCCGCCGCTTCATCCGCCGCTATGGCATCACCTATCCGGTCGTGTACGACGGCCGCGGTGCTTCGCTCGCAGCATGGGGCGTCGCCGGGTTCCCCGAGACGTTCTTCGTCGATCGTGCGGGACGGCTCGTCGGGGAGCGGCTCCAGGGTGGCGTCGATGCGCCGCGCAACCGGGAGGCGTTCGAACGCAACATCGCGCTCGCGCTCGGGCAGGGAACGTGAAGAGGCTGCTCGCCGGTCTCGCGATCACGCTTGCGCTCGCGGTGCCCGCGGCGGCGTCTGCCGGTGGGCCGGACGCGGCCGCGCTCGAGGCGGAGCTCGTCTGCCCGACGTGTCGGACAACGCTCGACCAGTCGAACGCGCCTGTTGCGCGGCGGATGAAAGAGATCATCCGCGAGCGCCTCGCCGCGGGCGCGACCGCCGAGGAGATCAAGGAGGAGCTGGTCGCGCAGTTTGGCCCCGGAGTGCTCGCCTCACCGCCGCGTGAGGGGCTCGACCTCCTCGCGTGGGCGCTCCCGATCGCGTTCGTCTCGATCGGTGCCGTTGGGGTAGGTCTTGTCGTCACGACGTGGAGACGCCGCCGGGTGCCGTTCGACACCGACGGCGCGCCGCCCGGTGCGGACTTCGACGATCGCATCGACGACGCGCTCTCCCGCTTCGACGGATGAGTATCGGGGATCTCGCCGTCGCATTCGGCGCAGGGCTCGTCTCGTTCCTCGCGCCGTGCGTGCTCCCGCTCGTCCCCGGCTGGCTGTCGGCGATCTCGGCGGTCTCCGCCGAGCGCCTAGGAGAGCGGGGGCACACGCGCCGGGTGGTGATCTCGAGCCTCCCGTTCGTCGCGGGGTTCACCGCGGTGTTCGTCGCACTCGGCGTAGGCGCCTCGCTGGTCGGCGGCGGACTGCTCCGTGATCAGTTCCTCCTCGAGCGGGTCTCCGGTCTCGTGCTCGTCGTTCTCGGGCTTGCATTCGCGGGGCTCCTGCCGTGGCCGGAGCGGCTGATCGGTGCGGGGCTGGTGGAGGCGGCCCGTGGCCGTAGTTCGCGGCTGGCTCTCGGTGGCGCATTCGCGATCTGCGCCGCACCGTGCATCGGCCCGGTGCTCGCGGGGATCCTCGTGCTCGCCGGTTCCGAAGGGACCGTGTGGAGAGGGGCGGCGCTGCTCGCCGCGTACTCGCTCGGACTCGCCGTCCCCTTTGTCGCCGCAGGGCTCGCGTTTTCGCGATCGATGAGCGCGTTCCGACGGATCCGCGACCACTACCGCGTGATCAGTGCGCTCGGTGGCGCGGCGATGGTTGTGCTCGGCCTGCTGCTCTTCTTCGAGCGGTTCTACGTGCTGCGGATCTACATGAACCGCATCCTCGAAGCGGTCGGTCTCGCGGGCTAGATGTACTGACCACAGACGTGTGAGACGCGGCTGATGGGTGGTCGGG
>CAYXAS010000095.1:0-2912 GCA_964461665.1 uncultured Gaiellales bacterium
CAGCCCGACCACCCATCAGCCGCGTCTCACACGTCTGTGGTCAGTACACCTAGCCAGCGTGGGGGGCACCGCGGAGACGCGCCGACGGCATCACGCCGTCCGTGAACCGCCTCTACCACTCCATCGTCGGCACCGGGAGTGAGGGCCGTCCGCAGGGGCGGCCTTCGCTCTTTCTACCGCCAGAGCCCCTCCTGGAGCTGCTCGTCAAGCGGCATCGTCCCCCAGAGTCCGAGGCTCGCCATCGACACGCCGTCGTCGCGGACGATGTTGTCGGGGCCGCGGAGCATCCGGATCTGGTCGGTCGTGAGCGGGGCGTGCGGGAGGGTCGCGATGAGCCGGAGAAGCGCCCCGGGGACGGGTGGCGACGGACGCCGAACCCCGAGCCGGTCTCGGATGCGTGCCCACAACTCGCTCCAGGCGACTACATCCGGGCCGCCGATCTCCACCACACCGTCCACGCGGGATTCGACCGCGAGCGCGATCGCGCGCGCGACGTCTCCGGCCCAGACGGGCTGCACACGTTGGCGCCCACCCGCGACGAGCGGTGCGAGAGGCGCAAACCGCGCAAGACGGCCGAAGAGCGGCAGGAGCCCGGCTTCCCCGCCGAGGACCACGCTCGGCCGCAGGATCGACCACGAGAGCCCCGACTCGCGCACCGCGGTCTCCGCCGCGGTCTTCGTCCGGAAGTAGGGGACGTCGGGCTGATCGGGCCCGACCCCGAGCGCGCTCACCAACACGAGCCGTTCGACTCCCGCCTTCGCGGCGGCGCGGGCAACCGTTGCGGTTCCCTCGGCGACGACGCGCCGAAACGTCTCGTCGCTTCCCGCGATCAGACCGACGCAGTGGACGACGGCGTCGCAGCCCGACACCGCGTACGCGATCGATCCGGGGTGCGTGACATTCCCGCGGACAGGCTCGCAGTCGAGCGCACCGATCGACCGCTCGGCCGCCGGGCTCCGCACCAGCGCCCGCACCCAATCGCCGCCCCCGACGAGCACACGGGCGGCGTGGCTCCCGACAAGCCCGCTCGCTCCGGTGACGAGCACCGTCGCCATCGACAGCTACGCCTCGAAGTTCTTCCAGTACTTGCTCGGGGTGGGCCCGCGCTGTCCCTGGTACTTCGAGTCCATCCCCTCGGAGCCGTACGGCCTCTCGGCTGGCTCCGACAGCTGCACGAACGAGATCTGGCCGATCTTCATCTCCGGGTAGATCGTGATCGGGAGATTCGCGACGTTCGAGAGCTCGAGCGTCACGTGCCCGTCGAACCCCGGGTCGATGAACCCCGCGGTCGAGTGGATCAGAAGCCCCAACCGCCCGAGCGAGGACTTTCCCTCCAGCCGTGCGACGAGATCGTCGGGGAGCCGTACCCGCTCGAGGGTGGAGCCGAGCACGAACTCGCCCGGATGGAGGATGAACGCATCGCCCGCCGCGGGCTCAACCAGTTCCGTCAGCTCCTCCTGCTCGACCCTCACGTCGATGAACGCATACCGGGAGTTGCGGAACACGCGGAACAGTCGATCGACCCGCACATCGAGACTCGAGGGCTGCATCAACGACGGGTCGTACGGGTCGATCCCAATCCGACCCGATTCGATCAGGCGGCGGATCGCACGGTCGGGCAGCACCATCGAACGGCCATCGTAGAGGCTCGATGCGGCCGGGGTGGTCGCGTGCCGCGCTACCCTCGTCGGCCATGGCAACACACACCTACCCGCCCGATCCGCTCGGAGAACTCCGACCTGGTCGGAAGCGGGCTCGCCGCCGCAGGCACCTCCGACTCGCCGTGGGACTCGGTGCCGCTCTGATCGCGCTCGCCGGGGTCGTGACCGGGATGACCGTCAGCGACGGGAGCGATAACGCCATCGATGCCCCGGTCGTGGCAACGACCGGGACCGCTGACCCGGGCGCGCTCCCAGCGGAGGTTCGCGGCATCCACGTGACGGGGCCGCTTGCGTCGCTTCCGGGGAAGCTCGACGAGTACATCGGGCTCCGGCGCCATGGTCTCAACACGATCGAACTCGATGTCAAGGACGAGAGCGGGACGATTGCGTTCACACCCGCGGGGCTCCCTCTCGCCGTCAAGATCGGCGCGACCCGATCCTTCTACCGGCCGGTGGAAGTCGCACGGCGCATGCACCGGAACGGGATCTACCTGATCGGACGGGTCGTGGTGTTCCAGGATCCAGTGCTCGCGCGCGCACGTCCTGATCTCGCCATCCAGCGCCCCGATGGCTCGGTCTGGACGACCAGCGCGGGACTCGGCTGGGTCAACCCGTACGAACGACGCGTCTGGGACTACGCGCTGACGGTTGCGATCGCGGCGGCGAAGGCCGGCTTCGACGAGATCATGTTCGACTACACCCGGTTCCCGTCCGACGGCGATGTCGCCTCGGCTCGCTATCCGGGGCGGTCGTCACTCCGACGCGGGGAGGTGATCGCGGACTTCTACGCCTACGCCGAGCGGCGGCTGCGCCCGTACGGCGTGCGCGTCTCCGGCGCGCTCTTCGGGCTCGCCGCGACGCGCGATCTCCGGATCGGACAGGTGCCAGGCTGGATCGGCCAGCACGTCGATCACATCCACCCGATGGCGTACCCGTCGCTCTACGGCGGTGGGGAACTCGGTCTCGAGCGGCCGTCGGCGGCCCCTGGCGAAACGGTGTTCCGCACGCTCGCCGACTTCAGGGAGGACCTCCGCGGAACACGTGCGACGCTCATTCCGTGGATCCAGGACTGGAACTACCGCGCGGAGGATGTCCGCCGGCAGATCGAGGGCGCCCGGCTCCAGGGTGCTGCAGGGTTCCTCCTCTGGAATGCAGAGGGTGTCTACACCGTCTCGATGCTCGCGCCGCCCTCAGGGGGCTAGCTGGACTAACCACACACCTTCGAGACGCCTGATCGCGTCCGGGCCTCCC
>CAYXAS010000096.1:0-2756 GCA_964461665.1 uncultured Gaiellales bacterium
CGGACGCGATCAGGCGTCTCGAAGGTGTGTGGTTAGTCCAGCTAGATGAGTAGTTCCACGATCTCGCGGGCCGGAGGCGCGATCCAGACGCACCGGGTCGCTCCCGCGGTACGGCTTGACGCGACCGCGTCGCGCCGTACCGCATCCGCTTCGCACGGGGAGAACGCCCCCGATGCCACCAGCATCACCGGCGTTCTCCCCGTGCGCCCCAGCACGCCTGGCTCATGCCCCGGCGAACGCGATCCCGTGGAACTACCCATCTAGACGCCGCGTGAGTCGCGTCCGGGGTCACGCGTACCCTGCGACCATGAAGGTGCTCGGGATCGACCCCGGTCTCGCGGCCTGCGGGTACGGGTTGGTTCGGGTTGACGGAACCCGCGTCCGGGTCGTTGCCTCTGGCTGCATCCGGACGGGGCCGCGTCAGCACCTGGCGGATCGGCTCGGAGCAATCTTCTCGCTCGTCGAGTCAATGCTCGTCGAGCACGGCGCAGACGCGGTCGCAATCGAGGAGTCGTACGTCGGGGCTGATGCACGGACCGCGCTCGCGGTCGGCCAGGCGCGAGGCGCCGCGATCGCCGCGGCGGCCCGTGCGGGTGTCGAATGTGTCGAGTACGCGCCCGCCCGTGTGAAGTCCGCGGTGTGTGGCTATGGCCGAGCCGACAAGGCTCAGGTCGCGCACATGGTGCGCACGATCCTCTCGCTCGATGCAACTCCTGCGACCTCGCACGAGGCAGATGCGCTCGCAGTCGCGATCTGCCATGCGCTGCTCCCGCCGCTTGCGAGGATCGCATGATCGCGCGGCTCCGCGGCGTCCCGGTGGCACGCACCGCCGAAGGGCTCGTGCTCGACGTGAACGGGGTCGGCTACCTCGTCGCCGCGACCCCGTCCGTGCTGCGTGAGGCCGAGCCCGGGCACGAGCTCACGGTCGAGACGTACCTCCACGTGCGCGAGGACACGCTTGCGCTTTACGGCTTCGCCGAAGCGGGCGAGCGCGCGCTGTTCACCCAACTCCTCGGGGTGACGGGGATCGGTCCGAAGGTGGCGCTCGCGGTCGTCTCCGGCTCGCCTGCCGCGGAGTTGCGGCGCGCGATCGCGGCGGGTGACCACGCGCGGTTCCAGGCGATCCCGGGAATCGGGAAGAAGACCGCGGAGCGGATCGTGCTCGAGCTCCGCGAACGGATCGCCGAACTCGACGGCATCGGCCCGGCGCTGGTGGACGGATCGTCCCCGCACCTCGCCGCGCGTGACGCTCTCGTCGAGCTCGGGTTCGGGCTCGTCGAGGCGGAGCAGGCGCTCGCCGGAATCGACCCGTCGCTCCCCGCCGCGGAGCGCGTGAGGCTCGCGCTGAGGGCGGCGGCATGACGTCGCTGGTGGCGCGCACGCTCGAGCCCGAGGACGAGGAGCTCGAGGGATCGCTTCGTCCACGTCGCCTCGACGAGTTCGTCGGTCAGGAGAGCGTGAAGGAGCAGCTCGCGATCGCGCTTGACGCCGCAAAGCGGCGCGGCGACGCGCTCGACCATGTCCTTCTCGTCGGGCCGCCCGGGCTCGGCAAGACCACGCTCGCGCAGATCGTGCGTGAGGAGATGGGCGTCGGGATCCACACGATCGCCGGGCCCGCGCTCGAACGGAAGGGCGACATCGCCGCAATCCTGACCCGGCTCGAGCCGCACGACGTGCTGTTCGTGGACGAGATCCACCGGATCAACCGCTCGATCGAGGAGATCCTCTACCCAGCGCTCGAGGACTTCCGGCTCGACATCGTGGTCGGTCAGGGGCCGGGCGCCCGCACGATGACGATCGATCTCCCGCGGTTCACGCTGGTCGGCGCGACTACGCGGACCGGGCTGCTGACGACACCGCTTCGTGACCGGTTCGGGATGACGTACAGGCTCGGGTACTACGACTCCGAGCAGCTCGCCACGATTGTCCGCCGGTCCGCCCGGATTCTCGGCGTCGTGATCGCGGATGACGCGGCGAACGAGATCGCATGCCGCTCGCGAGGCACGCCTCGGATCGCGAACCGGATCCTGAGGCGGGTGCGTGACGTGGCCGAGGTCCGGCACGACGGGCGGGTGACCGCCGACGTGGCGGCCGAGGCGTTGGCCCTGCTCGAGGTGGACGTGCGGGGGCTCGAACGCACCGACCGGGAGTTGCTCGACGCGATCGCGAACCGGTTCGGCGGTGGGCCTGTCGGCCTCTCGACCCTCGCGGTCGCGCTCGGGGAGGAGCCGGACACGATCGAGGACGTGTACGAGCCCTACCTGCTCCAACTCGGCTTCCTCCAGCGCACGCCGCGTGGCAGGATCGTGACCGACGCGGGGCGCGCCCATCTCGGGCTCACCGCGGGCGGCGAAGGAGCGCTCTTCTGAGATGAGCCAGATCTGGACACCGGGGATGACAGGCCCGCTCGACGAGCTCGTGACGCGCCTGCTCCGGATCGTCGAGCGGTTCCGTGAGGAACAGCGCCTCGAGGCTGTCGATGTCGAGGTCGAGCTCTTCGACGGAGCGCGTCACCGCCTCCGATCGATCCAGGCGGAGCCGGGGTTCGGGTTCCTCACGCTCGTTCCGCAGGTTGTGGAGGGCGAGCCTTCGAGTCTGCTTGTGATCCCGATCGGCGCGGTGAAGAGTGTTCGCGTGTCCGCGCCTGATCCTGAGCAGCCCTTCGGATTCGGATTCGACGCCGACAGCGCCTGAGGCGGTTGCCTAGCTGGACTAACCACACACCTTCGAGACGCCTGATCGCGTCCGGGCCTCCC
>CAYXAS010000097.1:0-2022 GCA_964461665.1 uncultured Gaiellales bacterium
CGTGAGAATACGCTCCAGATGGCCGTGTTCACCAAGGTGCTCGTTGCGAACCGCGGCGAGATCGCGATTCGCATCTTCCGGTCGCTGCGCGAACTGGGGATCGGCGCGGTCGCCGTGTACTCCGATGCAGATCGCGGTCGGCTGCACGTGCAGCGCGCCGACGAGGCGTTCAGGATCGGCCCGGGTCCGGCATCCGAGAGTTACCTGCGGATCGACGCGGTGCTCGAGGCGGCGCAGCGGGCAGGCGCCGATGCGATCCATCCCGGCTACGGCTTTCTCGCCGAGAACGCGGCGTTCGCACGGGCGGTCGAGGCGGCCGGGATCGTCTGGATCGGACCGCCGCCCGCCGCGATCGAGCTGATGGGAACGAAGACCGCGGCACGCGCTGCGATGCAGGCCGCAGGCGTGCCCATCATCCCCGGGACGACCGAGCCCGTCGCGTCGGCTGCACAGGTCGTCGAACTCGGCGCCGAGCTCGGGTATCCGTTGATCGTGAAGGCGCGCGGCGGAGGCGGCGGCAAGGGGATGGAGGTTGTGCATGACGCCAGCGGGGCCGAGCGCGCGTTTGAAGCAGCGACCCGCCAGGGGCTGAGGTACTTCGCCGATGACGCCGTCTACGTCGAGCGGTTCATCGAAGGCCCCCGCCACGTCGAGGTCCAGGTGCTCGCGGACGGGCACGGAAACGTGATCCATCTCGGCGAGCGGGATTGCACGATCCAGCGACGTCATCAGAAGCTGATCGAGGAGACGCCGTCCCCCGCGGTGGGCGACGAGTTGCGGGCGCGCATCGGTGCGATCGCGGTCGCGGCCGCTCGGGCGGCTGGGTACCGGTCGGCAGGGACGATCGAGGGGCTGCTCGCCGGAGACGGGTCGTACTACTTCATGGAGATGAACACGCGGATCCAGGTCGAACACACGGTGACGGAGCTCGTGACCGGGATCGATCTCGTGCGCGAACAGATCCTGGTCGCGGCCGGAAACCCGCTCTCGATTTCGCAGGAGGACGTGGTGCTGCGGGGCCACGCGATCGAGTGCCGGATCAACGCGGAGGATGTCAGCGCCGGTTTCTTGCCGGCGCCAGGCCGGATCACGGTCTACGAGGAGCCTTCGGGCCCGGGTGTCCGGGTCGACTCCGGTGTCCGCGCGGGTGACGAGATCAGCGACCTGTACGACCCGATGATCGCGAAGCTGATCGTCCACGACACCGATCGCGATCGGGCGCGGCGGCGGATGTTGCGCGCGCTCGCGGAGTTTCGGATCGAGGGCGTGCCGAGCCTCGTCGGGTTCCACCGCGCGCTTCTTGAGCACCCGTGCTTCATCGCGGGCGCCACGTGTCACGGGATCGTCGAGTCGGCGGAGATCGCGAAGCGCGCAGAGGAACTGTCGTCTCATCAGGCAACGAAGCTATCTGTCGCCTCGGATGGCAACGAACCGACACGCTCGCTCCCCCGCGTGATCCAGGTCGAGGTCGATGGGCGTGCGGTCGAGGTGCGGCTCCAGACGCCCGAGCCGCCCTGGGCTGCGCTTGCACGTCGGCGCGACGCGCGGGAGTCGATCCGTGGTCACGGTGGCACCGGTGCGGTCGCGAGTCCCATGCAGGGGACGGTCCTGAAGGTGGATGTGACGGAGGGTTCGGTGGTCGAGGCCGGGCAGGTGATCTGCGTGATCGAGGCGATGAAGATGGAGAACGAAGTTCGGTCCCCCCGAGCGGGTGTCGTGCAGGAGGTCGTGGTCGGCCCCGGGGCGGCGGTTGCGATCGGTGATCCGATCTGCCGAATCGGCACCGACGCCGACTGACACGCGCGCCGTGCCCGTCGCCCCCGCGGCCACGGGTCACCATGATCTGCGAGTCCTCCGCCCCGAGACTGACTGACACGCACTGTGCCGGTCGCAGGCGCAAAGTTGACTCAGCTGCGGAGCAGACACGTCGCACCCTGCTCGATAGCCTGACTCCAGGGGGCCTTCAAGCCCCCCTAGGTGTAGTTCCCAGACACGTTGTTGACGGTGTGAAGGGTGGTTGAG
>CAYXAS010000098.1:0-2006 GCA_964461665.1 uncultured Gaiellales bacterium
AGGCTCGGACGCGATCAGGCGTCTCGAAGGTGTGTGGTTAGTCCAGCTAGGCGGCTTCCGCGACCGGGTGCCGCGGCAGCACAGGGGCGTCGGTGGAGCCGTGCGCGAGCTGCCAGTTGAACACCGCCCCAAAGACGACGACATTCGCCATCACGTAGAGCCAGAACAGGAGGAGGAACGTCGCGCCGAGCGCCTGCAGAGTGACGAGCCCTGACGTCGCGAACACGAACACCGGGAGTGACTGGAGCGCGGGGACCAGCACCACCGTCGCGAGTGCCGCGCCGGGGAGCGCGCTCCGGATCGTGACACGCGCGTTCGTCAGTCGTGAATAGGCGGCGATGAGGAAGGTGAGGAGCGCCGCACCGGAGAGAACGGCGCCGAGCGCGAGCGCCACCCACCGGTCGGCGAACCCGTCGGGCGCGTGCCGACGCAGGAGGTCATGCCCGGCGGTGCCCACGACGAGCGCCGTGAAGAGCCCGACGAGCGCGATCCCCATCGCCACGGTCGCGAGTGCCTTCCCGCGGAGGAAGCCTCGGTTCGGCCGCCCGTAAACGAGGTTGAAGACCGACTCGAGCGCGCTGAAGAGCGAGAGCGTGCTCCATGCGAGTGCGACGGCGCCCACGATCCCGAGTGCGGCCGCGCTCTCCAGCACGCTCTCGACGATCTCCGCGATCCGTTCGACGGATGTTCCTGGGAACACCTGCTCGAGATACCCGACGAGCAACGATGATTCATCGGCCGCACCGACGAGGCTCAGTACCGCGAGTGCGACGAACACGAGCGGCACGAACGAGGCGAGCGCGAAGTACGCGATCATCGCGGCGAGGTGCGTGCCACGTACGGAGAAGAACCGCGCGAACGCGGGGCGCAGGCTCTGCATCCGCGCAGTGTGCTTGCTAGCGTCGGGCGGCGTGACGGAAGCCCCCTCGCGGTCGGCCCCAGTCGATGCGCTCGGTCTCCTGCTTGTCGAGGCCGCGCTGCTCGAAGGCGACTTCCTGCTCCGGTCGGGCGCCCGGTCGCGCTGGTATCTCGACAAGTACCGGTTCGAGACCGTGCCCGAACTGCTCCGTCCGCTCGGCGAACGGCTTGCGGCGGCCGTGGCGCAGGTCGAGCCAAACACGAAACTGCTCGGCGGTCCGGCTGTCGGTGCGGTCGCGCTCGCTGCCTCGGCGTCCATGGCGTCCGGTCTGCCCTTCATCATTGTCCGTGATGCAACCAAGGGATACGGGACGGCGAACCGGGTCGAAGGGCTGTTCGAGCCCGGTGACCTCGTCTGTCTCGTCGAGGATGTCGTCACCTCGGGTGGCGCTCTGGTCGAGGCAGTGGAGGCCGTTCGCTCAGCAGGGCTCGTCGTGCGCCACGCCGTGTGCGTCGTCGACCGCGAACAGGGCGGTAGCGATGCGCTCGCCCGGGCAGGAGTGCGTCTCTCGTCGCTCTACGCGGCGCGTGACCTGCTCGCGACCCGGGGCGGGGAGCCGGATCCCGCAACCTGACGGTGGTCGGGGGAACGCTGGTCGTTCTCCTGGGGATCGTCGAATCGAAGAGAAAGAGGAGGGACAGTGACAAAGCAGGAATTCGTCGACGCCGTCGCCGGTCGGGCGGGGATCAGCAAGCGTGACGCGGGCACGGCGGTGGACGCCGTCCTCGACTCGATCACCGCAGCGCTTCAGGGTGGCGACAGCGTCGCGTTCACCGGGTTTGGCAAGTTCAGCGTCACGCGGCGCAACGCGCGGCAGGGCGTGAACCCCCGCACGGGCGCGAGGGTTCAGATCGCGGCATCGAACGCGCCGAAGTTCTCGGCTGGCTCGCAGCTGAAGAAGGCCGTCAACTAGTCGCCGGAAGAGGTTTCGGGGGGCGGGCCCGTCGCGGGCTCGCCCCCCGTGCTCCTTGACCACCCCGATCAATGCATCGCAGGTCGGAGGAACGCACACCGGAGCGGCAGGGCGTCTCGTCTAGCCTCCGCGGCGTGGAGGCTGAAGCGCAGCGCCCGATGTTCGCCGACAGGG
>CAYXAS010000099.1:0-1937 GCA_964461665.1 uncultured Gaiellales bacterium
GCGGGAGGCTCGGACGCGATCAGGCGTCTCGAAGGTGTGTGGTTAGTCCAACTAGGCGAGGGGAAAGGCGTCCAGCAGCACGAGCGCCGTGTCCGCGACGTGCGGGTCGATCAGTGGGCGGACGGACGCGATCAACTCCCTCGCGTAGTCGACTCGGGAATAGACGAGGCAGGTGATCAGCGCGCCCGCGAGATAGCGGGTGCGCTCCGAGTCCGAGAGGGACTCAACGCGGTCGACAGCAGCCGAGATCCGCCTGAAGTACAGCGGGTCGGAAACGACAAGTTGACCGGGCCCCATGGACGATCGCCCCGTCTCGCGAGACGCTTCATCGGCGTCCGAACGCCCGCGCGAGAACCGCTTCTGATGGAGGAGGTCGATCATCTCGAACCCCTGAGCGCGGACGTGGCTGTCGATCTCGTGAAACAGCGGCTGGTTCTCGTAGAGCGGCACGAAACCCACCTCGACTTTCATGCCGAATACGAGTTCGCGCAGCGTGCGCGCACCGCCCTCCAGGACCTCAAGCTCCGTTCCCTGCGTGTCGAGCTTGATGAAGTCGACGAAGCGGACTCCCCGCTCGTCTACCACTTCGTCGAGCGTGGTCGTCTGGACATCGACCGTTTCCCGAATCGTCGCGTAGTCGCGCAGCCCGTAACGGCTCGCGGCCTCGATGTCAGGGGTCAGAAACGACGACATGCTCGACCCCACGGTCATGTGGAACCGCCGCACGCCCGACTCGCCGCCGAGCGCCATGGGGATGAACGTCGTCGCGGCAGGGTACGGACGGAACTTCCCAGCCCTGCCGACCGTGGCGAATTCGACGGCGTCACCCACATCGAACATGGAGTGCAGCACGTCGGCGTCAGCAGGGAACACAGGATCGAACGCGAGCAACTCGAGCAGCGGGCGGAGCGGCACCCACTCCTTCTGCATCCCCGCCTTCGCACCGCCGTCGATCTGGAGAACCTTGTGATCGCCAAGGAGTTCCCGCCAGCGCGGGTCGGCGTAGTAGGCGGCAGACGCCTCGTGGCTCTCGCGCCTGCGCCTGTCCTTGTTGCTTTCCTTCGCGTCGCCCCCGCTCGTCGTCATCGAGGCGATGCTATCGCCCGTAGTTCGGCTACGCGCACATCGCCGCCCCGAGTCAACGCGCACATAGGAGCAGAGACCGCCCGCCCGGCGATGCGGGTCGGGACGTCTCACGCAGTGGGCCCGCCTGGGCTCGAACCAGGGACCTGCCGATTATGAGTCGGTCGCTCTCACCAACTGAGCTACGGGCCCGCCCGCCCGCAGCGTAACGCGGGGAACCGCAGCGGTTCCCCGCCGCAGTCCGGTCGTGAGTGTCACAATGCGCCAGCATGTCGACGACGCCCGAGATCCGGAACGGCAACGGCACCAGCGCCGAGCCTGAAGTCACCGATCAGAGCGTCGAGGGTGAGTTGCTCCGGACGTTCCACCGCGAGGTGCTGATCCGCACCGCGGGTGGCCTCACGGTCACCGACATCACCGAGCAAGTGCAGGAGGCGGTGAAGCTCAGCGGAGTGCGGGACGGCATCTGTTGCGTCTACTCCCCGCACACCACGTGCTCCGTGCGCGTCAACGAGTACGAGCGCGGGTTCCTCGAGGACTTCTCGGTGATGCTCAAGCGGCTGGTGCCGACGGAGCACTACTACGCGCACGACGACTGGGATCGCCGCACCGAGAACGTCACGCCCGAGGACATGGAGTACGGGAACGGCCACTCGCACTGCATGTCGATGCTGCTCGGCTCGGCCGGGGAGTCGATCCCCGTCCGCGACAGCGTCCTCTGCCTCGGCACCTGGCAGCGCGTGCTCTTCCTCGAACTGGACCGCGAGCGCGACCGCCGCTGGCTCGTCCAAGTCGTCGGCACCTAGCTGGACTAACCACACACCTTCGAGACGCCTGATCGCGTCCGAGCCTCC
>CAYXAS010000100.1:0-1332 GCA_964461665.1 uncultured Gaiellales bacterium
CGCAGCCCGACCACCCATCAGCCGCGTCTCACACGTCTGTGGTCAGTACATCTAGGCGAGATCGCGTGGCCCCGCGACGGTGCGGTGTGGTTCGCGATCGTCGCGAGCGGCGTGTTCGCTGGGTCGCTCGGCTATCTCGTCGCGACCTGGGTCCAGTCGCAGGTGACCGCGGCCCGCGCGGCGCTCGTGTTCACGTTGGAGGCGCCGTTCGCCGCGCTGTTCGGGGTCGCGCTCCTCTCCGAACGGCTCGGCTGGGCTGGATGGCTCGGCTGCGCAGTGATGCTCGTCGGGATCATCCTCGCCGAGCCGACTGCGGCCTCCGTGCTCCGTCGGCTCGCACCTCGAGGCGAGGGCGCGGCCACCTGATGGGGGCGGTGCTTCTCGCACTCGGGTCGGCATTCCTCTTCGGAGCGATGACGGTCGCGCTGCGGTCGGCCCTCGCGCGCGGTCACGACGCTCTCGCGGGAACGCTCGCGACGGTGCTCGTCGCATTCGGCGTCGCAGGAGTCTCGGCGCTTGCGAGGGGCGAACTGGATCTCGCCGGTCTGTGGCCATTCGCCCTCGCAGGGCTGCTTGGCCCGGGTCTCAGTCAGGTGCTGTTCACACTCGCGGTGCGCGAGGTCGGGGCGTCGCGAGCATCGGCAACCGCGGCCACCGCACCGTTGTTCTCGGTGGCACTCGCGCTCGTGCTCCTCGGTGAGCCGGCCGCGCCCGCAGTGCTGGCGGGGGCGCTCATGATCGTCGGCGGGGGTTGCTGCTCGCGTCGGAGCGCGACCGACCGGCGCACCTGAAGGCGCTCGGGCTCGTCTATGCGATGCTCGGCGCGCTCGTGTTCGCCACGCGGGACACGCTCGTGCGGCACCTCTCCCTCGACACGGACGTGACACCGCAACTCGCGGTCGCCGCGACGCTCGCGTCCGGCGCGGTCGCGATCGCCTGCTGGGTGCTGCCGACGCGGCGCCCGCTCGCGGTGTGGCGCGCGGTGCCCGCGTTTGCACCGGCGGGGCTGCTCTTCGGCCTCTCGTACGTCCTGCTGTTCGAGGCGTTCTACCGGGGGCGTCTCAGCGTCGTGACCCCCCTGGTCGCGACGGAGGCGCTGTGGGGTGTGGCGCTCTCCGCGGTGTTCCTCGGCCGACATGAGGGCGTCGGGCGAAAGCTCGTCGCGGGCGCGCTGCTGGTTGTCGGCGGCGGAATCCTGATCGCCGCGTTCCGCTAGCCTGCGGGAACGCCAACCCCGCTCCGAGGTGGCTTGTCGGTACGCCGGCTGTCGCCGGCCCCGTCCCGGGCCGTGGTTCGAAGTTGGCAGTTCTTCTTCCATCCCAAGCCCCCACC
>CAYXAS010000100.1:1342-1915 GCA_964461665.1 uncultured Gaiellales bacterium
GGCACCGAGGTTCCAATGTCGAACGAGGCACCGGAGGAGATCGCGGGCGGCACGATCGATACGGCTGGCCCTTCGTCGCTCCCGCTCCCGCTCATCCTCGTCGGAGGGCTAGCGCTGCTTCTCCTCGCTGCGGGCGGTCTCGGCTATTTCCGGCGCAGACGCGCCGGTCGCGCGGGCGACGGCGAGATCGACGACGAGCTCCTGCTCTAGCCGTCACGCCCACGAGCGCCGCGCACGCCACGGATGGTGCCCGCGCGTTGGGGCCCCTCATCGTCGGACACCCGCAGACCGAGCCACATCTCCGCGCTCGGGGCTTGCTCGGGGCAGAGGTCGCTGCAGTTGAACTGACCGGCCCTCGTCACCACGCGGTGGCTGACAATAGAGTCAGGAGCGCCTCGTCGACGGTGTCATGCTGCCCACCGACCCGCCTAGGTGTAGTTCCCAGACACGTTGTTGACGGTGTGAAGGGTGGTTGAGCCCTCCTAGGGTGCGGCTTGTCAAAGAGTCGCGATCCCAAGGTGAACCGCTCCGGGTTTCATGCAGGCTGTTTGGTTTGAGTCTCGGCCTGCTGGC
>CAYXAS010000101.1:0-1850 GCA_964461665.1 uncultured Gaiellales bacterium
GGAGGGCTCAACCACCCTTCACACCGTCAACAACGTGTCTGGGAACTACACCTAGTAGCCCTCGTTGCTCGTCGAGGTGATGTACGCGGCGACGTCCGCGATCTGGTGCTCGGTCAACTGGTCGGCGAACGAGGGCATCGCGCCCTTGCCGTGCGTGACGCGGTCGACCACGAGCTCGGCGGTAGGCAGGCTCTCGTCGAGGTTCGGGCCGACCGCCCCCGCGGCGCCCGCATCTGCGAGCATGTGGCAAGCGCCGCAGCCCGCACTCGCGAACACGTCCTTGCCCGCCACGGGATCGCCCGCCGCCGCGCTGGTCTCCGGTGCCGGGGCAGGCTCCTCGCCCTCGGCCTCCGCCTCGGTCGCGGGGGTGACCTCATGTGCGGCGGCTTCGGCGTGCTCGACCTCCTGCGTCCCGGTCACCCAGACGACCGCGGTCATCTGCGCAACGAAGAGGGCGGCGGAGAGAACGATGTAGAGGTCGAGGCGCCGCGGGAACGACGGGTGCTTCTTCGGAATCACGAGTGCGGTGTAGAGCGACCAGAGGATGAACACGATCGCGACGAGGAGCAGTACGGTCTTCCCGAGCGGCGTGATGGCCGAGGCGAGCACGCCCTGACGCTACCACGGCCACCCGGGCGTCCTCCCCCCTCAACCGACCGCGCTCGCGGGTCCATCGAACCCCGATCGGCTAGCCTTCGCCGCTCCCGGGCGCATAGCTCAGCGGGAGAGCGCTCGCTTCACACGCGAGAGGTCCCTGGTTCGATCCCAGGTGCGCCCATTTCCGGGGTAGGCAACACCGCAAACCCGCATGAAACCCGGAGCGGTTCATGGTGTCGCTGACTTGTCCGCAGGTCACTCGGGACGGGCCGCAGTGTGGTTTGCCGTTACTCCCGGCTTGATCGGAGCGAGCCACCTCCGAGCGCGTCGCTGCCCCGGCCACTCTTAGCAGCGCTCAAGCATCATTCCCGAACGCTGACGCAGGCGAGCGAGCGTCAGTTAGTCCTGAGCCAGTTCGGATCGCTTGTGAGCGACGACCGCGATCAGATCGCCCCACTCGTGGCGCGGCAGTGCCCGGTCGATGCGACCGAAGAAGCGACGGGTGCCGCGCCGGTCGAACGGCGGGTCGAGATGGAATCGGAATGTCCCCACACGCTCGACGTTGAGCATCGCTGCGGTGACCAGGGAGGCGATCTCGGCGGTCGTGAACGCTCGATGTGGGAACGAGACTTTGCACCGTCTCCCGCCGATATGCAGTGCGCGGACGATCAGGTTGCGCGGGTAGTTCAGCACCTGCGTGATCCGATTCTTCTCGTTGTCGGTTGAGAGCAGAACCGTCCCTCCGGGCCGCAGCACCCGGGCGATCTCGCGCAGACCTGCCGAAGGCTCGAGCAGATGCTCCACGACCTGAACGCAGAGAACCAGCTCGAACGTGTCGTCCGGGAACGGGAGTTCTTCCAGGTTGGCGCGCACGAACACGGCTTCGACACCATCCCGCAACGAGGTCTCCCGTGCCGTCGCGAGCATCCGCTCCGCGATGTCGATACCGACGACGATTGGTGGAACCTGTCCGGCCCGACCGAGCGCCGCGAGGTAGCGGCCATCGCCGCAGCCGGCATCGAGAAAGCTCGCGACCGGAAGACACTCACGAAGCAGCTCGTGCATCCGGGCGAACTTGCGGTCGGCCAACTCGTCAGGGCGAGCCAACGGCTCGGCGTACTCGACCTCAGCCCGACGCTCATAGGTCTCACGCAACCGATCCGAAGGCGCATCAGACACACCCAGACTCTAGAACAGAGCTAGCTGGACTAACCACACACCTTCGAGACGCCTGATCGCGTCCGAGCCTCCCG
>CAYXAS010000102.1:0-1772 GCA_964461665.1 uncultured Gaiellales bacterium
CGCTCCGACGCGGCGATCCACAGCCAGCGCAGCGCGCCTCCCTGCTTCCAACTCGTCTCGTCCATGTGCACTACGCGAGCCGCCGGGAGCGTCGCCGCGACCTCCGCGGTCGCCGCCGCGAGCGCCCCGCTCACCTGCGTGCAGCACGCTTGAACGGTGGCCGCGCAGATCGGCATGTGCAGCACCGAGCCGAGCAGGCTCGCCGAGGCATCCCGGGAAAGGTGGTACTCGCCGACGAGCGTCGCCGCGAGCGCGGTGAGGTTGGGACCGGTGCAGGTCGCCGCCTCCGGTGGGATCGCCGGCGCGCTCACCCGGGAGCAGCACGGGCAGCGCACCGCCTCGAACACGTACTCGGTCACGTCCGGGACGATCCGTGGGATCTCGACCACCTGCCGCGACCACGTACCGGTCGTCGCGGGAAGGCCGACCAACGACGTGCCGCACCCGCACACGTCGATGCGCAGGACCTTGCGCCGCGTGACCTTCTCGGCCGGGAGCCATGCGCGCGCGGATCCGTCGTGACCGAGCTGCCCACCGGGCTTGCGCTGGCCTTTCTTCCGCGGCCGCTTGGCCTTGTACGGCGAGTCCGACGACGGCGGACGGTGCGAGTTCGACGAGTCCTTCGCCAGCCGCGCGCGCAGTTCGGCGTTCTCCTGCTCCAGCCGGGCGCACCGAGCCTCGGACGCCGCGAGCCGCTCTCGCAGATCGAGCACCAGGGCGACGAGTTCTTCGACCGTGACTGGCACCCCACGAGCGTAGCTCTTGACGTGTCAAAGATCCAGGACGATCACGCAGAAAGGCGCTCACCAACGCCGCCACACGGCGCTGAACTGTTACACCTGCCCTTCGTTCCCGAGCCGCAAGACCTGGTCGCGGTCGCGGTGTCGCTGCGGGGGCGCAAGCCCACCCGCGTGCTGACCCGCGAGCAGGCGGCCAACAACACCGAGGAAGACACGAGCGACGAGCCGACCTGGACGGAGCTGTTCCAGAGCGAGATCAGCGGATCAGTGATCCGGCAGATCCTGACGAAGCCGATCTTCGGCGTGCCCGCCCGGAAGACCGGCTAGCGGGCCCGCGGTGACCTTGCCCTACGGGGCGTAGCGCGCGTCGGGCCCCACGAGGGCGGTGCCGTCGGCGTAGGCGCACACCGAGTAGTCGCCGATGCTGTCGGTGGCGTAGGTGTGGTGGGTGTAGTCGGTGCCGTACACCTCGGGCTGCAGCACGTACGAGGCGTCCTCGATGGCGTCGACGCCGGTGCCGTCGCCGTAGGCGAACCCGGCCACGCTCGTGCCCGCGGTGTCGACCAGGTACACGGTCTCGCCGTCGTTGTTGAGGGAAAGGCCGTACGGGAGCGCGGAGTCCTCGTTGACGGCGGCCACCACCGCACAGTGGGTGGGCGCCCAGGCGCTGGTGTCGCCCCCGCCGAACACGACGATCGCCTCGCCGGCGCGGAGCACCGTGCCCTCGGCGAAGGTGTGGCGGGGCAGGTAGTAGAAGTCGTCTTCCACCAGCGTGTAGCCGGAGAGGTCGACCGTGACGTCGGACGCGTTGGCGATCTCCACGAACTCGTCCTCGATGCTGTCGAGGCTGCCGTCGCCGTTCGGGTCGCCGTCGACCGTGCCGTCGGACAGGACCTCGTTGAACACCAGGTCGCCGGTGGTGGCGCTCGCGAGGCTCACGTTGACCGTGGTCTCGATCGTCCAGGCGTCGAGGCTCGCGGTCACGGTGGCGGTGCCGGACCAGAGCGGCTGGCCCACGCCGGCCGCGTAGAC
>CAYXAS010000103.1:0-1759 GCA_964461665.1 uncultured Gaiellales bacterium
CCGAAGTTCGACCGCCGAGCACGAAAACAACGGGCATTCTTCGCCCGTCTCGCCCGTATGACAGGCTCCATGCACTGGCTACATCCGGGCCGGGACCCCGAGCAGCTCGAAGGCCCTGGCCTGGAGCGCGGTGGGCGTGGTGTCGATGTCGACCTCCGGGCCGCCCGCGGCGGGCCGTACCCGATTGCGCGTGAGGGTGGCGAGGTCGACGAGCAGGGTGCGAAGGCTCTGGACCGGAAGCTCGTTCTTTCCTGACTTGGTGGCGGCCTTCTTCAGGGCGCCGAGGGAACGTTTCGCGGGGGCGACGACGCTCTTGCGACGAGCCGCAGCCGCGGCGGGGTCCTCGTCGTCGAACAGCAGCTCGCGGAGCGAGCGGCGCATGTTCCACTCGACGTAGTAGGCGAGCAAGCAGATGAAGATGTGGGCGCGAACGTGGTCCTCGGTTCGATGGAAGATCGGGCGGACGCGGAGGTCGACCGTCTTCATCGACCGGAAGACGCGCTCGACGCCGGCCAGGCGCTTGTACGCGCTGACCACACCCGCGGTGTCCAGCTCCGTGGCCGGGAGGCTGGTGCGCACCACGTAGATGCCATCGAGTGCGGACTCCTTGAGGATGTTCGCCTCGTTCCGCGTCCAGGACAGTGTCGAATCCGTGATGGTGACCGCGAAGTGCTTCGCCATCTTCCAGCGACCGAGAACGGCGCCGACCCGGAGCGCGATCTGGTCCTCCCCGCGCAGCGGGCGATTCGCGCGGAGCGTGGCGGCCTGGACCTTCTTCAGGGCGTCCTCGGTCGCCGCCAGCAGGTCGATGCGCTTGCGCGCCCGCTCGGCCGCCAGCAGCGGGTTCTTGCACACCACGAGCCGTTCGCCGGGGAAGTCGGGGTGGGTGACCTCCACCAGGTCGGTCTGCTCGAACAACGAGAGCTGGATGGCGCCGGACCGGTGCAGCTCCTGGATCGCGGGGGCGCGGAGTGCACTGATCCAGTCGATCTCCGGATACGCGGCCACATCCTCGCGGATGCGCGCGTCGGTGAGCATGCCTCGATCGCCGACGATCACGACACGGCGCAGGCCGTAGCGGAGCACCAGCTTCTTCAGCTGCGCCGCGACGGTCGCCGGGTCCGCGGTGTTGCCGGGGAACACCTCGACCGCCACGGGGCAACCGTCGCGATCGGTGAGCACGCCGAACACGACCTGGGCGTTTTCCTTCTTTCCATCGCGGGAGTAGCCCCGACGCGCGAGCGGGCACTTCCGACCCTCCATCCACGTCGAGGTGAGGTCGTAGAGCACTAGGCACCCGTCCGAGAGGTGACGCGCCGCCAGCTTCTTCTCGACGCGAGCCTGCGCGGCGAGCAGCCAGTCGAGCGCGCCGTACAGCTCGTCCACGGTGGCATCGCCCACCCCGAGCACCTCGCCGAGCGTGTGGTGCAGCGTGGCCTCGGTGAGCCCAGATGCCGTCGCCAACTTCGACCGGGGATCGAGCACCCGGGCGACGATCATCGCGAGGCAAAGGTCACGCTCCCGCGACCGCTTCGTCGCCAGCAGGCTGTCCAACCCGAGCTTCAAGGCCGTTCCCAGCACCGCGACGACGTGCCCGTGAGGCCGGCTCCGGACGATCTCCATCGCCGCCGCCCGCGGTACGGCGTCGCCACGCAGCGCCGCCCGGAGGGAGTCGAGCCGACCGGGTGCCCAGTCCGACAGGTTCGCGAGGGTCCGCTTCTTGACCTTGCCGCCTTCGCGGTAGCTTTCGCGCAGTAGG
>CAYXAS010000104.1:0-1678 GCA_964461665.1 uncultured Gaiellales bacterium
CCGACCGACATACCCACTGCGCACCGGGGTGTACGCGACCTTTCTGATCGTCCTGCCGGTCGGGCTACTCGCGGCGGAGGCTCCGTGGCCGCTGATCGCGGCGGGTGCTGCACTCGCGGGGATTGGGATCGAGCTCTTCACCGTCCTCTGGGACACCGCGCTCCAGATCCATGTCCCGAACGATGTGCTCTCGCGCGTCTCCGCGTTCGACGCGATCGGGTCGATCGGGCTGATCCCGGTTGGGTACGCGGTCGTCGGCCCCGCCGCGGAACAGTTCGGTGTGAACGCGACGCTGTGGGCGTGCGCAGCGCTGATCTTCGTGGCGACCGCCGTCCAGCTCGTGTCGCGCGAAGTGCGAGACCTCAGACGCGCGACCTGACGGCTACGGCTGCGCCTCGTGGGCGCGGAGATCGGTGAGCGACGCGAACTCGAGCGACGCGAGCGACGTTGCCTCGAGCACGACTTCTGGCGCCCTTCCGTGTTCGAGTGCCTCCTGCCAGCGCGGCGCGCAGAGGCACCAGCGATCCCCCTCCTGGAGTCCCTGGAAGCCGTATTCCGGGAGCGGAGTCGAGAGGTCGTTCCCTGCCTCCTTCGAGAACTCGAGGAAGGTGTCGGTGATCACGACGCAGACGCCGTGGACACCGATGTCCTGCCCACCGGTACGGCAGTGACCGTCGCGCCAGAACCCGGTGAGCGGATCGAACGAGCATGGCTCGAGAGGGCCGCCGAGGACGTTTCGCGCTTCCATCCACGACAGGTTACGCCCAGCCGGTCACGAGCCACCGGCGGCGCAGGAACCGTGACCCCATCGTCGCGAGTCGGGCTACGACGAGCACGACGAGCGCCAGCCACACACCACGGATTCCGCCGTCGAGCGCCGAGACCGCGACGAGCGCCAGCGCGCAGCACGCGAACGCGCCGATCATCGAGATGGCGATGAACCGTCCGTCGCTCGCGCCGATCAGGATCCCGTCGAGCGCGAACACCGCGCCGTTCAGCGGCTGCATCAGCGCGAACACGGGCCACGCGAGCGCGCACTGCGCGAGCACCGCCGGATCCCCGGTGAAGGCGCGCGGGAGCACGTCGGCGAGCGCGAGCAACGCGACCGCGAACACCGCCCCGGTCGCAACCGAGAGACGGATCATCCGGACGCTCGCCCGGTACGCCTCCTCCGCGCGCCCCGCCCCGAGCTCGCGCCCGACGACGATCTGTCCTGCGATCGCGACCGCATCGAGGACGAGTGCGAGGAACACCCACAGCTGGAACGTCACGTGGTACGCGCCGAGCGGCGCGTCACCGAGCCTCCCGACCACACCACCTGCGAGCAGGAATGAGGTGATCAGCGCGGCGGTTCTCAGGAACAGGTACTTCCCGATCCCGAGGAGGCGACGGATCGGCTCGAGACTCACGCGGCGGTCGCCCGGTGCGACCCGGCGGAGGAGCAGTACCACGAACCCGACTCCCATCGCCGTCTGCGCGAGCGCGGTCCCCCATGCGGAGCCGGTGACCCCCCAGTCGAGCCCGTACACGAACCAGACCTCCAGCACGACGTTCAGCAGGTTCCCCCCGACGAGGAGCAGCAGCGGTGGCCGCAGATCGGCGATCCCTCGCAGGAACCCCTGCGCGCCTAGCTGGACTAACCACACACCTTCGAGACGCCTGATCGCGTCCGAGCCTC
>CAYXAS010000105.1:0-1623 GCA_964461665.1 uncultured Gaiellales bacterium
CGGGAGGCTCGGACGCGATCAGGCGTCTCGAAGGTGTGTGGTTAGTCCACCTAGGGATTGGGAATCCGGAGGGGGTCGGCCGAACCGATCGCCTCCGGGCTTCCGCTATCATCCCCGGCCGCTCCGTCTGCGGGCGACCCCCTTTCCAATGAGCACGATCATCGAGAGCATCGAGCAGCGCCAGGCGCGGGATGACATCCCGGTCTTCAAGCCGGGCGACACCGTTCGCGTCCATTTCAAGGTGATCGAGGGCGCACGCCACCGCGTCCAGGTGTTCGAGGGCGTCTGCATCAAGCGCCAGGGCTCCGGTGTGCGCGAGACGTTCACCGTCCGGAAGAACTCGTTCGGCGTTGGCGTCGAGCGCACGTTTCCGCTCCATTCGCCGAAGATCGACAAGCTCGAGGTCGCGATGATCGGCGACGTCAGCAGGGCGAAGCTGTACTACCTCCGCGACCGCGTCGGCAAGAAGGCGCGGATCCGCGAGCTCCGTCCCCGCTAGCCGCCCGCGCCGCTCCGGCGCGCGTGATCGATCTCGGTGCAAGGTCGGCACCCTCCCGGCACGAACCCACCGCGTCGCGGGGCTATCCTCGCCGCGTGGCGATCCCCGTCGGGCAGCGGCTCATCCGGTTCGACCGGAGGTTCGGTGCCCGGTTCGTCGGCGGCGCCGATGAGGCGGGTCGCGGGTCGCTCGCGGGACCGCTCGTCACCGCCGGGGTGCTGTTCGACTACGAGCGGCTGACGGGGCCGCGCGTCCGCGCGCTGTCGACGCTCGACGACGCGAAAGAACTCACGCCCGCCGAATGCGAGCGCCTGTATGGCGTGGTGGTCGGATGCGCGACGCGGGTGGCGATCCGCATCATCCCTGCCTGGCGGATCGACCGAGACGGGCTTCACCGGTCGAACCTCCGGGGGTTGCGGGAGGTGCTGGCGGATCTCGACGCGGACGCGTGCCTCGTGGACGGATTTCGGCTCGGACCCGAGGCGCCGTCGCATCATGCGATCGTGGGCGGCGATCGGAAGAGCGCCGCGATCGCCGCCGCCTCCGTGGTCGCGAAAGTGACTCGCGACCGGGTGATGCACCGCCTCGACGCCGTCTTCCCGCGATACGGGTTCTCGTCCCATGTCGGCTACATGACACGGGTGCATACCGATGCGGTCCGTCTGCATGGGCCCTGCGATCAGCACCGTCGATCGTTCGATGCGCGCGCCTACCGAGACGCCCCGGTCGACGCCGACGCGGCGTGAACCGTGGCGAGCGTCGTGCCGCCCTCCATTACCGACTTCGCGGTTACCGCGTCGTCGCAGCAAACGTCCGGGTGGGCCGATACGAGCTCGACCTCGTCGTCCAGCGCGGCCGCAGGCTCGTGTTCGTCGAGGTGAAACAGCGCGACGACGACCGGTTCGGCGGTCCGTTCGCCGCGGTCGGGACAGAGAAGGAGCGGCGCGTGCGGCGGGCAGCCGCCGCGTGGCTCGCTCGGCATCCGGTCGGCAGGGGGTGCGAGGTGCGGCTGGAGGTCGCTGCGGTCACTGGTCGCCGTCCTCGACGGGTGACGCGGGTTGAGCTTCCCCCCGGCTAGGTGTACTGACCACAGACGTGTGAGACGCGGCTGATGGGTGGTCGGG